>NZ_JBUZWE020000010.1:0-215694 GCF_055730135.2 Mesocryomonas lacus | reverse complement strand
ATCATGGAGACTCATCACTCCGTTAACCACCTGGTTCATCTCAATCCCATCACTTATGTAGTTCGCTATCTTCCTTACAGTACGTTCGATACCTTTCACCCTATCGCCGAACCCGTTTCTGCTCCTTCCTTGCATACGCAGTGTTGTTTACAAATATTATGTTCTAGAGATTGTGTTTTCTTCTATTGCAATCGTCGTTTGTACAAAATCATTATTTTCTTTTTCCAGTTCATACTTTGCACACTCTGAAGGCAATGTCTTCCGGCATCAGAGCGATGAAATCCTGCTGCAAAACCTCATGTTTATTTGACTCGCAACGGTGGGAAGAGAACTGTGGAGCCTCTTCTGCGCCGGGAGCGAGAGCTAGACGAGCAGCCTTCGTCGAAGATGATGCGAAGACTGTGCATTGCAGTAGGCGTTGTACGGACCTGCCCCCACATCAAAAAAGAGGGAGCCAGCCAGATCTGCCGTTCCGCAGCGGCCGCCGATTGCAACGCCCATCAAACGCTGAAGCGGACGAGCCTTGGCGATCGCGGACGCGCGACGCCTTGCGCATTCGCCATCGCGGCGAAAGGCGGACTCTTTCGAGGATAGTGTATTAGCCAACTCTTTCATTCCTGACGACACCGCCCATGCCCTCCAATTCAATCCAAGGCTCTCCTATTCAAAAACAAAGCAGAAATATTTCGAACCAACAACTTAATAATATTGAATGTTTTTTACTAAATTTAACGATATAATAAGTATGATTTTCAAGCTCTCCGCTCGAATAGACTGGCTCGGAAACTGATGTCAGCCGATCGCTTTCGCCGAACGGATGCGGCAAACCTCAAAAGTGGTCAAAACTCGTTAAGCACCTCATCTCTGCAACCGACGACTGAACCCGAACGCATGGGCGACGCGAAGTGGAAAGTGCGTTGCAAGATGTCTACCTTGAATTCCAAGCCCCCTTCATACAACCTGGCCGCGATTATGGCGGGGAGACACATTCCTGACTATTTCTGAAATCACTTTGACCTGGTGTTCAACATTCAAAGTGATTTAAATGCCAGCAACCAATACACTTCGAAGCGGACCGACGTCTGTCGAAATTCCCAACGGCGCGATTCAAATTTCGGTTGGTGACAACTATCAAAGTATAGTTGGGAATGCGGCACCCAATGCGGTTTTTGTCTTCGAAGAAGGTGTCCACCGCCTCACGCAGCCATTGGATCCGAAGGATGGCCAGACGTTTATCGGCCAGCAAGGCGCCGTCCTCGATGGCGGAGCGGTCCTCACCAGCTTCACCCAGCAAGGCTCGCTCTATGTCGCGTCCGGCCAGACCCAGGAGGGCCTGCGCATCGCCACAAGCGAGGCTGTTGCCGAGCGCGGCGGCTTTCCTGAAACCGTCTTCGTTGACGGCCATCCCCTGAAACCCGTTTCCAGTCTGGACGCGGTTAAGCCCGGCAGCTTCTATTTCGACTACGCCGCGGACAAGATCTACCTTGCGGACAACCCGGCCGGACACACCGTCGAGGCCGGCATTGCGAGCGCTGCTTTCGAGTCTGATGCCAGCGGCGTGACGATCTCCAACCTCGTCATCCAGCACTTCAATGCACCGACCCAGCACGGCGCCATCCAGGGCGGCGAGAACTGGACCGTCGAGAACAACGAGGTGAAGCTGAACTACGGCGTCGGCATCACCGTTCAGGACGGCGGCAAGATCATCGGCAACAATGTGCACGACAATGGCCAGATGGGCATCGGCGGCAACGGCGCCAACATCCTCGTCGAGGGCAACGACATCGGCGCGAATGGCGGCTGGTCCGGCATCGACCCCTTCTGGGAAGGCGGCGGCAGCAAGTTTGCGCAGACCACCAACCTCGTCGTCCGCGACAATTACAGCCACGACAATCACGGCTTCGGCCTGTGGACCGACGTCGACAACATCGACACGCTCTACGAGGGCAATCTGGTCGTCAACAATGACGGCGGCGGCATCAACCACGAGATCTCCTACGACGCGGTAATCCGCAACAACACCTTTGCCGGCAATGGCGAGGCGGCGCAGGGCGACTGGCTGTGGGGAGCGGCGATCCAGCTGCAGAACGCGCAGAATGTCGATGTCTACGGCAACAAGATCGACATGTCGGACGGGCTCAACGGCATCGGTCTGATCCAGCAGGATCGCGGCAGCGGGGCCTATGGCGCGTACACCACCACCGGCAACACCGTGCACGACAACGTGCTCGTCTCGACCGGCGGCGACGGCCGGTCCGGCGCCGTTGCCGACTTCAACGAAGCGGGCCTCCTCAACGGCGGCAATGTCTTCAGCGACAACCAGTACTTCATGGACGGCGGAAACCACTGGTGGTGGGGCGATCTGCCAAGCGGCGACACCTGGGCCGCCTATCAGTCCGATACCGATCAGGACAACGGCTCGACCCTCAGCTCGGCGACGCCCCCCGATACGTCGGCCTGGCTGACCGGGGACGGTTCGACAGCGACCGGTTCCGGTGCGGCGACGCCGGTTTCTGCGGCGCCGGCGGCTCCCGCAGCACCGATTGTTACCGAGGCACCGGCCGTTGACACAGCGCCCCAGCCCGCCCCTAACGTCAGCACGGACGGGTCGGACATCGTCGGCAGCGCTTCAGCAGATGTTCTCACCGGCCAAGCCGGCGCGCTGGAGATTCATGCGATGGGCGGCAATGACACGATCCATGCCGGCACCGGCAACGAGCTGTTGTTCGGTGGCGCCGGGGCCGACATCTTCGTTTTCAACGATGACGGCAGCACCGACTCGATCGAGGACATGAGCCTTGGCGGCCAGCAGCATGACCAGATCGTCCTGCCGGCGGATTTCTTCGGATCGTTCGACGATGTGCTGGATGCCGCCAGCCCTTCCGGCGAAGACGTGATGATCGAGTTCGGCAGCAGCCATCTGCTGATCAACGAGGCAAGCATCGCCGACCTGCACGCGAACGACTTCGCCTTCGCGTGAGCACCGGCGGCCGGCCATGGAAAAGCCGCGGGCCGGCCGCCTTCATCACGCTGTCTGTAGCCGCGACAGACCGCTGATGTGATCCCGCGCCTGGGCAAGGCTCCAGCGCAGCAACTGATCGGCGTCGGCCTGCGAGCCGGCCTCGACGTAGCACCGAAGCTCCGGCGCGTTGCCGGAAGGACGGAAGTGCACCGAGCAGCCGCTGGCGAAGGTGGCTTTGAAGCCATCGATCACGTTGATGCTGGCCAGCGTGCCGATCGGGGCGAAGAACTCGCCGAGAAAAAAGGCGTCGGTCGCGAGCTTCTGCATGAACATGAAGCTTTGACTCGCGTGAACGTTCTGCAGCCGGTGCGCCGCGGCGTATCCGGCGTGCAGCTGGGCAATCAACGCGCTCAGCGGCACTTCCAGCGCGCGCGCTTCGGCAAGGCTTGCCAGAATGGGCAGCAAGGCATCGCGTGTCGGCAGCGCCCTCAAGGTGCGGCCCTGCCAGTGAATGTCCTTCAGGTGCAGGAAGCCGCCATTCGCCTCGAAGCCGCCAATGCCGGCATCGCCGCGGGCGGCGGCTTCGACCATCCCCTGAATTACGAAGGGCGAGCCGACCTTGGTGCGGATCACCGACTGGCCGATGCCCGATGTCTCGACGGCGGTGCTCGAGGTGACGGGGGTGACGAGGGTGCGAAGGCCGAGATGCCGGGCGGTGATAAGGCCGAGCAAGTCGCCGCGGATCACCACCCCGCTTTCGTCGGCGACCAGCGGCCGATCGGCGTCGCCATCGGTTGAGACGATCGCATCATAGCGATTGCGACGCCCCCAGGCGCCGAGCTGGGCAAGGTCCTCCGGCCGATGCGCTTCGGTATCGACGGGTATAAACATTTCGGAGCGGCCGAGCTCCTCCACGGCAGCGCCGAGGGCAACGAGCACGTCGAGGAGAATGTCACGGGCAACAGAGCTGTGGGTGAACACGCCCACCTGCAGGCCTGACAGGCAATTGCCAGGAAAGAAATCGAGGTAGCGCTTGCGGTATCGCGCGATGCACTCGGTGTTGCGTTCCAGCGGCCCGACGCTGCGCAGCAAGCGGATCGGCCCGCCGCCGCTGGTGATCGCTTCGAACTGGGCATGGATGCCCTCTTCATCAGCCTTGGTGATCTCGCCATCCCGGCGATAGAACTTCAGGCCGTTTCGATCGTCGGGGATATGGCTTCCGGTGACCATCACCGCCGGACAGCCATTTTCGAGCGCCGCCAAAGCTAAAGCCGGTGTCGGCAGCGCGCCGCAGTCGATCGCCTCGTACCCGGCGTGCAGCGCCGACGCCAGGCAGTTGCCGACGATGTCCGGGCTGCTGGCCCGCAGGTCGCGACCGAACAGCACCACGCGTTTCGCGTCCGGCCTCTCGGTTCTGTCGAGATGCCGGAGAAAGGCCAGCACGTAGGCGTAGCTCGGCCATCCCGCCAAGTCGGACACGAGCCCGCGCAACCCACTGGTTCCAAATTTCAAACTGCTCATCGCGTTGGCCTCAGACGAAGTCATCGCGCGAGCTAGGTCTTTGAGGAGCCGGGCGCGATGGCGGACATTGTGCCCGGCCGCCAGCGCATGCTGGCCCGAACCAGCGCACGATCCAGTATTTCTAGTTCTGAGGTCAATGTAGAAACGGTCTTAACACCATCGTTCATCGTAATGTAACAAAGTGTTAATAGAGTTTGGACCGGCTATATTTAGAGCGGGCCTCGAAGATAACCGATCCGCAAGCAAGGGCACGCCCTCCTCCTGCCGGCGTGCCCGGCATGGATGCGACAGGAGTAACGGCGGAGTGGGCGAGCGCATCCTTCCGGGCGGCCTTGTCCTAAAGCGGGCCCTACCCTGAACGATGCCTAAGACGTCGACAGTGCATGGTCATCTCGCGTCCGCAACAGGCCGTGACTTTCGTCGCACGGAACAGGCGGTCTATATGGCGGGGCAGTGGAGACAGCGGCGAGCCCAGGCCATTCGCGCCCTGGGCTATTTTTACCGATGTAACGAACACGCTTCCCTCAAAGTAAAACAGACCGATCGAAGGAGGAGAGCGTCCCGTTGTTATCCAGTCAGGCCGCGCGGACTCCTAGACGGTCCCCAACCGCACATCACCCGCGCGGCTATGAACCAGCGCCAAAGCGACAGGAGGATCGACAGCCTCTTCGGCCCCGCTATCGCCATCGTCAGCCTCGACGGTGGTGGTCGACGGCGGCACGGCCGCCAGATGGCCGCGATCGATATTCAAGGCGACCGGCGCATCGATCTGCGCCGACGAACGGTGCATCTTATTGATCGCCCACACCGCGGCCTGGGTACGGTTGGCGACGCTGATCTTGCGCAAGATCGCCTTGAGATGCACCTTCACGGTCGCCTCGGTGATGTTGCAACGGCGGGCGATCAGCTTGTTGGAATGCCCGTTGACCAGACAATCGAGGATTTCGAGCTCGCGATCGGACAGCCCCTCTCGGCGCGAGGAGATCATGGTCGGTGCGGCGTGGACGGGGGCCGGCACAGGGCTTGCGGGCGCAAGCGTCCATCGGTCGGCATTCTTGTCTGCCGGCGTGCCATCCCCCTCCCCCGGCGCTACCGGGATCGCCGCCTCGATCTCAACGCGCCGCGGCGGCTCTTCGGCACCGGAATCGGCGTTGACGATGAAGACGCTCTGGCTCTTCAGCACAAGTTCCAGGCTGAGGCACAGCACCTCGGTCGAGATCGACTTCAGCAGCACGCCATCAATGCCGTAATGCGCCGCCTGCCAGCGCTGCTCCTCCGAACAGGAATTGATAAGCAGAACGACATGACTGCCGGGATAGGTCTGCTTGAGGTTGGCGACCTCCAGCAGATCGAACTCGGCAGCAGAATTGGCGCCTAGCAGGAATGTCATCCCCTTCGTTGACCTCGTCTGAAGCTGCTGCACTTCCTCCAAATCCGTGCAGACAGACTGAATCTTGAACTGAGACTCTTTCAGGAGTGATACCAGCCCCTCCCGGAACAATCGGCTCTTGTCACAGATGATGATCCCTGCACGCCCACGCATTTCATACCCCCATTTAATTTCAGCGCTATTCTGTATACATGCACTGCCTATTTTCATTGGCGTTTTATTCGCCGATCATTTTGCCAATCCGAAGGTTGGGAAATTTTTATGCGGCTTGATCAGCCGGCACACTGCCAATCAAAGGATGACTTATGGTGCTCATTGAATGCTACTGCGCAGTCATCATCTATTTTGGTGGCAAACAAACAAGCCAAACATTTGTAGTTCTGACATTGTAATCAGCGCTTATCGAATAAAATCCTGAACATGAATGTCGGGATGATCACGAGGTATCGCCGATAGAGGCGCCTCGGTTCGCTGAGAAGACGGAACAGCCATTCCAGCCCCGATCTGCGCATCCAATGCGGTGCCTGACGCTTACGGCCGGACAGGAAATCGAAGGCGGCGCCGACGCCGATCATGACCGGCACCTCGAGGCGGCTGCGATGGCTGCTCATCCAGCGCTCCTGCTTCGGCGTGCTGAGGCCGACCCAAAGGATGTCCGGCCGCGCCTGGTTGATACGCTCCACCGTCGCCGCGTCCTCCTCAGGGGTCATCGCCCGGAACGGCGGCGTCAGCGTGCCCACCACCTGCAGGCCCGGAATCAACGCCTGCAGCCGTTGCTTCAACTCGTCGGCAACCCCCTCGGCGCCGCCATAGTAGAAATGCCGATGACCGGTCGTGGCGGCACGCGCGCTGAGCTTCAGCATCAGTTCAGGTCCGTAGACCCGCTGCACGGCCGAAAGGCCGCGTGAATGCGCGACCCAGACGAGGGGCATGCCGTCCGGCGTCACCATGCCCGCCTCCTCATGGATACGGCGCAGCGCTTCGTCGCGTCCGCACTCAATGACGCCGTGCACGCCGGTGATGCAGACAAAGGTTGGATCGCGCGCCTCGATCCAGGCCTCGATCGCCTCGATGGCCTTGCGCGGATCGATCGCGCTGATCGGCACGCCAAGCACCTTGAAACTCGGTGGTTTTGCCAAGAAGGCCATCGGTCGACCAGCGTGCACGCGTTCTTGAATGGTCATGACCTCTCAACCCCTCGCTGAGGAATTTCGCAAGACGCCTGCAGCGCTCCCATCACTCTGCCGCTTCGGCAACGGCGCCGCTGACGGCAAGGTCCGAGCGGAGCAGCTCGGCGAAGTACTGGACTGTTCGGCGCAGGCCTTCCGCCAGTGGCACCATCGGCTCCCAGTCGAGATGCTGGCGGGCCAGCGAGATGTCGGGGCGGCGGTGCGTCGGATCATCCACCGGCAGCGGCCGGAAGGAGATGGTCGAGGCATGGCCGACGAGCGAACGGATCTCTTCTGCGACGTCGAGGACCCGGCTTTCGTGCTCGTTGCCGAGATTGACCGGCCCGGGCAAGCCCGGTCGGTTCATCAGGCGGTACAGCCCGAGCACGAGATCGTCGACATAGCACAGCGACCGCGTCTGGCTGCCATCCCCGTAGACGGTCATCGGCTCGCCACTCAGCGCCTGGACGATGAGGTTCGACACCACCCGCCCGTCGGCCGGGGCCATGCGAGGGCCATAGGTGTTGAAGATCCGGGCCACCCGCACATCGACGCCGTACTGGTGACGGTAGTCGTAAAACAGGGCCTCGGCGCTGCGCTTGCCTTCGTCGTAGCAGGCGCGGGGGCCCCAGCAGTTGACGTTGCCGCGGTAGGTCTCGGGCTGCGGCGAGATCTCCGGCTCTCCATAGATCTCGCTGGTCGAGGCCATCAAGGCCCGCGCCCCGGTTCGCCGCGCCATTTCCAGGACGTTGATGGCACCGAGAACCGACGTTTCCATGGTGAAGACCGGGTCCGCCTGGTATTTGGGGGGCGAAGCCGGACAGGCCAGATGGTAGATTTGCGTTGCCTCGAGCCGAATGGCCGAGCGCACGTCGCCGACGATCACATGAAACCGCGGATGTGGCTCCAGATGCGCGATGTTCTCGCGGCTCGACGTCGAGAAATTGTCGAGGCAAATCACTTCGTGACCATATCTCAACAAAAACTCACAAAGGTTGGCGCCGACAAAGCCTGATCCGCCAGTAACAAGTATCCTGTTCATCGCGCGTTCCTCAGGGTGAATCTTCATCCGCTCCGGTGGTGAAAGCCACGCTAGGCCAGTCCTGCGCCGGAGGGGACTGGCGTCAGATGATCATCAGGCCGGAAGCAGGGTCAATGCGAATGCTGCAGCGCAATGTGAGCAATCCGATTGGCTAGCGAATGTCATCATACGATGTCGGCAACTATCTGTTTCGAAACGAGCGCTCTTCCTTCGTCCTGCATCAAATAATCAGGACAGTCGCCCGAGACTATCGCTCAGGTAAACGAACCTCTTCACCGGTAAAGAGAGCTATCACCTTTGGGGATCTTACATTCCGCCCGACGGAGACGCAGCGTTGGCGCATCGTCAACGAAGGGAAAGAACGATGCTGGAACGCAATCGAGAGAAGAAGATCCTGGTCACCGGAGCCGGTGGCTTCATCGCCCATCACCTGACCTCCCGGTTGAAGGAGATGGGACACTGGGTCCGCGCTGCCGACATCAAGATGCCGGAATACGGCGCCAGCCGCGCCGATGAATTCCTGAAAGTCGACCTGCGGGAACGCGACAACTGCGCGGCGGCCACGGCGGGAATGGACGAGGTCTACCACCTCGCGGCCGACATGGGCGGCATCGGCTACATCAGCCAGTCGCATGCCGAGATCACCCTCAACAACACCCGCATGGACATCGGCATGATCGAGGCGGCGCACAAGGCTGGGGTTAAGCGCTTCCTCTACTCTTCCTCGGCTTGCGTCTATCCTTCGCACCTGCAGCACAATCCCGACGTCGTGCCGCTGCGCGAGGAAGACGCTTTTCCGGCGGCGCCCGAGGAGGGCTACGGCCTGGAGAAGCTCTACACTGAGAAACTTTGTGAATACTACACGCAGGACTACGGTTTCGAGACCCGTGTCGTGCGCTTTCACAACGTCTACGGTCCGCTCGGCACTTATGACGGCGGCCGCGAGAAGGCACCGGCGGCGATCGCCCGCAAGGTGGCGAAGGCCCGCAACGGAGACGAGATCGAGATTTGGGGCGATGGCCAACAGACCCGCTCGTTCATGTACATCGACGATTGCGTCGAAGGCCTGGTGCGGCTCATGCGCTCCGACTATTCGCAACCGCTGAACCTCGGCACGGATGAGCTCGTCACCATCAACGATCTCGTCGACATCGTCTCCGCCGCGGCCGGCAAACAACTCGTCAAGCGCCACGAGCTGTCGAGGCCACAGGGCGTTCGCGGGCGCAACAGCGACAACACGCGGCTGCGCAACGTGCTGGGCTGGGAACCCACCATCGGCCTCCATGCCGGCATCGTCCCGACCTACCGCTGGATCGAGAAGCAGTTGCAGCACGCCGGGGGACACCACGCCCCGCTGTCGGCGGTCGCCGCCCCGCGCTGACCGCCCCGCCAGCGACGTCGCCGGGTTACCGCTCCGGCGACACGCCTGGTTTTCCCCCAGCCTTCTCGACCCCTTCCATGAAAACGTCGTGCCAGCCGGCACGACGCAAGGTGGAGTTACGTCATGTCGCTTGCCGATCCCGAAATCGACATCAGCGCCGAACGGCCCGGTCTCCGGCTGGGGGGCGCGCCGAACAGCATCGGCCTGGAACCGCCGGCCGCCACCATGGTGCTGGCCGAGGCGACGGGGGCAGCGCGGCGTGGCGCCCTCGCGCTTGGCCCGCTGGCGAAATCGGTGTTCGATTTCCTCGTCGCCGGCGCGCTGCTTCTCGCCGCGCTGCCGTTCATCCTCGTCCTCGCCGCCGCGATCTGGAGCGTCGACCGCCACTCCCCCTTCTACGCCCAGACGCGCGTCGGACGGCACGGCGTCCCCTTCCGAGTCTGGAAGCTGCGCAGCATGTTCATCGACGCCGACAGCCGTCTGGCGCGCCATCTCAACGAAAACCCCGCAGCCGCTGCCGAATGGCAGCGCTGCTTCAAACTGAAGGACGATCCGCGCATTCTGCCCTGGATCGGAAACTTCATCCGCCGCAGCAGCCTCGACGAACTGCCGCAGCTCTGGAACATCCTCTGCGGCGAAATGAGCCTGGTCGGCCCGCGCCCCTTCCCGTCCTATCATCTCGACAGTTTCAGCGCGGAATTCCGCCAGCTGCGCTGCAGCGTGCTGCCGGGCCTCACCGGGCTCTGGCAGATCCAGTCCCGCAGCGATGGCGACCTCTCCGACCAGGAGAGCTGGGACAAGACCTACATCCGCGACCGCTGCCTGAGCCTCGATCTCGTCATCCTGCTCCGCACCTTGCCTGCGGTGCTTTCCGCCCGCGGTGCACGCTGACGCGGCGACGACGATAAGCGATCTCGCCAACCGTTTCTTCCTCCGGAGGCCATATGCTGAAAATTTGCGTTATCGGAACGGGCTATGTCGGCCTCGTGACCGGAGCTTGCCTCGCCGAACTCGGGCACAGCGTGCTGTGCGTCGATACCAATGCTCAGAAAATTGCGCGGCTCCAAGCGGGCGACATCCCGATCTACGAGCCCGGGCTCGACCAGCTCGTCGCCCGCAACATGGCCGAGGGACGGCTGAGCTTCAGTGTCGACTTCGCCGAGGCAATGGCCAGCGAGACGCTGGCGCTGTTCTTTGCCATCGGCACCCCGACCGCCGCCGGTGGGCCGAATGCCGAGATCGGCCCACTGGTTGCCGCCGTCCAGAACGCCGCGCGCTGCCGGGCGGAGAGCGGTGCGGACGGCTTCGTCGCGATGGTGATCAAGTCGACCGTGCCGGTCGGCACCTGCGCCAGCCTCGACGCCCTGGTTGCCGCCCACTTGCCACGTGAGCGCTTTGCGATCGTGTCCAATCCGGAGTTCCTGCGCGAAGGTTGCGCCATGATGGATTTCCTGGTGCCGGACAGGATCGTCATCGGCTCGGGTTCGCCGGAGGGGCTGGCACTGATGCGCCGGGTCTACGCGCCCCTAACCTTGCGCGGCCACCGCCTGCTGGCGTTCGATGCGATCGAAACGTCGGAGATGATCAAGTATGCGTCGAACATCTTTCTCGCCACGAAGATTGGCCTCATCAACGAGTTCGCGCTGCTGTGCGAGAAGGTCGGTGCCGACGTGGAGGATCTCGCCATCGGCGTCGGGCTCGACAAGCGGATCGGTGCCGCCGGCCTGAAAGCCGGGCCGGGCTTCGGCGGATCGTGCTTTCCCAAGGATCTGCGCGCGCTGGTGCGCACGGCGAGCGACGCCGGCAATTCCATGCCGATCGCTGAGGCAGTGATCCTCTCGAACGAGCGGCAGAAACTGGCCATGGTCAACCGCATCATTGATCGGCTGGACGGCGATGTCCGCCATCTGCGGATCGCGGCGCTCGGTCTCAGCTTCAAGGCCGGCACGGACGACGTGCGCGAGGCGCCGGCGATCACGGTGATCGACGGCCTGATCGACGCCGGCGCCGAGGTCGTCGCCCACGATCCCGCGGCGATGGCCAATTTCGCCCACCTGCTGCCCGATGTCGAGATGGCCGGCACGGCCGAAGAGGCGCTGCTCGACGCCGACGCCGTCGTGCTCCTCACCGAATGGGCCGACTACGCGCAGCTGCCATGGGCAGAACTACGTCAGACGATGGCACGGCCCCTCGTCATCGACTTGCGCAACCATCTCGACGGCACGTTGCTGAGAGCGCTGGGCTACGAGTATCTCGGCCTCGGCCACACACCCCTTCCGCCCGAGACCACGCTGGCCGACAGCCTGCAGCAGCCGATCGCCGCGGAGTAGCCAAGCCAAAGGGCATCTGTCCCACCGCATCCGGCGCGACCGCAAGGGCCCGCCGGATGCGGTGCGATTCGCGGCGGTCGCGCCATCGCATCCGCTGCCGCCCCCTCACCCTTTCGGCTTCTCCTTCCCCGACACCAGTCGATGACGGGCCGCTTGGAAGGCATGCCGCGCCAAGTCCTTGGCGCGGCGGAGGAAGCGCTCACGGGCGGCAAGGCACCACACCACCACCGCCGAGTGCCGACGGGTGCCAATCAGGATATCGACGAGCTCGTGCCGCTCGGACCAGCGCTCGGCCTGAAAACCCGTATCGCGGTGGTTACAGGAATCGGTGCGCTCGACGCCGGGGTCGCGCAGAAGCTCCAGCGTCAGGTCTTCGAGCAACTGGATCCCCGGGGAGTAACGCCGATAGCTCTCGTCGAAGGCAATCCGCCAGGTGAAGGCTTCCCGTCCGGCGCAGAGCAGGACGCTCATCACCACTGGCCTGCCGTCGACCCGCAACGCGTGGATCCTCACCCCATCGCGCAGGGCAAGACCCTGGATCATTTTTCGAACCGTCGCGGCCGTTTCGGCATTCGACGCCAGCGCGCTGCCGCGCGAGCCTTTCCAGCCGGAAGCCTCGATCACCAGAAACTCTTCCAGCTGCCGCTCGATCTCAGCGACGCTGACGCCCGCCGCGAATTCGAGGTGGCCCATCTCCCCGAGCTTTCGCCGCTGACGGGCGAGGTTCTTGATATGAGCCCGCGACCCGGTCTTCGCCCAGAACCCTTCGGGATCTGGCTTGGGAAGGAGATGTGCCCGGCGCCGTCTCTCGACGATGGCACAGGGCATCTTGTGCCGCTCAAGCGCCGCGGTGAGCGCGGGGACCAGCCCGGCGCTGAAATCGCCGATCTCGGCAAAGCCCGGAAGCCCCGGGTTGTCGCGCAGTTCGGCAAGCAGAAGAGAGAACACCGGCTCGGCGAACGCCGCGTCGACGACTGGCGTCCCGAGATAGGCCACCGGCGTCGTCGGGCTGACGAAGCCCCGGAACGGCGAGGTCAGCCGGCTGGCGCGCAACGCCCCGAGCCATGCGCCGACCAGGAAGGGCTCGGGCTCCGACGCCGTCGCGGCATGCCATACGAGGAGCACGCGCAAGGACAGCGACGAGGCGGCCTCGACGCCCAGCGCCACGGCCGGGTCCATGAAGACGTTGGCGACAGCGGCGCGCCGGCAGAGGCACTGCCATTCGCCGGCATGAGCCGCAAACTGCGTGGCATCGACGACCGATACCGAGAGCGCCCGACCCTCGACGGTCGCAGCCGTGGTCGCACGAAGGTCCAAGGCATGCGCCGCGGCTTGCGGATCAACCGAAATGCCGCCCATCCGGTCGCCTTGCCAATGACCGACACTCATCGGACCTGACCGCCTTCGCCCTTGCGAGCGACGCTCGGCTTGCCGCCGTCGCGCCAATCTCGCAGCTTTCGGCGGGCCGCCTCCAGACCCCGCCGCCACGGCGGACGGGCGCGCCAGGCGGCCATCGTCGACCTCGCCCGGTGCTTTGCCTGAAAGGCTAGATACGCGGTGGAGCCCAGAAGACAGAAGCCCGCGGAAACCCCGGTGCGGACGTCGAGAACGGCGTCGGCCACATCCAGCCGCCCGCTCCAGAACTCCGCCATGTAGCCATCGTCCCGGTGATTGCAGGAATCGGCAGACTCGATGCGGATGTCGTCAATAAAGAGTGCCGTCACCTCCTCAAGCAGCAGGAGGCCGGGGCCGCAGGGCTTGAACGCCTCGTCATAGGCCGTTTTCCAGGTGAAGGCGGTCTGGCCGGAGGTCAGCGTCACCTGCATGGCGACCGGCCGCCCGGCACTGCGGAGCACGGCGATGTCGGCAAGGCCCCGGGCGGACAAGGCGGTCAGCGCATCCCGGAAAAATCCACTGAGGGCGCGATGCCGAAGGATCGCCCGCCCGCGTCTGGCGCCCTGCCCTTTCCAGCCGGAGGCCTCCAGCGCCAGAAACTCCTCGAGCACCGCACCGAAAGCCACAGGGTGCACCGCGTGCGTACAGCAAACCTCGCCTTGTTCTGCCAGCCGCCGGCGTTTCTGCCGCAGCGCCTTGCTGCGGCTGCGCGACAGAGGCGCCGGCCGTGCCAGCGCATCGAGCCGGGGACGCCGGCGGGAATCGATCAGGAGCACGCGGATCCGCCGCGACCGGAACACCTGCCGCATCACCTCGCCGAGCGGGCCGGACAGATGCAGCGCATGGATCTGCAGCAGTTTCGGCAGCTGCGGCGCATCGGCGATGGCGGCGATCAGCCGATCGACGACGGCCAGCGAACGGACGTCATCGACCACCGGCGTTCCGAGCGCGGCATGACCGTGGACCGGCGTCTTCAGGACGCTGATCGGAAGCAGCGGCGACGCGCGGCAGGCGGTGAAGGCCCAGGCCCCCAGCAACCGCATCGGCGAGGGACCAGAGGGGGCCGCCCAGGCCAGAAGCACATAGACCGGGTCTCGCTGCCAGCCGGCCGCGGCGGCGACCAGCGACGGCTCCATGAAAGCATTGGCGGCCAGCGCCCGGCCGGCAAGGTCGCGGAATTGCGCTTCCACGGCGAGGAACCGTTCAGGCGTCGCGACCTCGACGGTGATCGCACGTTCCGACGCGTCCGCAGCGGCGACCATGGACCGGCCGCCGCCGAAAGCCCGCGCCAATTCGATAAGGTTCTTGCTGGGCTCGGCAGACATCGTTCGGCACCCTGTTGCTCGCGGCAACTCTAAAGTGCGACGGCGCCGAAGAGACGGGGCGATCGGGAGTAACCCTCTTCCCGCCTCGTCTCCGAGCAAGCTGGGCGGCAATTTTCGCCATCTTGGCAGCAAAACATCATTCGTTCCGCGGAAAGGTTTCGACGGCAGGAGGAAGTAATCCTTGCGGAGGGCGTCTGTAGCCACAATCGTTTCCCTTCCTTCTTGGGAAACTGCTTACGCTCGGCACTGATCAATCAACCGATCAGTCAGATGCGGGGCGCAGATGGACAAGCCGATACTCGAGAGGTGGCTGAGGCGTGGTCGTGGTGGATGGCGGGTGCCAGGTCTTTGGCTGCTGTCCACCGCCATGGTGCTCGGGCCCATCCACGGCCATGCCGCACAGGCGGCGGGTGAGCAGGCCAGTGCGCAAGCGGCCACCGTTCAAGCCGGCAAGGCGCAACCTGCGGAAGCCGAGCCATACCTGCTGGCGCCCGGCGACCGGGTCTCGATCACCGTCTTCGACCAGACCGAGATCTCCGGCACTTACCTCGTCGAGCCGATGGGCACGATCACCTTACCGCTGGTCGGGCCGATCGACGTCACCCAGTTCACGCCGGAAGGTCTGCAGGCCGATCTCGTCCAGCGCTTCGGCAGCGGCTATCTGCAAAATCCGGTAATCAGCGTCCGCCTTACGGAACTGCGGCCGCTGACCATCGTCGGCAGCGTGCGGGCACCGGGCCGTTACGCCTATATCGACGGCATGACGATCGAGACGGCGCTGGCGCTGGCCGGCGGCATGGCGCGACTGACCAACGAAACGGTCGCCCAGCGCTCGGATTTCCTCCAGACCGACGAGCGTCTAAAGAGTCTCAAGCTCGCCTATCTCGGACAGCTCGCCCGCAAGGCGCGTCTCGACGCCCAGCTCGGCGGTTCGGCGACGATCGAGGCGCCCGATGTCGGCATTGCCGATGCCGACATGATGCGGCGGCTGATCGAGGGCGAGCGGGAAATCCTCGCCTTCCAGTCGACTTCGCAGAACCGTCAGCTCGGCCTGCTGCAACAGCAGAGCCGGCAAGTCGAAGGCGACGTCGCCGCCTTCCAGGAGCAAAGCGAACTGCAGCAGGAGCAGATCGACTACCTCGACGTCCAGATCAAGGATTTCAAGGGCCTTCTGGTCAACGGGTTGACCAAGAAGTCCTCGGTCATCGACCTCCAGCGCGAGAAGTCGAAGAGCCGCTCGGACCTGTCGCGGATCATGAGCGACCTCGCCCGCTCGAAGTCCTCGCTGGCGGAAATCAACCTTAAGCTCGCGGAACTCGACACCTCCTATCGCAGCCGGCTGATGACCGACCTCCAGGAAACCAAGCTAAAGCTGGCGGAAGCGGAAGGCGGGCTTCCCCTCGTCACCGAGGCGCGGCAGATCAAGCTCGACCAGATGCCGTTCGACGCGCAATCGGCTGCAGGCGCGCTGACCTTGCGGATTTCCCGCTACCGCCAGGGGCGCATGGACGTCTTCGATGCGACGATGACGACGGCGCTCTGGCCGGGCGACATCCTCCAGGCGGGATCTGGAAGCGCCAGCACTGGCGGCGTCGCCGCGCCGGCGACGGCGGGCCTCGGTTCGCTGCAACTGGCGCCGCCGCAAGACCCCGCATCCGGCGATGCCTCTTCGTTCATCCCCGCGACCCCGGACGTCGACGCGGTTCCCGACACGCAGCGGCACGAGCGCATCAGCCGGAAATAGTCCCGCCGATAGCCCCTCTTCCTTTCTCTCACCAGGAGCGAACAGCATGACTGCGGACATCCGACCCCTCATCCTCTGCGGAGGCTCCGGAACCCGGCTCTGGCCGGTCTCCCGCGACTCCATGCCGAAGCAGTTCATCCCGCTGACCGGCGAACTGTCGTCCTTCCAGCAAACCTTGCTGCGGGTTTCCGACGATGCCGTGTTCGGCTTTCCGGTCATCGTCACGGCCGAGAGCCAGCGTTTCGAGGTCGAGCGCCAGCTGCGCGCCATCGACATGGACGCGACTCTCATCTTGGAGCCGGAGGCTCGCGATTCAGGCCCCGCTATCCTCGCCGGCCTCCTGCTGGTCGCCGAGCAGAGCCCCGGCTGCTGCGTTGCCGTGCTGGCCTCGGACCACGTCATCGAGGACAGCCGGGCCTTCGTCGCCAGCATGATCGCGGGCCGCGCCGCGGCGTTGGAGGGGCGGATCGTCACTTTCGGCATCGCTCCGACCCATCCGGCCACCGGCTACGGCTACATCGAGCCGGGTCCCGCGATCCCGCCCGGACTGCCGCCGGTGCAACGCTTCATTGAGAAGCCGGACGCGGCCACCGCCACGACTTACATCGAGAACGGCTACCTCTGGAACTCCGGCAATTTCCTGACCCTTCCGGAAACGCTGATCAGCGAATATGCGCGGCTGCAGCCGCAGGACTTCGCCGCTGTGCAGCATGCCGTCGCCGACCGGACCAACCGGTCCGGCGCCCTGGCGCTCGACCGCAGCGCCTACCAGCAGGCGCGAAAGATCTCGATCGACTACGCCGTCATGGAAGAGACCGACCGCGCCAGCGTGGTGCGCTCGGCCTGGGGCTGGTCGGATGTCGGCACCTGGGACGCGCTCTGGGAAATCTCCCCGCGCGACGACCACGGCAACGCGTTGCGCGGCGACATCCAGGTGCTCGGCAGCGAGGGCTGCTACATCCGCTCCAGCGGCCAGTTGACCTCGGTGGTCGGAACCAAGGATCTCGTCGTCATCGTCGAGCCGGACTCCGTCCTGGTGGTCGACCGCAAGCGGGCCGGCGACGTCAAGCTGCTGGTCGAGGACATGAAGCGCCGGTCGGTGCCGCAGGCATCGGCGCATCAGCGGGTGCACCGCCCCTGGGGCTGGTACGAGGTGCGCGATCTCGGCAGCAATTTCCAGGTGAAGCGGATCGCCGTCTATCCCGGTGGCCGGCTCTCGCTGCAGAAGCATCAGTTCCGCGCCGAGCACTGGGTGGTGGTGACCGGCACCGCGCGCGTCACCGTCGATGCCGCGATCTACATCCTCCAGCCGAACGAGCATGCCGAGATTCCGCTGGGCGCGGTGCACCGGCTGGAGAATGCAGGCAGTTCGCTCCTCGAAATCGTCGAGGTCCAGCACGGCAGCTATCTCGGCGAGGACGACATCATCCGGATCGAGGACATCTACGACCGGATCGCTCCCATGCAGGAAGCCGCGGAGTAATCCGCCCCCACCCGGCATGACCGGCACGGGCGCATCCCGGCCGCAAGCTCTCGGGTTTCGCGGCCGGGGCCCATGTCGATCATGCCTGTCAGCATTTGAAGGTCGAACCGCAGGTGGGACGATGCCGCGCGAGACGCGCCAGTCGAAGCGAAGCCTTCTTGTTTCGCCGGAACAGGGACCTGCGGCGCCCTCCTCGGCGATGCCCGAGAGCCACATCAGACGGCAGGTGCAGAAGGGACTCGCCGGGCTTTTCGGCTTCACCCTCGTGGTCGACGTGCTGATGCTGGTGCAGCCGCTCTACATGCTGCAGGTCTACGACCGGGTGCTGCCCTCCCGCTCGGTCGAGACGCTCATCTACATCTCGCTGCTGGCGGCGAGCGCACTGATCCTCCTCGGCGTCGTCGACACTATTCGCAGCATTCTGGCGAGCCGTCTTGCCGCGGCCCTTGCGGTGGAGGCGGGCGCCGATACGCTGATCGCGTCGCTGGACGGGCCGCGCGCGCGGCTGGGCGACGTGCAGCCCCTGCGGGACCTCGGCACGGTCCGCGGCTTCATTTCCGGCAAGGGCATTCTCGCCTATCTCGACCTGCCCTTCGCGCCGCTGTTCATCCTCCTCCTCTATCTCGTCCACCCGCATCTCTTCGTGCTCACCGCCCTCGGCGCGGTGGTGCTGGCGCTGATCGCCTGGGCCAACCAGGCTGCCACGCAGGCTGCCTCCTCTCAGGCCAGCGACGCCTCGGTGAACGCGATGCTATCGGCGCAGGCCTTTGCCCGCAGCGCCGAGACGATCAAGGCGATGGGCATGACCAGCGACGTCGTCGGCGCCTGGGGCCGCAGCGAGGCGGTCTCGCTCCAGGCGCAAGACCGCGTGAACCGGATCAACGGCGCGTTTGCCGGCGGCTCGCGCATCGTGCGTCTCGGCCTGCAGATCGCCATCCTCGGCTATGGCGGCTATCTCGTTCTCATGGGCGAGATGACGGCGGGCATGATCTTCGCCTCGTCGCTGATCTCGGCAAGGGGCCTGCAGCCGATCGACCAGGTGATCGCCGGCTGGCGCGGCTTCATCGACACTCGCAAGGCCTGGAGCCGGCTGAAGCTCGCGCTGGCGCGGAGCCCTGCGGACGTCCCGCTGATCGATCTCCCCGCCCCTGCCGGCCGCATCCGCATCGAACAGGCCGTCGTCTTTCCCCCGCGGGGGACGGCGGCTGCCGCGCCGGCGCCGATCCTCAACCGGATTTCGGCAGACATTCCGGCTGGAGAGTGCGTCGCCATCATCGGGCCATCCGGCTCGGGCAAGTCGACGTTGATGCGGGCGATCGTCGGCACCCTCGAGCTTAGCAGCGGCGCGATACGCATCGACGGCGCCGACATCCGCACCTGGGACCGCGAGCGCCTTGGCCGTCACGTCGGCTATCTCGCGCAGGAGGCGGACCTCTTGCCGGGCACGGTGGCCGACAATATCGCCCGCTTTTCCCCGGGCCGTACCGACGAGGCGGTGATCGCCGCAGCCCGCAACGCCCATGTGCACGCCCTCATCCTCGGACTTCCCAAAGGCTACGACACCGTGATCGGGCCGGCGGGGCATCAGTTGTCGGGCGGCCAGCGCCAGCGTGTCGGCCTTGCCCGCGCCTTCTACGGCTCGCCCCGGATCCTCGTGCTCGACGAGCCGAACGCCAACCTTGATTCCGACGGAGAGCGCGCGCTGGAACAGGCGGTGCGGGACGCCCGAGATGCCGCCACCACGGTTCTCATCGTCACCCAGCGCCGGCCGATCGCCGAGCAGGCCGACAAGATCATGGTGATGCGGGCCGGCTCGCTGGTCGATTACGGTCCGCGCGCCGAGGTGATCGCGCGGCAGCAATCCTTGGCCGGCGGACAGGCGGGCCCGGCGTGACGATGTCGTTCTCTTTGACCAGCCATCAGGGATCGCGCGCGGCAGCGGCGGTTCCGCTGCAACCGCTTCAGGATCGGAGGACGTGAGGCCATGGTCGACCGCAACAGCTGGGCTGCGGGCGTCAGCGTCGGCACGCGCCGCCTGACCTTGACCGGCCTCGCCTCCGTCGGCGCCTTCGGGCTGGTCTTCGGGTCGTGGGCGGCCTCGGCCCCGCTCGAAGGCGCGGCGGTGGCGTCCGGCTTCGTCGCCGCCGCCGGTCAGAACCAGCGGATCCAGCACCTCGAAGGCGGCATCGTCGAGAAGATCCACGTCCAGGAAGGCCAGGCGGTCAAGGCCGGCGACATCCTGTTCGAACTGGACCCGACGGCCGCCGAGGCGCAGCGCAACCAACTGGAGCAGCAGGGGGTGTCGCTCGCCGCCCGCGCCATTCGCCTCGTCGCCGAGCGCGACGGCGGCGAGCGCCTCGTCTTCCCGGACGATCTGAAAGACGCCGCACGGGCGCAAGGCGTCGACGGCACTCTAGACGAGCAGCAGAAGGAATTTGCGGTCCGACTGGACCGCCACCGCCAGGAGGGGGTGATCCTGCGCCAGCGGGTGAATGCGCTGAACGAGCAGATCTCCGGCCTGTTGTCGCAGCAGGGGGCCGTCGAACAGCAACTGGCCGTCGTCGCCGAAGAGACAGCGCGCAAGCGAGCGCTGCTCGACAAGGGGCTGACGGACCGCTCGGAGTACACCTTGCTGCTGCGCAGCGAGGCGGAACTGGTCGGCCAGCTGGGGCAAGTGAAATCCAGCGTCCTTGCCGCCAAGATCGAGATCGTCGAGGCCGAGGAGCAGTTTCAGCGGCTGACGACGCAGCGCGTTGAGACCGCGGCGACCCAGCTGAACGACGTGCGCACGCAGATTTCCAGTGCCCGGGAGCAATTGCGCGCCGCCAGCGCCATTCTCGCCCGCCTGCAGATCCGCTCGCCTTCGAACGGCATCGTCGTCAGCACGCCGTTCAACACGCCCGGCAGCGTGGTGCGCGCCGGCGACACGATGCTGGAACTCCTGCCGACGAACGACGATCTGGTGATCGAGGCACGGCTCTCGCCGAATGACATCGACGCGATCTCGATCGGACAGGCGGCGAGCCTGCGCTTCAGCGCCCTCAACGCCCGCACGACGCCGACCGTGCCTGCCACGGTGACCTATATCTCGGCCGACCGGCTGATCGACGAAGCCAGCCGCCAGCCCTACTACATCGCCCGCCTGAAGATTTCCGGCGACCTGCCGGCCGAGATTCGAAAGGCCCAGATCTATCCCGGCATGCCTGTCGAGGCCTTCATCAAGACCGGGGAGCGCACCTTCCTCCAGTATCTCGGCAAGCCCATCCTCGACAGCTTCAACCGCGCCTTCCGCGAGGAATAGCCCGGAGGTTCGTGGGCGCGGCGCAACGGTCGGTGAGGCCGCGGGCTGCCGCCCATACCGGGGGTGTCAATAGAACCGGTGGGCAAGACCGATGACGCGTTTGCGAACCGGCATCGGCAAGGTGCCGAAAGCGCGTTTCAGCCAAGGCTTGCCGGTGCGCAGATAGGAGACGGCCAGCCGGCCCTTCAGATTGAGCGGAATGGCATAGTCGGTCACCACGATCACGGCGTCGGTCCACTCGGTCTTGTGCGGATGCGTCGGAGCCAGAAAATCGAAGACCTCGATCCCCAGTCCCGTTTCGGCAAACAGTTTCCAGAGCAGCAGTCGGCCGGGGGCATGGGCGGCGTAGCGCCGGTCGTAGCTCTGGATCAGCGAGTAATAGCGCCCGCGCTCGATCAACCCGATCTCGACCGCCGCGGTCTCGCCGCCGACGGACAGGCGGGTGACCATGAACAGCCCCCGGCGGGCGATCTCGGAAATGGCGGCGCCGTTGGCGGGGTGGTCATAGCCGGCGCTGACGCCGCCCCGCTCCTGCAGCCAGGCGCGCTTCAACTCGAGCGCCTCGGCAACCGCCGCGACGTGCCGGCAGCGCGGGACGGACTGGAACTCCACCCGCCCGTGCCGTTCGAGGTTGCGCCAGTGCCGCTTCAGCGCATTGACGCTGCGGCCGCTGCGCGTCTTCGGCCGGCCCAACTCCTCGCCTTCCGCCTCGCCGCTGAGCCAGAGAAACGGCGCCTCGTCCTGCGAGAACAGGTGCTGACCGAGATGAGACCTGCCGAAGCTGTCGAGCCCCCCGCCCTCTCGCACATTGTGCAGATGGACGAGGTCGACGCCGGGCTCGACCCTTACCTGCCGCAGGGCGAGATCCACCCATTCCGCCGATCGCGGCGATCTTTCGACCAGCAGATCACAGTACTGCGTCGCCGGTTCGGCAAGGGCATGCAGGATACCCACCGGCCCGAGGGAGCGCACCGCCAACGGCCACAGCAGCACCAGCCGCCCCTCCTCGAAGACCGTGATGATCCTGACATCCACCGGACGGCCGAGCCCGGCGCAGGCCTCGACCCACGCCTCGCACCAGCCATGGCTCTGGTAGAGCGTCGCCCCCGGCACGCGCCTGTGCAGATCCTGCCAGGGGTGCCTGAGGCTTGCCAGCGCACGCTCGGTCGAGACCCGCAACGACCCGACGCTGACGCCTGGCGCGGCGGGAGGGATCAGGCAGAGGCTCGGCCGAACCGGTTTCGGCAATCCTTGGTTGACGGAAAGCTCCGTCTCGGTTTGCACGATCTGCATCAAAGCTTCTTTTCCAGGAGGGGTTGTTGCACTGCGGTGATCTCGCGGCAGCGGGATGCTCCGCTTGACCCGGAAAGGGCATCGCAGGACGGCAGACCGGTTTGGAGCTTGTTGGAGAGGGTTTGCCTGTGGGAGCCCAATGCGGGCATCGGATGGCGCGAACTGACCGCGAAGAGCCCTAACCGCTGAGGTCGAAACGCCCGGACTACATGTTTCGTCGTGAGCCCCTCGGACGCGTCAGTCCAATACCCCTTCCGCCCCGGCAAGACGGATCGGGTCGTCTTACCCCCGTCGCCGAAACGGCAGGTCGATCGGCGCAACGTCCACAACACTATAGGATTCATCCGATACTGCCCCTCCAGAGAACATTTCTCGAATCCTCCCCAATCTGATGAGCCTGATACTTTCTCCATGACCACAGCATGGGTTGGTTAAGCCTGCTCGGCCGGTGGGTGGCTCGGGATCGACGGTATCGCGTGCTACCCAGAGTTCTAAATCTTAAAACGCGCTACTCCGCTTGGTCAGGCGCTGGCCATGGCGGCGGTGCTCGGTCGAACCCCTGGTCCTCAGGCTGTCGAGGCAGCATTGGGCCGGCAGCGGCTCCGCAACGGAACGCCGGCCGGTGTCTGGGCGACGCACCATGGCATGAGGCACGTCATGGGCGAGGCCGAGGGCGCGATGGCTTTGCGTTGCTTCCGGCAGCAACGGCTTGCCGGGGACCAGACGGATTACTCACCAAATCATACTTCAATTCCGACACGACGGCCTTTCTACTCTGGGCAGCAAAGGCCTCCTTTGCGCCGGCCGCATTGCCAACGCCGGATTTGACGGATCCCACGCCGCCCCGTGCCCTCCGACCTAGACGGAACTTCGCATGAACTCTGTCCCTCCCCGCGAATTCGCCCGGTTGACGCAGCCACCGGAGGATTTCAGGCCGCCTTACGACGCCACCCTGTTCAATATGCTGCGGACGCTGTGGCGCCGGAAGCTGCTGATCGGCACGGTGATGGTGACAGGCGTTGCCGGGGCCCTCGGCGCAGCCTCGCTGATGCCGAAGAGCTATGTCGGGGAGGCCTTGGTCCAGCTGTCGTTCGAGGGCGAAGGCGTTGCGGCCAGCGGGGCGACCGGCGGCACCAGCGCCGCCGTCGACCCCACGGCCATCGTCGAGGGCGAGGCGGAGATCATCCGCTCCCGTGCGATCGCCCGGCGGGTGGCCAGCAGCCACTGGGCAGCCGACGATCCAACCGGGGATCTGACCGGTCCGCGCCTGTCGGCGACCCAGCGCGCAGAGGACGCCGCCGGATCGAGCGGCAAGGCGCAGTCCTATATGAGCGAGCTGGCGGCGGACCTGCGCGCGCGCTTCGCACCGCCGCCCGTGCCGGCGCTGGATCGTGAGGTTCTGGAACTCCAGAGCCGTCTCGGTGTGCGGAACGACGCAAAGTCCTACCTGATCCGCATCGCCTATACCGCCGCCGATCCGGCGCAAGCCGCCAAGGTCGCCAACGCCTTCGCTGAAACCTACCTGCAGAGCCGGGTGGAGGTCAGCGTCGGCTCCGCCCGGCGCACCAGCGAGTGGCTGGCGTCGCAGGTCGCGGCCGCCAAAGCGACTCTGGCCGAGGCCGAGCAGAAGGTCAGCGCCCTCCGCCTGACGGGTACCGGCCGCGGCGCGGCCGACATCGGCAACAGCCAGACGATGGAGAAGCAACTCGCCGACCTCGTCGGCCAGTTGTCCGGCGTGCGGCTGGACCGGTTGAACCTCGAAGCCCGCCTCTCGCGGCTGCGCAGCGCGGTGACCGCAGGCCTGACGCCGTCCGCGCTTGACCTCGCGGGATCGACCGATGCGCCCCGGCTGATCGAGGCGGAGGTGACCAGCCGGCAGGAGGCGGCGCGTCTTGGCTCGACGCTGGGCGAGAAGAACCCCCTCGTCGCCCGCGCCAACACTGCCCGGCGCGAGGCCCGTGAACAGCTGTCCAGCGCCGTCACCTCCGCCATCGGGATCACCGAAGCCGAGGTCGCGAGCGCCAGGACATCCGAGGCGAGCCTTTCCCAGCAGCTCGAGGAGACCAAGCGCACCGCGCTCGAGAGCCAGGCGGCGAGACAGCGGCTGAGCCAGTTCGAGGCCGAGGCCGAGACCGCGCGCGGCGGGCTGGTGCGCCTGCAGGAGAGCTACCGTCAGGCCTTGGCCCTCGCCGACCTGAAGCCGATCGGGGCGAAGCTCGTGAGCCCGGCGGAGTCCCTCAACGTCCCGGCATCGCCGAAAATGTCGCTCATCGCCATCCTGTCCGGCATCATCAGCCTCGGTGCCGGCATCGGCCTGGTACTGCTCCTCGAACTGCGCGACACCGGCTTTCGCGCCGCGCCCCAGCTGGCGGCCGACCTCGGCGCCCGCTGCATCGCCACCGTCCCGGCGATCAATTTCCGCATCGGCGCCCCCTCGCGCCACTTCCGCGAGGAAGCGCTGAAATCGCTGGCGATCCAGGCCGGCCTGACCCGGCACCGAGGCAACAACACCATCCTCGTCGTCACCTCCTCCGTCCCTGCCGAGGGCAAGACCGATCTCGTGCGCGACCTCGCCCAGACGCTCGCAACCCTCGACCAGCGTGTCCTGACCATCGAGAACGTCGTCCGCCGGCAGCCGGTCTACACCTGGGATAGCCAGGACAGGGCGGAAGCGGAGACGAGCCACCAGACGGCGCTAACGATGCAGGTGCACAGTGCCGGCAGCAAGATCGCCGGCTACTACCGCACCTCGACAGACCTGCGCAGCGTCTTCGAGAGCCATGACCGCCTGCAGAACTGGCTCGAGACGAACGGCGCGCATTTCGACGTGGTGATCGTCGAGGCCCCGCCAATCCTCACCAATGCCGACGCGCTGATCCTGACTCGCCTGGCCGACCTCGTCATGCTGGTCGTCAAGTGGAACGCCACGCCGAAGGCTGCGGTCGCCAACGCCTACGCGCAGCTCAACGGATCGAAGGCGGAGATCGGCGTCGTCCTCAACCAGGTCGACCTGATCCGCCACAAGGCGCTTGGCCTCAAGGACAACCTCTATTTCCACCGCCGCTATGTCGAAAAACGCGAAACGCTGCACCGGTCCGCGGCGCATCCGGAGACGGCCTAACGGGCCGGCCATTTCCGCCTTGCACCGCCGTCCCCATGCTCAATCAACAGGAGAACAACGTGAAGCGGATTATCGTCACGGGTGGCAATGGCTATGTCGGGCGCGAACTCGTGCGCCTCTTGTACGACGAGCACGAGGTCCACGTGCTGGACAAGGTCGCACCGGACGCCTTGCGCTTCCGGAGCGAAGAACGCTCGAAATTCCACTTCACCCAGGTCGACCTGATCGACGAAGCGGCGGTCGGGCAGGCGATGGCGGCGATCGTCCCGGACGTCGTCGTCCATCTCGCGGCGGTGCATTACATCCCGCAATGCGAAGACGAGCCGCTGATGGCGCTGGGCACCAATGTTCTCGGCACGGTCGCCGTGCTGAAGCACCTGCCCGAGCGGTGCCGCATCGTCTTCGCCAGCAGCGGCGCGGTGTACAAGCCGGCCGGGGACCCGCACGGGGAAACGAGCCTCCAGCAGCCCTCCGACATCTACGGGCTGTCGAAGCTGCACGGCGAACATTACGTCGCGAACTTCGCCGCCAAGCGCTCCCTCGACGCGGCCGTCGTCCGCCTCTTCAACGTCGTCGGCCCCGGCGAGACCAACCCGCATCTGCTGCCCGAACTCGTGGCGCAGCTGAAGGCAGGGCGGCAGACCATCCGGCTCGGCAACCTCTGGCCGAAGCGCGACTACATCCACGTCAAGGATGCCGCGCTCGGCTTCCGGGCGATCGCGCTGAAGGGCAGCACCTCTTTCGGCGAGGTGACCACCGTCAACCTCGGCACCTCCAACGCCTATTCCGTCATCGAGGTGCTGGAAAAGCTGCGGACGGTGTCGCAGACCGATTTCGCCATCGAGGAAGATCCCGACCGCACCCGGAAGGTCGACCGCCCGTTCCTGGCCGCCGATACCTCGCGCATCCGGGCCCTGTTCGACTGGAGCCCGCGTTTCACGATCGACGACGCGATGGCCGATCTCTGGCGCGAGCCGGAGCTCTCGGCGTCGCTGACGGCGAGGTACAACGTATGAAGGTCCTCGCCGCTGTCGTCGTCCCCTCCCACCTCAGCGTCAGCGGCGCGGCGCGGGCGGCCGAGAACCTCAGCACCGCCCTTGCGGGGCACTGCGACATCGCGCTGGCGACGATGATCGCCGGCGGCGACCGGCCGGCCAGCGGCAATGGGCCGCTCGCCCGCATCCCCACCCGCACATGGCTGCCGCCGGGCCTCGGCTTGTCGCGCGTGCCCAACCGCTTTCGCACCCTGTTCTACCGCTCGGACATCGACCGGCACATCCGCGCGCAGTCCTACGATCTGGTGCACCTGCACAATCCGATGCCAGCGCTGGAGATGCGCCGCATCGCCCGCGCCTGCCGCGCCCGCGGCATTCCCTACGTCGTCTCGACGCACGGCTTCAACGAAGTGACCAACGGACTGCGCATCTACGGCTTCAACCGCTGGCAGAAGATCGTCTGGCAGAAGCTGGTGGTCGATCCGGTCCGCGAGGTCGTCGCCCATGCCGCCGAGGTCTTCGCCTTGTCGCCTGATGACATCGACCTCCTGCGGCAGCTCGGGCAGCGCACCGACAACGTGACCATCGTCAGCAATGGCGTCCCGATGCCGGCGCCCGGAGACGCTGCGGCCGACGATCGCCTGCTGCAGCGCTTCGGCCTTCGCCCGCGGGGTGCGGGAGCGCCGCCGACCTTGCTCTTCCTCGCCAACCACACGCCGAACAAGGGACTGCCGGTGCTGCTCGAGGCGTGTCGCCGGCTCGGGCAGCCTTTCCAGCTGATCCTCGGCGGCGAACAACGGGATGGGGTGGCCTATGCCGAGCACATCGCGGCCTGCCGTCCCGGCCAGGCGATCGCCGTCACCGGCCGCCTGTCGGACGCCGAGGCCGCGGCCTGTTTCCGCCGCGCCGACATCTTCGTCTTCCCGACACTCGCCGACACGTTTCCGCTGGTGGTCCTCGAAGCGATGGCGGCTGGCCTGCCGGTCGTCGCCTCGCGCGTCGGCGGCATTCCCCACCAGATCGGACGCGAGCACGGCCTGCTCGTCGAGCCCGGCGATCCGGCAGCCCTTGCCGCGGCGCTGGATGCGCTGATCGCCGACCCGGCGCGGGCGGCCCGCCTTGGCGCTGCAGGCAGGGCGCGGGCACAGGCGGAGTTCACCTGGGAGCGGGCGGCGGAAATTGCCTTCAGCGGCTATGAAGCCGTGCTGGCGAGAACCTCGGCCGTCCGCGGCAGCGCCGCGCGCCCGGCGCCGGCGTCCCCCGTTCTGGCCGGCGTCACGGCGAGGCCGCGATGACACAACTGACCGAGGACGGCGGCATCCTGCCCGCCCCGCCCCTGCGGCGGTGGCACCAAGCCGCCGCGCGGCTGCCGGCAGCAAGCTTTCCGCTGCTGGACCAGGGCATCATCAGCCTCGGCACCTTCCTGTTCAACATCGTCCTCGCCCGCAGCATATCGCTGTCCGAGTATGGTCACTACGCGATGGCGCTCGGCATCCTCTTGCTGATGCAGGCTGCCTCCAGCTCGCTGATCTTCTATCCGCTGTCGATCTATGCCGCCGTTGCCGACGACCAGCGGCGACGGGATCTGGTTTTGTCGAGCCTGCTCCTGACGGCGCTGGTGTGCGTGCCGATGACGCTGCTCCTCGGCACGCTGCTCTGGTGGCTGATCGATACGTCGCTTCTGTTGCCGGCCTTTGCTGTGCTGGCCGCGGGACAGTTGCAAGAGGCGGTGCGGCGCGGACTGCTTTCGGGGCTGCGCCACGGCACCGCGATCATCGGGGACAGCGTTCGCTATCTCGGCCAGGTCGCGCTGCTCGCCGCGACCGCGCATTGGCTCCCGCTGCACCTGCCGGCCGCCCTCTATGTGATGGCAGTGGCAAGCCTCGTCGGCGCCGGCATCCAGCTCGCGCAGAGCCGGATCGGCGGTGCCCGGCTGCTGGCTCTCCTGCCGCTCGCCCGCGATTTCTGGCGCCTCGGCCAGTGGTCGCTGACCAGCAACGTGCTCGGCATCGCCCGCACGCAGTGCCTGCCCTGGCTGCTCGGCGCGCTGTCCGGCCCTGCCGCCGCCGGCGCCTTCCAGATCGCGATGAACATCTTCAACCTCACCACGCCGATCGTCATCGGCATCTGCAACATCGTGCCCCAGATGGCGGCGCGCGCCTTGCCGCAAGGCTATCGCGCCGCCTGGCAGGCTTCCTGGCCGCTGATCGCGACCGGGGCGCCGATCATCCTCCTCGGCAGCACGGCCATGCTGATCGCCCCGCACGCCTTCGTCGCGCTCTTCTACGGCGACGCCATGCGCAGCGACGCGATCGCGGCCGGCATCCGCGTGCTCGCGGGCGGCGCCATCTTTGCCTATGCCTCGTCGGCTGCCTGCGCGTTCCTGCACGGGGTGAATGGCGGCCGCGATGGCCTCCTCGCGGACCTCGCCTCGACCGTCGTGATGCTGGTGCTCGCCGTCCCGCTGACCGTCGCCTACGGCCTTGCCGGCGGGTGCCTGGCGCTGGCTGCGGCCCTTGCCGCCCGCACCGTCTTCCTCATCGCCAGCATCGTGCGACGTCTGGCCGAGACGGCGGCGGACGACGGTCCCTTGCAGGTCAGCGCGGCCGCGTCCCGTTAGCCTCCGTTTTCCATCACCCATCCCGAAACAGGAGCATCCTCATGATCATCACCGTCGTGACCCCCACCCTCAACGGCGCCGCCTACCTCAGGGAATGCATCGCCTCGGTGAAGCGCAACCACCATCCGAGCTATGCCGTCGACCATGTCATCGTCGACGCCGGCAGCACCGACGGCACCGTCGAGATCGCCCGCGAAAACGGCCTGCGCATCATCCAGGGCAAGGACCAGGGCATCTTCGATGCCATCAACAAGGGCTCGTTCAACTCCGACGGCGATCTCCTCGGCTTCCTCGGCGCCGATGACCTGATGCTGGAAGGCGCCTTGCTCGAGATCGCCACCCTCTATCGGGCGAGCCGGCCGGGCTGGATTGTCGGCGGCATCCGCTGGATCGGCGAGCGGGGCGAGGACCTCGGCTCGCTGGCGGCGCCGCCGCACTGGATGACACCGCGCATCCATGCCTGCCTCGGCTGGAACCCGATCATGCACATGTCGACCTATTTTTCGCGGGAGCTGTTCATGGCGCTCGGCGGCTTCAACATCGCCTACAAGGACGCCGGCGACTACGAACTGTTTGCACGCGCCCTCTCGCGGCAGCCCTATGGGCGGATCGACAAGCCGCTGACCTGCTTCCGCCGTACCCGCGTCAACAACAGTGTCGTCAACGCCGAGCGTGCCGGGGCCGAAGCGCGAGCGGTGCTGAAGACCTTCGGACCCGAAAGCGCCCTCGAGCGGGCGCTCTGGCGGCAGGTGTTGAAGGCCTGGTTCAACCTCCGCAATCCGCGCTGGCTGGCAGTAAAGGCCTCCACCGCCGTACGCCTGCGCCTCGACCCGGCCTTGCCGAACTACTTTTGACAATGAAAGGCGCGCTGGCGAAGCGCTGGCGCGCCAACCTGCTGCTACAGAAAGGCCGCCGAACCCTGCAGGATCGGCGGCCTTTTTGTAGCGGTGCCGACCCCCAGCTCAGGCGGGAGAAGCCGCCCGTTCCGGCAACGCCGCCGCGAGATGGCACCCCTCGCCCGCGCAGCGCGCGACGACCTCGGCATAGCGCCGGGCGAAACGCTCGACCATCAGGTCCCAGGACAGCGCCTCCGCGCGCGCGATCGCGCCTGCCGACAGCCGCTCGACCAGACCATCCTCGTCGATGAGCCGCTCGATGGCACGGCGAAAACCCTCGATGCTCGTGCTGGGATCGATGAGGGGGATTTTGATCCCGCACCGGTCGGTCACCGCAACGCCCATGCCGCAGCTGTCATGGCAGAGCACCGGAATGCCCTTGACGAGCGCCTCGAGCACCACGGCGGGCGTTCCCTCCAGAAGGCTCGTGTGGACCAGCGCATCGGCTTGGCTGAGCTCCGCCATCGCCTGGTCGTGCGGCACGAAGCCGGTCCAGCGGATCCGCCCGGCGATGCCGAGCCGGGCCGCCAGGCGCTGCCAGTGCCGCGTCGCCGGCCCCTCCCCGAGCACCACCACCTCGCACCGCCCCTCAATCCCGCTCAGTGCATGAAGGAGGATCGGCAGCGCTTTGCGGCCGATGTGCAGACCGTTCCAGACCAGCCGCAGCGGCCGTTTCCGGTCATAGCGGCGGATGCCGTCGGTCACCGGCTTGGCGCCGCTCTCGATGACGCTCTCGGCCTCGCGATGCCAGTGACGGCGAACCATCTCGGCATTCATCCCACCGATCGCCCAGATGTGGCTGGCCCGGTGCGCCGCTGCGCGCGACCGGAAGGGAACCCGTTTCTGAACGATGTTGGTGAGGTTCCTGAGGGCATAGAACGAGATCTCGCCGAGCCCCATCATCGGGAAGAAGGACCAGGCGAGATTGGCGGCCCCGTCGATCGGCCCCCAGACGAAGGGGATCGGCAGGCGCCAGAGGTCGCCCGGCTCCCGGTAGCCGGTGATGTTGAGCTGGTGGACGATGTCGAAGGGCTCGGCCGCGTGCAGCGACTGCGCGGCCGTCAGGACCGCGCGGTGCCAGGCGCGGTAGCCGAGGTAGTAGACCGTCCGGCGGCGCATCAGCGTCTCGCGCTGCAGCAGGCGGGACAGGAAGGGTGGCTCGACGAAGTGGAAGACGAGACCGGGGATCGGCTGCTTTACCAGCGCCGCCGTCACCTCCTCCCGGAAATTACGCTCGTCCGGCATGCCCGGCGAGCAGATGACCGTCACATCGTGCCAGCGGGCCAGCCGCGACACGACGTTCCAGCCGAGCCCCGGCTCCGAGCCGCCTATCGGCGACACCGCGAAGGCTGAGACCAGCACCCGCAGCCTCGGCTTGGCCGCGCCATGGGCCGTCAGCACCTGGCCGACCTCAACGTTCACGCCGAGGCTCCGACAGGGTGGGTTTGCGGTGACTCTGCATGATCGCGATGCCTCCGGACCGAGCCTCAGGCTCCTGGGGTAGATCCCTTCATCCGTTGCGGGATTCCGGCGCCGGCGCGAGTGCTCATAAGGGGGGCGGCGGCGGTTTTAAGGGGTAGCTGCGCTGGTGAACTTTGTTGCCGTCCGGGATCTCCCGCTTGCACCCGCCGCTTCATCGGACCAGCAAGGCGGCGGCCGAACCTTGCGGCTTACGTCACCTGCATGCCTGACGGGCCCGACCGCCGCGGCTTAAACTCAAGGCCGGTCGCTGCCTCGCCAGGCGCTTGGCCGCCATCTCAGCGCCTGCCATTCGATGAAGTTAAGGAGGCGACGATGCCCATCGCCGCGGACGCAAGTTTCGGTCCGGTCGACATCCAGATGCCGAAAGCGGCCATCGTGCTGTCGCTCGGGGATGACTGCCCCGCCATCGTCGCGGCCGCCCCCGCGGGCACCGCCTTCGTCTTCGCCGATGCCGGCGAGTATCGCCTGACGCGGCCGATCGAGCCGAAGGACGGCCAGTCCTTTACCGGCGTCAGGGGGGCAGTCATCGACGGCTCCCGGGCGCTCCGCGACTTCTCCCGCTCGGCGGACGGCCTGTTCAGCGCCGCGCATCAGGACCAGCAAGGTCAGCGGCTGGCCACAGAGGAGGCCGCCCCCGGCGCCGTCCGGGCCGGCTTTCCCGAAACGCTGTTCGTCGACGGCAAACCGTTGCGGCCGGTCGCCTCGCGCGACGCGGTGAAGCCTGGCAGCTTCTATTTCGACTATGATGCCGATGTCATCGTCATCGCCGACGACCCTTCCGGCCGCAAGGTCGAGGCGGGGGTCAGCGCCGCCGCCTTCGCCTCGCGCGCGACCGGCGTCAGGATCTCCAACCTGACCGTCGAGCAATTCAACGCCCCCGCCCAGCACGGCGCGATCCAGGGCGGCGAGAACTGGACGGTCGAGAACAACGAGGTGCGGCTGAACTACGGCGTCGGCATCATCGTCAAGGACGGCGGGCGCATCACCGGCAACGACGTCCACGACAACGGCCAGATGGGCATTGGCGGCAATGGCCGCGGCATCCTCGTCGAGCGCAACGCCCTTCACGCCAACGGCTTCTGGTCTGGCATCGACGTCTACTGGGAGGGCGGCGGCAGCAAGTTCGCGGTAACCGAGAACCTCGTCGTCCGCGACAACTACTCCCACGGCAATCATGGGTTCGGCCTCTGGACCGATATCGACAACATCGGCACGCTCTATGAGGGAAACCGGCTCGTCGGCAATGACGGCGGCGGCATCAACCACGAGATCTCCTACGACGCGGTGATCCGCGACAACGTCTTCATCGGCAACGGCGCGGCGGCGCGCGGAAACTGGATGTGGGGCGCCGCGATCCAGATCCAGAATTCCCAGAACGTCGAGATCACCGGCAACCGCATCGACATGACCGGCGGCCTCAACGGCATTTCGCTGATCCAGCAGGACCGCGGCATCGGCGCTTTCGGCCCCTACCGCACCATCAGCAACCTCGTGCGGGACAACGTCCTCGTCTCCCGCAGCGGCGAGGGGCGGACGGGGGGCGCTGCCGATCACGACGAGCCCGGCCTCCTGCGCGGCGGCAACAGCTTTGCCGCCAACCGCTATTTCATGGCCGATGGAAACCACTGGTGGTGGGGAGACTTTCCAAGCGGCGATGGCTGGCAGGCCTACCGGCGCGACACCGGACAGGACGCCGGCTCCAGCCTCAGCAACGATCTACCGGACACCAGCACCTGGTGACCCGCGGCCCGAGCACCGGGTCGCCGGGTGGTCAGCCGCCGAACCGGCCGAGCGAGTCGGCGTGCTGGCGCCACCAGGCTTTTTCGCGGGCCTGCGCCAGCCGGCGATAGGTCATGCAGAGCCCGACGCCGGTGCCGAACAGGACCCAGAAGATCACCCCCATCATCGGCCCCTCGAGCGCGACGTCGAAGCTCGCATTGACGAGCCCGGCCACGAGATAGCAGAGGACGAAGATCAGGAGGTTCGACCAGTCCCGGTCGCCATTTAACCGGGCGCGGTAGATGGTGGCGAGCATCATCGCCATCCAGCTGAGATTGACCGTCACCCACAGCGCAATGCCTGGCACGCCGCTCCGGGCGAGGATGGTCATGTGGGCGCTGTGCGGACTGCGCAGCGGCGGCCCGTCGCCATCGCCGACGACGAAGCCGTCGGAAATCGCGAGGTTAACTCCAAAACCCTTGCCGCTCCAGAAATAGTCGCCGTGGACGGTGTAGTCGGTGATCGCCTGCCACCAGCGCATCCGCCAGACCTTCGTGCCGTCGAGATCGCTGTTCGAGGAAGAGGTGAAGATGCTGGTCACATTCTCCATCAGCTGGCCGACGCGCATCGTGCGGTAGTCCGGCGGCAGCTGTACCTCGAAATTGGAGAGATAGAGCACGGCGATGATCGGGATGGCCGCTGAGATCGTCATAACAGCTGGCTTGAACCGTCCGGACAAGGCTGTGGCAAGCATCAGGGGAACGGCGATGGCGAGCATGCCGCCGCGGCTCTGGGCGGAGACGACGAGGATGCCGGACACCAGAAGCACGACCCACCAGGTCGGGAATCGCTTCAAACCCACCAGCGCGAACACTGCTGCGCCGGCCACGTGCACGGCCACCTCGCCAGCGCGCAGCAGCATCATCGGCGCGCCGGACCGCGGCCAGGCCGGGATGACGTGGCTGAGCTGTTTCGGCACAATGTAGAGGACGAAGGCAATGGCCCCGAACACCGTGAAGAAGCGGCCGGCATGGTGGACCGCCCGGTCAATCCGCGCCGGGTTCTCGAGGATCAGATTGGCGACGACGAAGGCGAAGAGGCCGTAGACGACGATCACGCTGTCGCGCAGGGCGTCGATGCCGTAGGTGCCGACGAAGGGAACCGTCCGCAGCAAGGTCCAGCCGATCATCACCAGCAGGATCTGCAGCGGAAGGGCGGACAGGACGGCGGCCGAGGGCGTCGGCCAGAACAGCGTGACCAGTCCGAACAGCAGCAGCACTTCAGCGGGGAAGAGCGGCGGGATGCCCGCATAGGCGAAACCCTTGCCGGTGAAAGCGTAGGCGGCGATGGCCAGGAGCAAGGCACCGAGATAGCGATCGCGCAGACCCGTCGATGCCGGCTGGCCGAATGCGGCGGGCGTGCTGACGCTCATGCCATGCCTTTCCGCCCCGTGCCGGGGCCTTGCTCCGCCAGTTCCGCCAGTTCCGGCGCCCCGCCTTCGCGGCGCTGAGCGCGCCGGGCCTCCCTTCCAGATCTGACACCGTCGTGCGCCGGATTCACCGCGGGGAGGAGAAGTACGCCTTCCGGAGCAACGTTGGCGCCAGCGATAAAGCGGCCGGACCGTGCATGTTCTAGGCTGCGGCCTCGGCACGGAGAAACGCTTTGCGGGGGTAGTCCGCTTGCGTCCCCCATGCCCGGGACGGCAGCTGCTAGGCTGATCAAGGCCCGCGACCGAGCTCAGAGCGCCGGCCGGGATCGCGGTTGTCGGAAAGGCTGGTCGATGGCGTTTGTTGAGTTCCCGTACCGGGCGGCGTTCAACCCGCTAAGGGTTGCGGCGACACCATCCTGCCGCGTCCCCGCGGGTGGCGCCGGCTGATGCGGGCGGACCGGAACGAGGCCATTCAATGGCTGCGGGCACTGGCGGCGACCGAGGTCATGGTCTGGCACTCGGACCTCGTTGCCAAGGGCTTTTCGGCGTTCTCGATCCAGACCTCCGCCTACCGGCCGCTCGGCGGCATCGGCGTCGAGGTCTTCTTCGTCGTCTCCGGCTTCCTGATGAGCTTCATCAGCCAGTCCATCCCCGGCCCGAAACCGTTCCTCATCGGCCGCATCCGGCGGATTTTTCCGCTCTACTGGGCCTTCACCCTCCTGGTGATCGGCGTCTACCTCGTCAATCCGGACTGGCATCTCGGCGGGTTCAGCCTTTCCGCCGGCAGCATTGCCGGATCGTTGTTGCTCTGGCCCCAGCAAGGCTATCCGATCCTGACGGTCGGGTGGACGCTCGAATACGAGATCGTCTTCTACCTCATCGTCGTCGCCTTCATCGCCACGGCCATGTCGCGGGCGCCCCGGGCGCGGGCGCACTTCGGCGTCTTCCTGGCGCTGCTCGGGCTCCTCGGCGTGTGCCTGCCGGATGCGCTGAGGGCCAGTCCGGTCCTGACCCACATCCTGACCCCCTATATGTTCGCCTTCGGCTTGGGCTGGCTGCTGCACAGCGCCCCGAATGCCGGGCTGAGAGCCGCTGGCCCGGCGCTTCTCGTTTTCACCGGCCTGGCGGTAACCGGGCTCGCCATCGCCGAAAACCACGATGCGGTGGTGTTGCCGCGCAGCCTGGCCGCAGGCGGTTTCGTCGCCGCCATGCTGGCCCTCCGCCCCCTTCTCGCCCGAACCGGCACCGTCAACCGGATCATCGCAAGCATCGGCGAGGCCTCCTACAGCATCTACCTCTGCCACTGGTTCGTGCTCTCGGCGCTTGGAAAAGTCTTTGGCCGCCTCGATCTCCCCGCGGACGCCGACGTCGCGGTCCGGATCGCAGGCTGTCTCGTCGCCCTGGCCGTCGGCTGGGTCTTCTTCGTCAAGCTGGAGCGCCCGCTGGACCGCCGGCTGCGCGGACAGCGCAAGGCGGCGGCTGGCCTGGTGCCCGCCACCTGACAAGCCGACGCCCGTCGCCGTCCTCGTACGCCGCGTTCTGGTTGAGAATGGTAGGAGTCACGGGCACAGTCACCGTGCAGGAGCGGTGAAGCGGAACGCTCCACGGTCCCGCAAGCTATGCCAGATCAGACGCTCACGGCCTTCGGGGACCGTCGCCGCCGCCTCGGCTTTATGGCGACGATCATCAATGCCGCGACGCCCTCGGCCGTCAGCTCCCAATGCCCCTTGCCGTCGACCCCCAGACGATACTCCGTCCACCCTCGGCGCACGCAGGACAGCGCCGTGTGCGCGCTCGGCTCGAAGATCCGATCGAAACCGGGCTGATCGCGCAGCCCTGTCATCCAATAACGCTGTCCGGGAGTGAGCCTTGGCATGCCCCGAGTATGGCGGAACGCGCTCGCTTTCTGCGAGATGGGATAGGGCTTACCTCCTTCGCTCCCGCCTGGGGCTCGGCGGTCATGCGGCTGGCCATCGCTTCGCGAACCTGGTTCGGCGGTGGAGCCCAAAATTAGATCGGCTCCGCGGTCGCGCCCTGCCGGCGCGACCGCGGAAATTCTGCGACTAGCGGTATCCCTCCCGAACTTGACGGCACCTACCAAAGCGCGCGACCGTCACATGCAAATAGAAATCTGGAGACATCCTTGAGCCCTGCCGATCGACAGAATGCGCATGACACCATGATCGAGAACGGGCGCCCGCTTTGGGCATCCCTGGTGACGAAGGCCTCGGAGGCGCTGCGATCGATCGAGATCATCGATCCCGCGCGCGCGGACGAGGAGGTCGCCAGACTGAACCGGTTTGCCGAAAACGTCATGCCGCATCAGAGCCCGGAGGCAAGAAGCATTCTGACTGGCGGCACAGCCCTTGCCAGCAATCACCAGCCTCTGCTCGATGCGCTTCGCCTGGAAGCCAAGACGGCGAACAATGCCGGAGCAGCCTATGCCGGACGGATCCTGAATGGATTGGCCGCGCAGATCGATGCCGCCTACGCCTCGGGCACGCTTGGTACTGTTCTTTCGATGCGCAACCGCATTGCCGCGGCTCGTCCGTTGCAGACGAATGCCGAAGTCAGCCGGTGGTTCAACATGGCCCTGGTTCCCGGGGGAGCGATCGTATCGAACACCGGCCATATCGTTGCCTGATCGCCGGGGCAGCTCCGTCGGCGCGCTGAAGACGACCGGGTGCTCGCAAGGGCAGAGGACGTTTAGATCATGACGCTCAATCCCTACGAGGCCGATCTGTCGAAGGTGATGGGCCAAGCTGATGGGCACCGGCAGATCATCGGTGGGCTTTGGGAGGAAATGGGTGAGCACCAGCGCGCTTACCTCGTGGCGCAGGGACTTTCACCCAGCGATTTCCTCCTGGATATCGGCTGCGGCAGCCTGCGCGCCGGGGTGAAGCTCGTGCCTTTCCTCGACCCCGGCCATTATTTCGGCATCGACCTGATGCCGGCCCTGCTCGAAGAAGGATACGCCAAGGAGATCGTCCCGCTCGGTCTCGAGGCTCGGTTGCCGCGGGAAAACCTTGCAGTGGCCGACGCGTTTCAGATCCCCTTCGGGGACACGGTTTTCGACCACGCCTTGGCGCAGTCGCTGTTCAGCCATCTGCCGATCAACCATCTCCGGCTTTGTCTTGCCAACCTGCGCCCCCGCATGCGCCTGGGCGGCATCTTCCACGCGACGTTCTTCACCGTTCCGGACGGGCACGCGCTGAACGCCCCTTTTACCCAGGTCCCCTCGGGTGGGGAGGCCATCCATTGGGAGGGCGAGCTGACCAAGGCCGAGGTGACGACTTTCGGCTACCAGGATCCCTTCCACTATTACCGCGGCGACCTCGACTTTGCGGCGATCGGGCTTGGCTGGGCGATCGAAGGTGTCTTCGACTGGCAGCATCCGCGCGGACAGAAGATCGCGCGCTTCCGCGCCACGTGAAGTCTCGTCTGGCGCGGGCCCCCCGTATAGGGCGCGTGCCGTCTATCGGATGACAGTTCAGGCAGGGCTTGCTATGGCGTCCCCGTCACAAGGGAAGCGATGATGATGGTGGATAAGGTCGGTCAGTCAGTCGGCATTCTGGTGCTCGGCATGCACCGCAGCGGAACATCGGCGCTGACCGGCGTCCTCGATGAACTGGGCCTTCCCGCCGCCGGCGAGCTTTTGGCCGCCGAGAGCTACAACGAGAAGGGCCTGTTCGAGAACAAGTCCGTCAATGCCTTCCACAACCGCTTGCTGGACTATCTCGGTTCTCGCTGGGACGACCCGATGCCGCTCTCCAACGGTTTCGTGGACACGGAAGCGGGACAGGGTTTCGTTGCTGAACTCGCAGCAATTGTCCGCACCGAGCTTCTCGCCACCACGGCCCTGTTCTCGGTCAAGGACCCGCGCATGTGCCGCTTCGTTCCTCTGTGGAAGGCGGCATTGGAGAAGACTGAAACTGAACCGCGCGCGATCATCGCCTTGCGCCATCCGCTGGAGGTGGCCGGTTCGCTGTCGCGGCGCGACGGCTTCCCGCGCGCCAAGAGCCTGCTTCTCTGGCTGGCGCACATGCTGAATGCCGAGCGGGAAACGCGCGCGCTCTCCCGCAGCTTCGTCTCCTACGACGCACTGCTCGAAGACTGGCGCGGCACGGCGGACCGTCTGGCGCTGGAACTTGGCATCAGCTTCCCGAAAGAGCGCGGCCGCATCGAGGCCGTGATCGACGGCTTCCTGACATCCGACCTGCGCCATCACGCCGTCACCGCCCAGATCGGCCGCTCGACGCGCTTCGATGCGCTGGTCGCCGATGCCTGGGATGCCTTCCAGGCGCTCTCCGTCAACCGCGACGACAGCGAGGCCATGGCGGAGCTCGACCGCATCGCCGGAACGCTCGCGGCGGCCTCGGAGGTGTTCGCCCCCTATGTCGCCTGGGAGTTCAAGGCGCTCCAAGACAGCCGTGAGCGCACCGCCCTCCTGGAGGAGATCGAACGCGTCGTCCGCGCGCAGAACGCCGACTATTTCGCCGAGATCCACAAGGAGAGGCAGGCTGCGGAAAGCCAGCGCGCCGAGGATCACGCCAAGGCGTCGCAGGCCGCCGAGAAGGCGGAGGCGACGCACCGCCAGCTGATGGCGAGCGAGCAGCGCAGCTACCGCCAGGCCATGGACAAGGTCGAGCGCGAGCTGCAGGTGCTCCGTCCGACGGCTCAGCAGGCTGCCGACCGCGCCGCCTTGTTCGAGCGACGCACCGCCGAACTCGAGGCCGACGCGTTCCGGCTGCGGCAGGAGGCGCATGCGCATGCGGTCGCCCTCAACGCCCTCGAAGGGTCCACGGCCTGGCGCCTGACCGGCCCGTTCCGCCGTGCCGCCAGCGCCTTGCCGCTGTCGATGCGCGGGCAGATCCGGCGGCTCGCCAAGGCAGGCTGGTGGCTGGTGACACCTTGGCGCATGCCAGCACGTCTGCGTTTCCTGCGGGAACGCGAGCAGCGTCCCGCCGGCTTCGACGGGCATTCCGCGGTGGGAGCCACAGCCGCCCCGCCGCTGCCCTCCACCCCGGCCGGCCCGCGGCGGGCCACCAACTCGCTGCCCGCGCTCGGCCTGTTCGAGGTGCCGACGCTGCAGCCGCGCGTTTCGATGGTCACCGACAGCATCAACGAGGGCAGCCTGTTCGGCGGCGTTGCGACGGCGCTGATCTTCACCGCCCTCTTCGCCAAGCGCAACGGACGGCGCCTGCGGATCGTCACCCGCACCCAGGCCCCGGCCGCTGAGAACGTCGCGGCGGTGTTCCGGGCGCACGGCATTGAATGGACTGACAACATCGAGTTCGTCTTCGCGGACATCTCCGACGCGGACAGCCGGATCGAGACGAATGCGGACGAAATCTTCGTCACGACCTCCTGGTGGACGACCCGTGCGACGCGCCAGTCGGTCGCCGATGCGCAGATCCTCTACATCCTCCAGGAGGATGAGCGCATGTTTTATCCCTTCGGCGACGACTATCTCGCCTGCGCCGAAACGCTAGGCGACCGGTCGATTGCCAAAGTGATCAATTCCGGGCTGCTGCACCGCCATCTGGTCGAGGACGGCGTGATCGACGAGGCGACGCCGTTCTTCGAGCCGTCCTTCCCATCCCGGATCTATTTTCCTTCGCCGGACTCGGATGCCGACGGCAAGCGCAACTTCCTCTTCTATGCCCGCCCCTACAATGCGCGGAATCTCTACGACCGGGGCGTTGCCGTCATCGAGACGGCGATCGAGCGCGGCATTCTCGACCCCGCACTCTGGAACATCCATTTCGTCGGCAAGGATCTCCAGCCGATGCAGCTCGCCGGCGGCATCGAGCCGATCCTTCTGCAGAACATGGCGTGGGAGGACTACGCCGCCTTCGTGCGCTCGGTCGATCTGGCGCTGACGCTGATGTTTACGCCGCATCCGAGCTATCCGCCGCTTGACGTTGCCGCCTGCGGCGGTGTCGCGGTGACCAACCGCTTCGGCGTCAAAACCGACCTCTCCGGCTACAGCCGCTCGATCGTCTGCGTCGACAGCGAGCTGGAGGCCCTGGTCGAGGGACTGCGCGAAGGCGTGGCGCAGGCGCTCGACGACGACGGACGCGGAGCAGCCCTCTCCAACAGCGGCATCGGCCGCGACTGGGCCGCCTCCTTCGCCCCGGTCTTCGACCGCCTCGCCGAGAGCGCCGCCCATGTTCGTTGATCTGCCGGCGCCGGTCGAGCATCAGGACCCCTGGTTCCTGTCGGGCGAGACGCGGCTGCTCTCGCTGCTGCGCACCGATCTTCGCATCGCCTATCTCTACGAACGGCCGGACAACAGCACGTTCCGGTACCGCATCCACAACATGATCGAAGTGATCGACGCGACCTGGCCGGAGGCATCGGCCGCGGCCTTCTTCGTCGATGACGATAATGCGCTGCTCGACAAGGTGGCCGACAGCGCCGACATCGTCGTGATCTGCCGGGCCCGCTATTGCCAGGACGTCAACCGCTTCGTGCTTCGCGCCAAACGCCGGGGCATTCCCGTCGTATTCGACGTCGATGACCTCGTCTTCGACACCGGCTACGCGCATCTCGTGATGGACTCGCTCGCGCAGAAAGGCACGACGGAGCAGGAATGGGATTTCTGGTTCGCCTATATCGGGCGCATCGGGGCGACTTTGCGCATGTGCGACCGCGCGATCACGACCAATCCGTTCCTCGCCGCCCGCATCACCGACTTTGCCGGAGTCGAGACCGCGATCGTCCCGAACTTCATCAACCAGGCACAGCTCGACTATTCGCGCGCCATCTGGGCCGCGAAGCAGGCCTCGGGCTATGCCCGGGACGAGCACCTGCATGTCGGCTATTTCAGCGGATCACCAACGCACATCAAGGACTTCGCCCTCGTCGAGAGCGCGCTGGCGAAGCTTCTCAAGCGGTTTCCGCAGGTGCGCATCCGCATGGTCGGCTATCTCGAGCCGGCAGGACCGCTGCTCGATCATCTCGGCCGCATCGACCGTGAGCCGTTTCATGACTACGTCAACCTGCAGCGGCTGATCGGCTCGACCGAGATCAACATCGCCCCCTTGCAGGACAACCGGTTCACCAACTGCAAGTCCGAACTGAAATACTTCGAGGCGGCGATCACCGGAACCGCGACCGTTGCGACGCCGACCTTCACCTTCGCGAGCGCGATCCGGCATGGCGACAACGCCCGCCTTGCCGCAGCCCACCAGTGGGAAGAGATGATCACGGCGACGATCGAGGATCTCGAGACCCACCCTCAGCTCTACCGGGACATGGCCGAACGCGCGGTCGCCGATGCGGATCTACGCTACGGCTGGCACCAGCAGGGCGAGGCCATCCGCAGAGCGCTGGCGATCTAGAAAGAGCGCATTCACCGGATCCCCCTGTTGCTTTTTCCCGGGCACCAGCGGTGGCAGGCGGCGCCCTGCTCGCCGGGTTCAGCCGATCCTTTTGGCGGCAGGGACATGGACAGCATAGCGGTGTGTACGGGCCTTTCGCGGACACCGGCCTGCTGCCTTTGGAAGAAAGCAAATAACGGCGTTTGGGGCCATTCTTCCTGACGCTCGTTTCCCGCCAACGCATTGTATATGCGCCGACATTTCGCCTCTCTTCCGTTGCGCAACAAACGGTAAGATGAATTTTCGCAAGGGCGGATCAAGGCATCGACAACCACGTAGTTTACCCGGAAGGCGGGCTGGCACATTATGGCTTTCTTAGTGATATAAGATGCTTTTGTAATCCAATCCGGCCTGCGGACTTTGATGTCCGACGAAGCAATCTGGGCCCAGCCAACATTGTCGTTCGCGCCGCTGAACAGCAGCATCGCGGACTTTGGACAAGCGGAAGCCTAAGAGATGCAAAGCGCCTACCAAGCCGACAGACGGCAGGAACGTCTGGATAAGACCCGCGTCGCCGTCATCATTCCCTATTACAACGGCTCGAGCTTCATCGAGCGCTCGGTGCGAAGCGTCCTCGAGCAGACGGTCCCGCCGGCGGAATTCATCGTCGTCGATGATGGCTCGAGCCCGGCGGAGGCCGAGCGTCTGGACGAGATCGCCGCCGACATGGGGTTTCGGGTTCTCCACAAGCAGAATGGCGGACAAGGCTCGGCCCGCAATGCCGGCGTTGCCGCCAGCAGCGCCGACTACATCTGCTTCCTCGACCAAGACGACTTCTATCTGCGGAACCACATCGAGAGCCTTGTGGAAGCGATGCCGGAGAACGAGCCGCATTTTGGCTGGGTCTACGGCGAACTGTTCGAGGCCGAGGGCAATGGCGAGATCGTCCGCACCAGCATCGTCGCCCGCAATTCGAAGAACCCGAAGGCGAACATTTTCGAACTGCTGTCGCGGGACATGTTCGTCCTTCCCTCCGCCTCCCTGATCTCGCGCAAGGCCTTCGAAGCCGTCGGCGGGTTCGACGTGCAGTTCATGGGCTATGAGGACGACGACCTCTTCCTGCGCATTTTCCGGGCGGGTTTCACCAACCACTTCACCGCCAAGCCCGTTACCGTCTGGTGCATTCACACGGAGAGCACGTCCTACGGCATCCGCATGGCGCGCTCGCGCCTGCGCTATTTCGAGAAGCTCGCCGCCGCCTTTCCGGACGATGACGTCAAGGAACGCTTCTACATGCGCGATGCGCTGATCCCGCGATTCAACCATCAGTTCATCAGCGAGGCGATTGCCGCGGTCGGCGCGAGCAGCGGCAAGTTCGCGACCTACCGCGACGAGTACATTGCGATTGCCCAGAAATACACCGACATCGTCTGCGCGACGCCGACCGTTTCGCGGCTGTTCAAGGCGCGTGCAAGAATGCGGATGCGCCTGCTTACCAGCCCGCGCTGGCAGCGTCTCTACGAGCTCTATCCCCTGCTAAGCAGGGCTCGGCACGTCGGCCGCAGACTCGGTCGGTCCTTTCGGTAGACCGCCCACCTCGCATGGCAGCGTCAGCAACAGCACCCGGGGGCTGCCTCTGTCTGCAAGGGCAGTGCGCGATGCATGAACCGCTCGCGTCACAGTTTCGGCCCGGAGAGACCCGGGCTAGCGGTTAGCCTTGCGCGACGGATGCCTCGTACGCCGCGATCACGTCCTCGATCGCGCCGTGCATCCGCACCCGGCCATGCTCCATCCAGAGGCCCGTGCTGCACCATTGCCGCAAGAGACCGTTGGAGTGCGAGGCCATGACGAGGAGGCCGGCCTCGCCGATGAACGTCTTCAGACGCTCCTTCGCGTGCGCGTGGAATGCCGCGTCGCCGGCGCCGATGCCCTCGTCGATCAGGAGGATTTCCGGCGTGATGGAGGTCGACACCGCGAAGGCGAGGCGCGTCGACATGCCGGTCGAATAGGTGCGCAGCGGCATGTCCAGGAATTCGCCGAGCCCCGAGGCTTCGCCGATATCGCTCGACAACCGGTCGATTTCGCGTCGGGAATAGCCAAGCAGCATGCCCCGCAGGACGATGTTGTCCCAGCCGGTCGCGTCGGGATCGAAGCCAAAACCGAGGTCGAACATCGAGGCGACGGAACCGCTGATCTTCAGGCGTCCGCTAGTGGGCTCGTAGATGCCCGCCAGGACGCGCAGCAGCGTCGACTTGCCGGCGCCGTTATGGCCGAGAAGGCCGAGGCGCTCGCCGTGCTCCAGGTTAAGTGTCAGCGCATCGATGGCACGCACGATCGCCCGCCCGGTCGCGCCGGCGCGCGGCCGGATCTGACCGCCGGTCGCCGCCGAGATGATGTTGTTCTTCAGCGACCGGTCGCTGATGTTGAAGATCGGAATGTCGACCGAGACGGCGTCGAGCTGGATAGAAGCCATGTTCAAGCCCAATAGGCGATGCGCGCGCGGTAGCGGGCAAAAAACAGGAAGGCGATGGTGCCCATGCCGAGGGTGATCCCGAGGCAGGTCAGCCAGTTGCCGAGCGTGCCCGTTCCGCCGAGCAGCGGATCACGCGCGATCTCGATGAAGTGGTAGAACGGGTTGGCGCCGACGAAGATCGCCCGCTCGGGCACCTGGCTGGCGCTCCACAGGATCGGCGTCATGAAGAAGGTCACCTGGATGATGCTTGCGATGATCATCGGGATGTCGCGGAAGCGGGCGCAGAGCGGCCCGAGGATCATCGCGACGAAGACGCAGTTCAGGAGGATCAATAGCAGAGCGGGGAACAGCAGCAGAGTCGTCAGTGTCGGCCAGATCCCGAAGAACAGTGCAACGAGGATGTAGATGATGAAGTTGTGCCCGAAAGTGACGAACTGCATCCAGACGAACTGGAAGATGTAGACGCTGTACGGCAGCTTGATCTGCCGGATCGACGGTGCCGCGCTGGAGAAGACGTTGCAAGCCGCCGTGATGGAGTTCCCGATCAGCCCCCACATGATGAAACCGATCGCGAGGAACGGCAGATAGGTGCTGATGTCCATCTTGAAGATGGTGGAGTAGAGGACGCCGAGCGCCGCCACCATGATACCCATGGAAAGCGTCAGCCAGAGCGGCCCCAGCACCGAGCGGCTGTAGTGCTTCTTGGTGTCGCGCCAGCCGAGAAACAGCCAGAGCTCGTAGAGCCCGAGGCCATTGCGGATATCCTCATAGGCCGCGACGAGGCGGTCGGATCGCGAAACGCCGCTGGCGGCCGGCGAGGAAGCGTCTGCAACCATGTTCGGGGATGTCATCATGATGTGACGGGTATCCAGTTCATATTGGGCTGCTGGATACTCCGACGCTTGGGCGGTAGCAAGGCGACGCTTGCGGCCCCGCCGAGACGGCCGCACCGACGCCTGCGGGCTCGCCTTACGGCAGAAAGGCGATCGCGTTCCGGCGGCCGCCCTTCCGCACCGGCTCGCCTCCTTTTCGTTCCTGTGGGCCATGACAGATCTCGATGCGGCCGGCGCAGAGAACGGCAGGCCGATCCTCACCGTCCCGGACGAGCACTCCGGACAGCCTCCCCGGCAAACGCTCGCGCCTCCAACTGATGGAGACCATCCTCGACGAGCAGACGGTTTCCAGCCGGCAGCATGCGGCTCTTCTGGAGGAGCTCGAAACGCAAAGGCGGAGCGCGCCCGCGCCGGGGGGGGTCTGACGAGCACGCTGGAAGAGAAATCTCGCCGGGACGCAGAACTGGCGGAGATGCGGTCGAGGCTTGCGGCAGCGACAAGCGAACTTCAAGGCTCGCTCGCGGCCCGTGACGACCTAGCGCGGGAGCTCGACGCCCGGGACCGCGACATCGTGGCGCTCCATCACTCCTAGTCATGGCGCTTGACGCAGCCCCTTCGGTCCGTATCCACCTACCTCATGCGCGGTCGCTGAGACCCTCGGCTTCGCATCAGCAGCCGAAAAGGTCCGGCCGGGTCTCGTTCAAGCGACGAACCGTCCGGAGGACTTCCTGGAGATGCGCGGTCATGCCGGCGGCGGCCGTGTCGGCGGCGCCCTCTTCCACAGCATTCAGGATGGAGGTGTGCTGCTGGTGGAGGTGCTGCAGGTGCCCGTCATCCGGAAGGCTGAGGTAGCGCACCCGGTCCATCTGCAATTTCACCGACTGCACCACGCGCCAGCTGCGGGGAAGCCCGGCCTCCTCGCAAAAGCTCCGGTGAAAATCCTCATCGAGCGCGAGAAACCGCTCGCGGTCGCCTTGCGCCACTGCCCCGGCCTGATCGGCAAGGTTTCGCCGCCCGGCGTCGAGGAAGGCTGCGGAAGCCCTACCCGTCAGGCGGCGGATCACGCAGACCTCGAGCGCCTCGCGGATGAACTGTGCTTCCTCGACATCGCCGAGCCGGATCGGGGCGACGAAGCTGCCGCGCTGCGGAAGGATGTCGATCAGCCCCTCGTCGGCCAGCCGGATCAGCGCCTCGCGGATCGGCGTCCGGCTGACGCTGAAGTGCTCGGCCAGATCCTTCTCGCTCAAGGCTTCCGAGGGAAGGATCGCCAACGTGGTGATCGACCGTCGCAGCCGCTCGTAGATCTGCGGCGCGATGGGAAGCCTCGGATTGACCGGCTCGCTCGCCCAGTTCGGCAAGACCGGCCCCCCTGACGTTTCCGGCCGCCGCTGGACATTCCTGGTGGTCATCAACAGTCCCTCGGCTTGTCCGGCATGACGCAGGAACCCTAGAATTTGACGGGCGAAAGGGGAAAGCGTCTTTCGCGAATAAGACAGCGAAAGCCTGTCGACTTGCCGGGTGCAATGGTCAATGCGGACCGATCGACACCGATAGGATGCTCGCGACGGCTACGCTATTCCCTCCTACCATGCTACCATGGCAGCTGGAGACAGCAAGCCGGGGAGCGTGGCGTGAAGATTACCGACATCAGGGCAACGACGATCACGGTCCCGCTCGAGGCCGCGCTGCGGCACAGCAACGGCACCCATTGGGGGCGGTTCGTGCGGACCATCGTCGAGGTCGACACGGATGAGGGGATCACCGGCCTTGGCGAAATGGGCGGTGGCGGCGAGAGCGCGGCGCTCGCCTTTGCCGGGCTGAAATCCTACCTCGTCGGCCACGATCCCTTCGATCTCAACCGCATGCGCTATGCCATCTGCAACCCGACGGCCTCGCTCTACAACAACCGGACGCAGCTGCATGCCGCGCTGGAGTTTGCTTGCCTCGACATCATGGGCAAGAAGCTCGGCGTGCCCGTCTACCAACTCCTTGGGGGCCGGGTACGCGAGACCGTCGGCTTCGCCAGCTATCTGTTCTTCCGCTATCCCGACCGGCGCACCGGCGAGGGCGAGGTTCGGACGGTCGAGCAGCTGCTGGCGCACGCCCATCAGCTGAAGGCGGAGCATGGCTTCACCGCCCACAAGCTGAAGGCCGGCGTGTTCCATCCCGACTACGAGCTGGAATGCTACCGGGCCCTCGCCGCGGAGTTTCCCGAGGACACGCTGCGCTACGACCCGAACGCAGCGCTGTCGGTCGAGCAGGCGCTCCGCTTCGGCCAGGCCATCGAGGGCCTGCGGAACGATTATTTCGAAGACCCGACCTGGGGCTTTGCCGGCATGCGCCGGCTGCGCGAGAAGCTGTCGATCCCGCTGGCCACCAACACCATCGTCGTCGACTTCGAGCAGCTGGCGACCAATGTCCGCGATCCCGCCGTCGACGTCATCCTGCTCGATACGACCTTCTGGGGCGGCATCCGCGCCTGCATCCGTGCCGGCCAGATCTGCGACACTTTCGGCCTCGGCATCGCCGTCCACTCGTCCGGCGAACTCGGGATCCAGCTTGCCTCCATGCTGCATCTCGGCGCCGTCCTGCCGAACCTCGTCTTTACCGCCGATGCGCACTATCACCACCTGAAGGACGACGTCATCGTCGGCGGCAAGATGGCTTACAAGGACGGCGCCATCGCGGTGCCGGAAGGTCCTGGGCTCGGCGTTACGCTCGACCGCGAGAAGCTCGGCACCTATGCCGAGCTCTACCGCTCGCTCGGCGGCTATCCCTACGACCGCGATCCCGGCCGGCCCGGCTGGTATCCACTGCTGCCCAATTCCGATTTCGCCGATCACCGCGTGGCGATGAGCCCCGACCTCGGCCTGGGCTGAGGCGAAGCGGGCCGCGGTCGCCGGCAGGCAGAACCAGGCGGAAGACCGGACGGAAGGGGCTGAGGGAACAGCAGTCGGCGCCCGGGGTTAGCCTTCCGCGACGTCGGCCAAACGGCTTGCGGCGCATCGGGACACTTCGGGCGCTAAAACTGCCCTCGCCCGCCCCTTCACAAAGGACATTTGATGGCCACCCCCCACATCTTTTCCAGAAACTCTTCCGCCGAGAACGACAGGGTACCGGCAGAAGGCGGCATGCCCCGCACCGCCGACACGCTGGTTGGCAGCAAGGGCTCGCCCGATCCGGATTATCACCCCGAGGCGCTTGCCAACGCGGTCGCCGACAGCGAGGCCGGCGCGATCCCCGACAATGACGAAGGCGGCATCACCCCGCTGAAGCCTCGGGACTAGTCCGGACGGACCGGTTGGTTTCATCCGCCGGTCGCACGCGGCTCGCCGACTTCACTTCAGCTCGCAGCCCGCATGACGACGGAACGCGTTTGGTCGTCAGCGAGGGGCGTTAATTGGTGGCAGATCGCTCATCGGAGCGGTAGGCCGCCCTGGCGTCCGCCACCGGCGCTGCTGGATCTTCGGCCGCGTGCACGCTGAGAAGAGCGGCCGCGACCGGATCGGTCAAGGTCTCGGCGGAAGAGAGCGTCGGTCGCTCCTGGACCGCGTCGGGAGCGACCGGCTCCTGTGGCAGGACCAGCTCTTCCGGTGCAACCACCAGATCCTGGTTGGTGTCGAGCATCGACACGTATTTCGCTGCGGCCGTGGCCGGGGTGAGAAAGGATTCGATGCTGCTCATCTGCTCCACCGCAAAGTTCCCGCATTGACCCTGCCAGAAATGGCTTGCACCGGACTGACCTAGGGGAAGCTCTCGCCTCTCCCAGAATAGAGGTGTCGGCCGGCTCATTCGCCGCCCGAGATCCCGTGCGATTTAACCTGGGTCCGCCGACGGCCCTCACCGACGCGCACGTCCCCTTCCAGCGTCGCCGGCTCACGCCGCGGCTTGCCTTATGGCGCTGATCGCCGGCCGTATTTCCGACCGACGTCTGCCTTTCTTCGATCCCATCCTCGGCGTATCGGACGCCCGCCGCCGACAAGGCATGCGGGCGATCGAAATTACCAACGGCCTGAAATCGCGCGGCGAAAGGACTTTGGTAACCATAAGCAGCCATGCTGAGGGTGCGATGACTGAAGTCAGCTCCGGCGTTCCCCAGCGGGTTCTCGCACATCATCCCGCTCTCGCGAGCAGAAGCCGGCGCCCCAGATGACACGACACGCAGCCCAACCCGTCCGCAAGCCAAGCGCCCGGAAATCCCTTCTGCGCTCCTGCGCGCTGATCGGCACGTTCGGCGGCGGCACCGCCGTCGTTGCGGCCATCCTCGCCGCCCCCGCCCCGCACCGATCGCCCGCCGTGCCGACGGCCGCCTGGGTCGCACCGTCGCTGCCGACCGTCCCTGTGGCGGCCAAGGAGGCGCGCGTCCACACCCCGAAGGTCGCCGTCGTCACGCCACACCCGGCCGCCCGACCGCATCATCAGGAGGCGGCCATCAGGAGCCAGCGGCTGACGACCCTGACGGCGGCGATCCCACGCCCCGCGGCGCCGACGTCGCCGCTGCCACTGTCGCACCTCGCCGCCCTCGACGCGGCGGCGGCAGCCTCCTTCGTCGCGCCCGTCGCCGTTCCGCTGCCGGCCCCGGTCCGGGTGGCAGCCCTCGCCGCAGAATCCCCTGTCGTCCTCGCCAGCCTCTCGACCGCCGTCAAGGCGCCGCTGCGGCCGGAAGTCGTCGAGGACCATGTCGAGACGCAGCTGCCGGAGCTGAAGCCGGAATCGGCGGTCGCGGCGCTGACGCAGGCGATCGACGATGCCGCGATCCCACTGCCGGCGGCACGACCCGAGCGGATCCTGCCGATCCCGCCCCGCCGCCGCGGACTGCCAAGCCCGAACGTCCTCGCCTACGCCCGGCCCGATGCCGGTATCGAGGCCGTGCCGGACGTCGAGGAGACGGCGCCGATGCAAGGCCTCGGCCGCGGCGTCGCGGTCTACGACATCTCGGCAGCGACGGTGTATCTGCCGAATGGCGAGAAGCTCGAAGCGCATTCGGGCCTCGGCCGGATGCGCGACGACCCGAGCCAAGTGCACCAGAAGAACCGCGGACCGACCCCGCCCCACACCTATGATCTGAAGATGCGCGAGAGCCTGTTTCACGGCGTCGAGGCGATCCGCCTGAACCCGATCGGCGGCCAGCAGAAGATCCACAACCGCGATGGCCTGCTTGCCCATACCTACATGCTGGGCAAGGGCGGCGATTCCAACGGCTGCGTTTCCTTCAAGGACTACAAGCGCTTCCTTGCCGCTTTCAAGCGCGGCGACGTGAAGCGGCTGGTAGTGGTCTCGAGCATGCGCTCCTCCCGCCTCGCCCGGCCGAAATCGCTGATCGCCAGCCTGTTCTCCAGGAAGAGCTGACGGAAGCGACAGGCGCCCCCGTACGCGCCTGTCGCTACAGCACGAAGTCGACCAGCAGCTTGATGTTGAGCAGCGCGATCACGATCGCGATGGCGAAGGCCGAGACCACCAGCCAGAGCGGCGCCACCAGCGCGCCCATCTTGGCGCGGTTGGAGGTGAACATCACCAGCGGGAAGACGGCGAAGGAGAGCTGCAGGCTCAGCACCACCTGCGTCAGCACCAGAAGCTTGCCGGTGCCGGAATTGCCGTACCAGATGGTCACGCCGGCCGCCGGCACGATGGCGATTCCGCGGGTGATCAGCCGGCGCAGCCACGGCGCCAGCTTGATGCGCAGAAACCCTTCCATGACGATCTGCCCGGCGATCGTCGCCGTCACCGTCGAGTTGATGCCGCAGCAGAGCAGCGCGACGCCGAAGAGGGTCGGCGCGATGGCAAGGCCGAGCAGCGGCGCGAGCAGGCTGTGCGCCTCGCCGATCTCGGCGATCTCGGTGCGGCCGCTGGCGTAGAAGGTCGCCGCCGCCAGGATCAGGATCGCGGCGTTGATCAGCAGCGCGAACATCAGCGCGACGGTGCTGTCGATCGTCGCGTATTTCAACGCCTGGCGCTTATCCGGGATCGTCGTGCCGATCTCGCGGGTCTGCACGATGCCCGAATGCAGATAGAGGTTATGCGGCATCACCGTCGCGCCGAGAATGCCGAGCGCAAGGTAGAGCATTTCCGGATTGGTGACGATCTCGGTCGTCGGCGCAAAACCGCGGATGACGTCGCCCCAGTTCGGATCGGCCATGGCGATCTGCACGGCGAAGCAGACGGCGATGACGCCGAGCAGCGTGATGATCAGCGCCTCGACCCAGCGGAAGCCGACCTTCTGCAGATAGAGGATCAGGAACACGTCGACCGCGGTGATAAGGACGCCGATCTCCAGCGGAATGCCGAAGATGAGGTTGAGGCCGATCGCCGTGCCGATGACCTCGGCGATGTCAGTGGCGATGATCGCAACCTCGGCCATCGCCCAGAGCACGTAGGTGACCGGCCGGGGATAGGCGTCGCGGCAAGCCTGTGCCAGGTCGCGGCCCGAGGCGATGGCAAGCCGGGCGCACAGCGACTGAAGGACGATCGCCATGATGTTGGAGACGAGCGCCACGACCAGCAGCGTGTAGCCGAAGCGCGAGCCGCCGGCGATCGACGTCGCCCAGTTGCCGGGATCCATGTAGCCGACGGCGACGAGATAGCCGGGGCCGAGGAAGCTTGCCGCCTTGCGCCAGTTCGGCGCCCGCGGGTCGATCTTCACGCTGCGGTGGACGTCCGCCAGCGATCCGTCGCCGCGATCGTGGCGCCAGCCCCTCGGGTTGGCAACCTCGGCATTCGACGTCATGGCGATCATCCTTCCAGCATGGCCCGCGGCGCGCGCCCCCTTCGCCCGCCCGACACCATGGCGACGACCCCATGGCTGGGAGAAAGGAAGGCTCATTTGCGAATATCTATGCACCGGCATTGAAGTTTGTCCAGTGACAAACTTTGCGTCTCGGGTACTGTCCGCTTATGCAGGAGCAGGAAACGCGGGAGAGGACCACGGATGGCGGGCGAGGACGAACCAGTGCGCAATGTCGCCGTGACCCGCCTCGCCGCGCGTTTCGCAAGGGTTCGCGAGGCGCACCAGTCCGAGCTGGCCGAGGACTATGTCGAGATGATCGACGATCTCATCGTCCGGCACGGCGAGGCCCGCGCGGCGGATCTCGCCGAATGCTTCGGCGTGTCGCCCGGCACGGTCGCGCGCACGGTGCAGCGGCTGGTGCGCGACGGCCTGGCCGCGAGCGAGCCTTACCGCGCGATCTTCCTCACCGAGAAGGGCAAGGCGATCGCCGCCGAGGCCCGCACGCGCCATCATCTTGTCCATGATTTCCTGATCGCGCTCGGCGTCAGCGCGGAGGCTGCCGAACTCGACGCCGAGGGTATCGAGCACCATGTCGGGCCGGAAACGCTCGCCGCCTTCCGCCGCCACCTTGGGCGCTAGCGGCCCCGGCTGACGGACAAGCGCTGGGCAGTCCGGCCCTCGGGACGAACAGGGCACCCCTGCCGTCAGGCGTCGTCGACGCGGCTTCGCGGCGTGTCAGAATTCCTCTTCGATGATGCCAGCCCCCGCCCCTGCACCGCGCAGCGCAAACAAAGCGAGGTCGCGGGCGGGATGCTTCGGTGCACCGGATGCGTTCGCCGGCCAGAACACGGGCGCATCGATCACGGCCATCAGCGCGCCGAGCGCCAATGGAGCGGCGATCGGGGAAACGAGGTCGCCCTCGGCGACCGCTGCCGCCAGCGTCTTGCCGAACAGCGCGACATAGCGGGCGCGCTCGGCGTCTAATTCTGTCGTCACCGCTGGGTTTCCGGCGAGAGCACTGCCCCGCCTGCCATAGCCGTGCAGCATCGCCTGCTGCACGGCCGCGTGCTCCAACACCGCGCCGACATGCGCCTCGATCATCCGGCGCAGCCGGCTGACGGCCCGGTCGCGTGCGCTCGCTGCGGGCAAGACGGTCGCAAAGGCGAGGGCGAACCCGCGCCGGCAGACGTCGCCGTACAGATCGTCCTTGGACCGGTAGTGGTGGTAGACGAGTCCTTTTGTCGCTCCCATCCGGCGCGCCAAGGCATCGATCGACGTCCGCTCGAAGCCGTCCTCGCGAAATGTCGACGCGGCGGCCGTGAGAAGCGCGTCGCGTGAGACCGCCCCGCTATCGCTGACCGTCTCGCGCCGCCCCTCGATGAAACGACTATGCCGTGCAGAGCCCAAACGCTGCTGGCTGTCTACGGAGCCAGGGGAAGAAGCCGGTTGATCCGCCATCGCACGTGCTCCTGAAGGGGTCCGCTCCAGCTGGACATACGGAGCGGTATGCTGTCAATTTCGGAAAGGCCGCCTCGCGTTGAGGGACGGCGATGAGGGGCAAGGGAGACGCGGATGCAGATCCTCCAGCGATTGTTTTCGGTCGAGGGCAAGACCGCCCTCGTCACCGGCGGCGGCACCGGCATCGGCCGGATGATCTCCGAAGGCCTGGCGGCCGCGGGCGCGCGGGTGCTGATCGCCTCGCGCAAGCGCGAGGTCTGCGAGGCCGCCGCCGCCGAGATCAACGCCGCCGGCCTTCCCGGCCGTGTCGAGACGCTGCCGGGCGACGTCGCGACCGAGGCGGGCGTCGACGCCCTCGCTAAAGCAGTCGGCGCGGCGAGCGACCGTCTCGACATCCTCGTCAACAATGCCGGCGTCTCGTGGGGCGCGCCGCTCGGCGCGTTCCCGCATGCCGCCTGGTCGAAGGTCATGGACGTCAACGTCGCCGGCCTGTTCACGCTGACACAGCGCCTGTTGCCGCAGCTGGAGGCTTCCGCCTCCGCCGGCGATCCCGCCCGCATCGTCAACATCGGCTCGGTCATGGGCGCCGCCCCGCTTGGCGACGGCGCCTATTCCTATGCGGCCTCCAAGGCGGCGGTGCACCACCTGACGAAAATCCTCGCCAAGGAACTCGCCGGCCGGTCCATCACCGTCAACGCCATCGCGCCCGGTGTCTTCCAGAGCCGGATGACGGCGTTTGCCACCGGCACCGCCGAGAAGGCTGCGGCCGTCGGCGGCAATGTGCCGCTCGGCCGGCTCGGGACGCCCGACGATATCGCTGCGCTTGTGCTGTTTCTTTGTGGGCGCTCGGGCGCGTATATGACCGGTGCGATCCTGCCGCTCGACGGCGGGATCGGCGTCCAGACCGGGCGCGGATTGTTCGAGGAAAGCTAAACTTGTCAGAAGCAGAACGGGCCGCAGAGGCCGAGGCCATCCGCCGCAAGCTGATCCCGCTGGAGGACTACCGGGCCCTCGTCGACGGCGAGGAGTTCGTCTCGGACTGGCTGACGGTCGACCAGTCGATGATCGACACCTTCGCCGATGCGACGCTCGACCACCAGTTCATCCACGTCGACCCCGCCCGCGCGCTGGCCGAGACGCCGTTCGGTGGCACCATCGCGCATGGCTTTCTGACCCTGTCGCTGCTGTCGGTCCTCGCCTTCGGAGCGTTGCCGGGCGTGCGCAAGACGCGCATGGGCATCAATTACGGATTCGACCGCGTCCGCTTCATGAACCCGGTCAAATCCGGCGCCCGGGTCCGCGGCAAATTCCAGCTGGTCGGGCTGACCGAGCGCGCGGTCTCCGTGCAGTCGGCCTGGAGCGCGACGGTCGAGATCGAAGGCGCGCTGAAGCCGGCGCTCGTCGCGCACTGGATCACGCTCGCCGTGCTCGATCCGGACGCAGCCGACTGACGCCGAAGACGGCCGAGGCCAGTGCGCGACTCAGACGGCGGACACGCTGATCGCATCCGTCGTCGGCACGTACCAGTCTGGGCCGTCGAGCGCCTCGATCCGCACCGACATGTCGGTCGGCGACACCATGCCGGTATAGTTGGAAAACGCGACCTCGGCCGCGTCCCGGCCGACGCCGATGCGTACCAGGCCCTCGATCGCCGCTTGCCTTGTCGGGTCGAACAAGTACCAGCGGCCGCCGAGATAGGCCTCGAACACCGCGTGGAAATCCGGCGGCTGCAGGCGCCAGGCGTAGACGCTGACGTACCGTGCGGGAATGCCGAGCGCGCGGCAGAGCGCAATGCCGAGATGGGCGAAGTCGCGGCAGACGCCGGCCCGGTCAACCAAGCTGTCGAGCGCCGATGTGTGCTCGTCGCTGGAGCCCGCGACGTAGCCGAGATGCGCGTAGATCCAGTTGCAGATGCCGGTGACGCGGTCATGCCCGCGGTCCATCGCGCCGAACTCGACATTGGCGAAATGCGCCAGCCGGTCCGCCTCGCAGTAGCGGCTCGGGTAGAGATAGGCGAGAACCGCGGGCGGCAGTTTCTCGATGTCGATCTCGCGGATCGGCGTCGCGGTGGCGCGCAGCGGCGTCAGTTCGACCAGCGCGTCGTAGCGCACCGACAGCGGACCTGGCCCGGCCTCGAAGCGCACGCAGCGATTGCCGGTTTCCGGCATGACATAGTGCTCGAGGAGCGATGACGGCGAGACGGTCAGCGTCTCCTCGATCACCCGCTGATTCTCAGCCTCGAAGGCCTGGACGTTGAAGGTGAAAAGACACCGCTCGTGCGCCTCGTAGGCGAGATAGCAGCCGACCTTGAATTTCATGGGATGGTTCCGGCGTTCGAGGGCAGTGCAGCATCGCGATGACATTGACGGCCTTAGGTGCAGCGCGCAATCGTGTAAAGATGGCCCTGGGCCGGCAAGCGATCCGCCGGCAGTTTCACCGGCCGGTGTGGCGCGCGGATGAAGGCGCGCCCATGGAAAGGATTTCGCCCCATGCCCCCTTTGACCTGGCCGAAAGCCGTGCTGTTCGACCTCGACGGAACGCTGATCGATTCCGCCCCCGACCTCCACGCCGCGCTCAATCAGACGCTGGAGAGCTATGGCGAGCCGCCCTACACGCTGGAGGCGGTGACCGGCATGATCGGTGCCGGCGTGCACAAGCTGATCGAGCGTGCCTATGCCGGTCTCGGCAAGGACCTCGACCCGGCGACGCGCGAGCGGATCGTCGAGCGCTTCCGCTCGATCTACACCCCGCGCTCTACCGAGCTGACGACGCTGAATCCCGGCGCCAGCGACACCACGCGCGACCTCTCCGCCGGGGGCGTCAAGGTCGGCGTCGTCACCAACAAGCCCGGCGCCGAGACGCATGACATCCTGACCCATTTCGGCCTCGCCGACTTGATGGACGTCGTCGTCGGCGGCGATGCGGGCCCCGCGACCAAGCCGGCGCCCGGCCTCATCCTGCACGCTTGCCAGCTGCTCTCGATCGAACCGTCGGAGGCCGTCTTCGTCGGCGACAGCGAGAACGACGTCATGGCCGCCAAGGCCGCTGGCATGCTGGTCGTGGCGGTGCGGGGCGGCTACACCAAGGTTGGCGCCGACGGGCTCGGGGCTGATCTCGTCATCGCCCGGCTCGACGATCTGCCGGGCGCGCTGGAGACGCTGAGCGCACACGCCGGGTCATCCGGGTCCAAGGCATGACCGCCTTGATCTTCGACGTCGACGGCACGCTGGTGGAGAGCGAGGAGCTTCACCGTAACGCCTTCAACGAAGCTTTCGGCAAAGCGAACCTCTCCTGGCACTGGGATACCTACCGCTACAAGGAACTGCTGAAAGTCTCCGGCGGCAAGGAGCGGATGCGGGCCTTCGTCGACGAGGAGGAGATCACGCCGGCAACGCCGCTCGACGAACTGGTCGAGCACCTGCACCGCACGAAGACAGAGGTCTATACCCAGGCGGTGCGGGACGGCGCGCTCGCCCTGAAGCCGGGCGTCGCCGCTTTAATCGCCGAGGCTCGGCGCCGCGGCGTGCGGCTGGCGATCGCTACCACCACCACCCGCGACAACGTCGATGCGCTGCTCCAAGCGGTCTTTCCCGGCGAGAGCGGCATCTTCGAGGTGATCGCCTGCGGCGACATGGTGCCCGCCAAGAAGCCGGCGCCCGACGTCTACGAACTGGCGCTGCGCGAACTCGGCCTGCCGGCTTCCGCTTGCCTCGCTTTCGAGGATTCCAGCAACGGCCTTCGCGCCGCCAAGGCAGCAGGGCTGCGCTGCATCGTGACGCCGGCCCTCTATACCGCCGACGAGGATTTCACCGACGCCGATCTGGTCCTGGACGACCTCACCGGCCAGGCCGCGATATTCGCGCTCCTCGGGGACGACGGCGGCGCCCGGAAGGACTAGACTGCGCCTCTTGCGGCAGACGCCCCGCGGCGGGAACGGGCCGGACAGCCGGACGTTTTTGCGACAGGACAAGACGGCCGATCGGTTGATCGGCTGCCCCGAACAGAGGAAGCGACATGAGCGAACTGGACTATAAAATCGTGCAGCACGATGGCGGCTGGGCCTACAAGGTCGACGACGTTTTCTCCGAAACGTTCCCGACGCACGACCATGCGCTGGAAGCTGCGAAGGATGCCGCCGCGCGCCAGGGCCTTTCGGGCGAGACCGACGGCATTGTCTACCAGGACAAGGCCGGCAAATGGCACGAGGAGGTTGCCGACGGCACTGATCGCCCACAGACCCACGTCACCGACAACTGAGGGTGGCAGCCGCCGCGGGCAGGCGTCCTGCCCGCGGCGCTACAGGCGCTTGTTATGCCGAACAGATTCTTGGGCGAGGCTACAACCACCGCAATAGGGCACGTCATTTGCCACAGCGAAGCCGCCATTTTGCCGTGAATTTGCCGAATTTGGCTGGCCCGTAATTATTTACCGTGACACATACCGACCTACTTTCAAAAAGGTCTGTTTTGACCTTACGTCATGAGGGATAGTGCCGTCTGCCGGCGCCATCACGGTATGTAGTGGAGCCCCTTTCGCAATGTGCGTCGAGCTGGCAGCGTTCGAATTCATCGATAAGACCCGGGAACTGACGGACCCGAAGGAGATTCTGGCGAACCTCCAAGCCGAGAGCGCGGCGCTCGGATTCGAGCATTTCCTCATCACCGGCCTGCCCATGAAAATGGAAGATCTGGCGCCACTAGTGATGATCAACGCGTGGCCGGAAGAGTGGTACGACCGCTATACCGAGTCCAACTACTTCGCCATCGACGGCGTCGCGCAATGGTCGCTGAAGACCACGCGACCCTACCTCTGGCGCGACGTTCCAGCACCGCTTGCGCAGTCCAAAGGCGCCCTTCAGGTCAACGGCGAGGCGCGTGAGAACGGCTTTGTCGATGGGTACGTGGTGCCGATGTACTCCGCCCGGCACTGGCAGACGGCGGTCGCCTTCGCTTCGTCGGAAACCTCGAGCGCCTCGCCGCGGGACCTCTCGGCGCTGCAGCTCATGGGCATCTTTGCCGCCGATGCGGTACGCCAGCTGCTGGATCCGCCGCGCGACGCCAAGCCCATCCTGTCCAAGCGCGAACGCGAGTGCCTCACGTGGGCTGCCGCCGGCAAGTCCAGCTGGGACATCTCGGTCATTCTTGGGCTCGGCCAGCACACCGTCCGCGGCTATTTCAGCAGCATTCGCGCCAAGCTCGATGTCGCGACGCTCGCCCATGCCGTTTCCGAGGGCATCCGCCGCGGCGAAATCCGCCCCTGACACCGCCGGGGCGCGAACGCCCGCGTCAAGCATGGATCACTCCGGTTCCAAACTGCCAGTCGGGGTTAAGGGCCGCTGGCCAATAGTGCTGAAAGAGATTTCAAAGACGCCATCCGTTTGAGAAGGCCGATCTATTTGATAGCCGGCTTACGGGCGCGGGACACGATGCCACTGGCGAAGGCGGCCGATAGCGACGTCCGCTGAAGTCATCCGGCCGCAGCGTCAATCCCCTCCGTTGCGCGGATGGGACCGAAGTCAGTCACTCACTAACCTCCTCCCAACCTGGGAGGTGTCGATGCTGCAAGTGCATGTTGTGACCGCCGCCAACCGGACCGCCTACGAAGACGAGATGGAGGTGTTCTTCCAGTGGCGGTACCGAATCTATGTCGAGGAGAAACACTGGATGCCGCCGAAGCCGACGGGTCTCGAGACCGACCAGTTCGATACCGACGACGCAACCTATCTGCTCGCCTTCCGCGATGCAGAATTCGTGGCGGGCAGCCGGCTGCGTCCCTTCTCCACACCGACTCTTCTTGGGGAGGTGTTTCCCCATCTCGTCGCCAAGCCGATGCCGTCCGGTCCGACCGAGGCCGAATGGACCCGCATGTTCGTCGTCCCTACAGCGCGTGGTCGCGGCCGTCGGAGCGTCGCCAGTTCGATGTGCTGTGCCGTCATGGAATACTGCCTCGATGCCGGCGTCTCCCGGCTCGGGGGCATTCAGGAAACCTACTGGCTACCGCGCTGGACCGATTTCGGCTGGCAGGTTTCGCCGCTTGGGCTGCCGCAGGACGTCAACGGGCAGTCCTGCATCGCGGCGATGTTCGACGTGACGCCGCGTGCCCTCTCGGCAGCCCGTCGCGCCGCCGGTATCGAGGGCAACCAGATCCTTCACTTCGGTCCGCATCGCGACTTTGTGACCGCTCTTACGCAGCCGCGCATTCCGCTCCAACCGCCCGTCAGATCGAGGATCGATGGGCTCCCGAAAGTCTTGTCATGACCCCCTCGAAGAACCATTGCCAGATCGCCGACAATGACGACGATCGCTATGCTGCCGACGTTGCAGCGCTGGTGCATTTCTCCGCCTATATCGCGCGAGAAGCCCGACGGCTGGGCCTGCCTGCGGCTGCGGAAAAAGCCCGGGTCATGCAGAGTGAGTTGTTGTCTGCCTTGCCGCACAACTAATTCGAAAGCGTGTCCGCAAATTGGCGTTGAGTCTGGGACGAAAGCGGTTTACCTCAGAGTGAAGTCCTCGGAGGTAAGGCCCTTTGCGTGTAGTGCCTGATGTCATCGATGTTCATGTGGGACGCCGCGTCAGATACATGCGGATCCTCTGCAACCAGACGCAGGAAGAGCTGGGCGAGCGCATCGGCGTGAGCTACCAGCAGATCCAAAAATACGAGACCGGCGCCAACCGCATCAGCGCGAGCCGGCTCTACTGGATTGCCGTGCAGTTCTCGGTCGCGCCCGGCTGGTTCTTCGAAGGCCTGGAGCAGGTCGACCCCTGATCCTCAGGCGGTGTGGATTGATCCCGCTGTTGCGGGGCAAGCCGCCCCTCTGCCGATGCTGCCAGAGCAGTGGGGAACGGGCAGCAATCGATCCTCTGATCGATTTTATCGGCAAAGCCCGCTCAATCTCTCCAAACGCGCACGGGACTTGCGTCCCCTCAAATGGCATAGGGACGGACGCAGACGCCTCCGCCCTTCACGATACTGAGAGACCTTTGGGCCTTATGCCTCCGGCAGGATCTCGATCGGCGGCGGCCGGCGGATATGGGCGACCGCGTCCAGCACCAGCGGGTGGACGCCCTCGGTCTCGCCGCCCTCCAGCCGCTCCAGCAGCTTGCGCCGCATGCGCGGCTCCCAGAACTTGTTGATGTGGTCGGCGACATCCGCGGTCTGGCGGGCGCCACGCGGATTGGTCTCGCAGAAGGCGGCGATCTGGTTCGCCATGTGGATGAGTTTGTCACGCTGCATGGCTGGCTCTCGGGGCTGCGGCGCTGGCGCCGGAAACGCGGATGGGGTGGGTGAAGATCTCGAACTCGTCGCCGCGCGCGATAGCGACGAGCGTCACGCCGGCGGCTTCGGCCTCGCGGATCGCCAGCGCCGTGGGCACCGAGACCGCGGCGATGAGACCGACGCCCATGATCGCCGCCTTCTGGATCAGCTCGACCGAGACGCGGCTGGTGATGGTGAGGAAGCCCTCGGCCGGGTTGACTCCCGACATCGCCAGCGCGCCGGCAACCTTGTCCAGCGCATTGTGGCGGCCGACGTCCTCGCGGGTCACCGTCCGGCCGGACGGGTCATGAAACGCTGCCGCATGAACGGCCCGGGTCTCCCGCCCGAGCGTCTGCAGCCGTGCCATCGCTTCCATCCCGGCGACAATTTCGGCAGGGCCGAAAACCGTATCGGCGGTCACGACCGGCAAGGCGGGCGCGGCGAGTTCCAGCGACTCGACGCCACAGAGGCCGCAGCCGACGGGCCCCGTCATCTGCCGCCGCCGGGCGGTGTAGGTCGCGCCGCGCGCGTCGGAGAGGCGGATCTGGCAGTCGAGACCGAGTTCGGTCTCGACAACCTCAATGCGCTCGATCTCGGCGCGCGATGCCACGATCCGCTCGTTCAGCGCGAGGCCAAGGCCGAGCTCTTCGACGTGATCAGGCGTCGCCATCATTACGGCATGGGTCGAGCCGTCGATCGAGATGGCAATCGCCACCTCCGCCGGCACGGCCCGCTCGCCCGAGACGAACGCACCGCCCCGGTACGAGATAGTTGCCACCCGCGGCGCGGACGCCGCGGGAATTGTCGGCGCCATCTTATTCCGCCGCGTCGAGCACGGCGATGCGGCGGCTTTCCTCGGTCAGCTCGCGGTATTCCTCCTGCCACTCGGTCGGGCCGTTGGACGGCGAGATCTGCACCGCGGTCACCTTGTATTCCGGGCAGTTGGTCGCCCAGTCCGAGAAGTCCGTGGTGATGACGTTCACCTGGGTCATCGGGTGATGGAAGGTCGTGTAGACGACGCCGACGGCGACGCGGTCCGTGACCTTGGCTCGCAGCGATGTCGAGCCGGCGCGGCTGTCGAGCTTCACCCAGTCGCCGTCCCGCACGCCGCGCATCTCGGCATCGTGCGGGTGGATCTCGAGGAGATCCTGGTCGTGCCAGACGACGTTGTCGGTCCGCCGCGTCTGGGCACCCACATTGTACTGCGACAGGATGCGCCCCGTCGTCAGCAGCAGCGGGAAACGCGGCCCGGTGCGCTCGTCGGTCGCGACATATTCGGTGATGACGAACTTGCCCTTGCCGCGCATGAACTCGCCGATGTGCATTGTCGGCGTGCCCTCCGGATGATCCTCATTGCACGGCCACTGCACCGAGCCCTTCTCCTCCAGGAGCGCATAGCTGACGTTCTTGAAGGTCGGGGTCACCGAGGCGATCTCGTCCATAATCTGGCTCGGATGGGTGTAGTTCATCTCCATGCCGATCGCCTGCGCGAGCAGCTGCGTCACCTCCCAGTCGGCATAGCCGGCCTTCGGCGACATCACCTTGCGCACGCGGTTGATGCGGCGCTCGGCATTGGTGAAGGTTCCGTCCTTCTCGAGGAAGGACGAGCCCGGCAGGAAGACGTTGGCGTAGTTCGCCGTCTCGTTCAGGAAGAGGTCCTGGACGATCAGGAGCTCCAGCGCGTCGAGGCCGGCCGACACGTGCTTGGTGTCCGGGTCGGACTGCAGGATGTCCTCGCCCTGGACGTAGAGGCCCTTGAACGTGCCGTCGACGGCGGCGTCGAACATGTTGGGGATGCGCAGGCCCGGCTCGTGGTCGATCTTCACCTTCCACAGGCTCTCGAAGGTCTCGCGCACCTCGTCGCTGGAGACGTGGCGGTAGCCGGTGAACTCATGCGGGAACGAGCCCATGTCGCAGGCGCCCTGCACGTTGTTCTGGCCGCGCAGCGGGTTCACGCCGACGCCGCGCCGGCCGATGTTGCCGGTGGCCATGGCAAGGTTGGCGATCGACATGACCGTCGTCGAGCCTTGGCTGTGCTCGGTGACGCCGAGGCCGTAATAGATCGCGCCATTACCGCCGGTGGCGTAGAGCCGTGCCGCCTTGCGGACCAGCTCGGCGTCGACGCCGGTGACGCCGGCGACAGCCTCCGGCGAATGCCGGTCCTCGGCGACGAAGGACGCCCACTCCTGGAACTCGTCCCAGTCGCAGCGCTCGCGGATGAAAGCCTCGGCCATCAGCCCCTCGGTGACGATGACATGGGCGATCGCCGTCATCATCGCGACGTTGGTGCCAGGCTTCAGCGGCAGATGATACTCGGCCTCGATGTGCGGGGTGCGCACGAGGTCGATGCGGCGGGGATCGATGACGATGAGCTTGGCGCCCTCGCGCAGCCGCTTCTTCATGCGTGACGCGAAGACCGGATGGCCGTCGGTCGGGTTGGCGCCGATCACCAGGATGACGTCGCTGTCCTCGACGCTGTCGAAGTCCTGCGTGCCGGCAGAGGTACCGAACGTGGTCGACAGGCCGTAGCCGGTCGGCGAATGGCAGACGCGGGCGCAGGTGTCGATGTTGTTGTTGCCGAAGCCCGCGCGCACCAGCTTCTGAACGAGGTAGACCTCCTCATTGGTGCAGCGCGACGACGAGATCGCGCCGACCGAGCCGCGGCCATAGCGGCGCTGGATGTCCTTGATCTTGGTCGCTGCAAAGGTCAGCGCCTCGTCCCAGGAAACCTCCTGCCACTCGTCCTTGTAGGTCGGGCGGATCATCGGCTTCAGGATGCGGTCTTTGTGGGTGGCGTAGCCGACCGCGAAGCGACCCTTGACGCAGCTATGGCCTCGGTTGGCCTTGCCGTCCTTGGAGGGGACCATGCGGACGAGTTCTTCGCCGCGCATTTCCGCCTTGAACGAGCAGCCAACGCCGCAATAGGCGCAGGTCGTCACCACCGAGTGCTCGGGCAAGCCGATCTGGATCACCGACTTCTCTTCCAGCGTCGCGGTCGGGCAAGCCTGCACGCAGGCGCCGCAGGAGACGCATTCCGAAGAGAAGAAATTGTCCGACATCAGGCCGGCGGAGACCTGGCTGCCGAAGCCCCTGCCCTCGATCGTCAGCGCGAAGGTGCCTTGCACCTCCTCGCAGGCGCGGACGCAGCGCGAGCAGACGATGCATTTGGCGGGGTCGAACTGGAAGTAGGGGTTGGACTGGTCCTTCTCCTTCTTCAGGTGGTTCTCGCCCTCATAGCCGTAGCGCACGTCGCGCAGGCCAACGGCGCCGGCCATGTCCTGCAGTTCGCAGTCGCCATTGGCCGCGCAGGTCAGGCAGTCCAGCGGGTGGTCGGAGATGTAGAGCTCCATCACGCCCTTGCGGATGCGCTTCAGCCGCTCGGTCTGGGTGGAGACCTTCATGCCCTCCATCACCGGCGTCGTGCAGGAGGCCGGCGTGCCGTTGCGGCCCTGGATCTCGACGACGCAGACGCGGCAGGAGCCGAAGCTGTCGAGCATATCGGTGGCGCAGAGTTTCGGTACCTGGATGCCGGCATCCATCGCTGCCCGCATGATCGACGTGCCTTCCGGCACCTTGATCTCGAAGCCGTCGATGGTGACGGAGACTTCCTTCTCCGCCTTGGATTTCGGGGTACCGTAGTCGATTTCGTGGACGAGGCTCATGGCCGGGCTCCTGTCGATCCGGAAAACGCGATGGTCGCGCGAAGGGCGGTCATTCCGCCGCCTCGCGCATCGGGGTCCCGTGGAAATCTTCGGGGAAATGGGTGATGGCGCTCATGACGGGATATGGCGTGAAGCCGCCGAGTGCGCAGAGCGAACCGAACTTCATGGTATTGCAGAGGTCCTCGACCAGCGTCAGGTTGTCCGCCGGGTTCTGCCCTTCGATGATCTTGTCCATGGTCTCGCGACCGCGCACCGCGCCGATCCGGCAAGGCGTGCACTTGCCGCAGGATTCCACCGCGCAGAACTCGAAGGCGAAGCGCGCCTGCTTCAGCATGTCGACGCTGTCGTCGAAGACGACGATGCCGGCATGGCCGATCAGCCCGTCGCGCGCGGCGAAGGCCTCGTAGTCGAACGGCGTGTCGAACAGTTCGCGCGGGAAATAGGCGCCGAGCGGCCCGCCCACCTGCACCGCCCGCACCGGACGGCCCGAGGCGGTGCCGCCGGCGATGCCGTCGACGATCTCGCCGAGCGTCAGGCCAAAGGCCGTCTCGTAGACGCCGCCGTATTTCGCATTGCCGCCGATCTGGATCGGGATCGTGCCGCGCGAACGGCCGATGCCGAAATTCTTGTACTGCTCGGCACCCTCGGCCATGATCACCGGCACCGAGGTGATCGAGATGATGTTGTTGATCACCGTCGGCTTGCCGAACAGACCCTTGTGCGCCGGCAGCGGTGGCTTGGCACGGACCTGGCCGCGCTTGCCCTCGAGGCTTTCCAAGAGCGCCGTCTCCTCGCCACAGACATAGGCGCCGGCGCCGACCCGCATCTCGATGTCGAAGACATGGTCGGACCCCATCACCGACGCGCCGATGATGCCGGCCTCATAGGCCTTGGCGATCGCCGCCTCGACGACGCGGATCGCCACCGGATATTCCGAGCGGGTGTAGATGTAGCCCTTGGTCGCCTTGGTCGCGAGGCCGGCGATCGCCATGCCCTCGATCAGGCAGAACGGGTCGCCTTCCATGATCATCCGGTCGGCGAAGGTGCCGCTGTCGCCCTCGTCGGCATTGACGACGATGTACTTGCGGTCGTCCTCGGTCTCCAGCACCGTCTTCCACTTGATGCCGGTCGGAAAGCCTGCGCCGCCGCGGCCGCGCAGGCCGGAATCGGTCACTTCCTGCACGATCGCCTGCGGCGTCATCGCCAGGGCGCGCGTCAAGCCGTCGAAGCCGCCATGCGCGCGGTAGTCGTCGAGCGACAGCGGATCGGTGATGCCGCAGCGCTTGAAGGTCAGGCGGGTCTGCTTGGCAAGGAAAGGGATTTTCTCGGTCGGGCCGAGCCGCTTGGCATGCGCACCGCCGGTCAGGAAGCCGGCGGACAGGAGCTCGGCGATCTCGCCCGGCTCGATCGGGCCGTAGGCGATGCGCCCCTCATCCGTCTCGACCTCCAGCATCGGCTCCAGCCAGGCCATGCCGCGCGATCCGTTGCGTGTGATAGCGACGTCGTGACCACCGCGCGAAGCAGCCAGCGTCAGCTCATCAGCGATCTCGTCGGCACCGCAGGCGACGGCGAAGGAGTCCAGCGGAATGAAAACCCGGGTCATAGGCGTACCTCGTCGACGATGGCGTCGACCTTCTTCTGCGACAGGCGGCCGATCAGCCGTCCGTCGAGCATGGCCGACGGGGCGGTGGCGCAGAGGCCGAGGCAATAGACGGCCTCGAGCGTCACCTGGCGGTCACTGGTGGTCTCGCCGAACTTGATACCGAGCGCTGCCTCGATCGACGCGGCTAAAGCATCGCTGCCCTTGGACTGACAGGCTTCGGCCCGGCAGACCTTCAACACGTGTCGGCCGTGCGGCTCCTGGCGGTAGTCGTGGTAGAAGGAGAGGACGCCGTAGACCTCGGCGCGCGACAGGTTGAGGCCTGCGGAAATCAGTCGGACCATCGCCTCGTCGACATGGCCGTAGCGTTCCTGCAGGGCGTGGAGGATCGGCAGCAGCGGCCCCTCCAGGCTTTTCAGCTCGTTGATGATCTCGCTGCAGTCCTCGGCGCTGAACGCCGCATGATAGGTCACCGGTCGTCGCCTCCCTTAGAACGGTTTCAAACAGGAAAAGCTTTTCTTACGCCAAAATCAATGGTGGAACCCCGTTCCTCGATAGGACTTCTCTATCGTCAGAGCGCTGCCCAGCTGGCTTCGTCCCAGAAGGCCGCCAACAGCGGCGGACGGGGATCTCGGCGGGCGGCGACAAGGCCGATGGAATAGCTGACATCCGGCGTCCCGATCGGGATCGCCCGCACCGGTTCGGCGAGGCCGAGGATCTCGGCCGAGCGGAACGGCATGATCGTCGCGAACTTGCCGGTGCGCACATGCGCGATCAGCGCGATCATCGAATTGGATTCGAGGACGGTCGCGAAGGGAACGCCGGCAGCGCCGAGCAGGCGGTTGAGGATCTTACGGTTCTGCATCGTGTTGGACAGGAGGCACAGCGGGATCGACGCCGCTTCCGCCCAGGTGACACTGGCCTGGTCGGCGAAGGGGTTGCCCGCTGTCGTCACCAGGCAGTAGCGCTCGGCGTAGAGCGGCTGGCAGTCGATGCGGTCGAGCCTGTCGTCCTCGAGATAGGTGATGCCGAGGTCGATCTCGAAATTCTCGATGCCGGTGATGATCTCGCTCGAGGTGCGCGAGACGATCTCGAAGGTGACGCCCGGATGCTTCTCGAAGAACGGCGTCGTCAGCCGTGACACCACCGCCAGCGCCGTCGGAATGACGGCGATCCGCATATGGCCGGAGATGCCAGACCGCAGGGCCCGCAGTTCCTCCTGCATGGTCCTGACATCCTCGACGATCCGCCGCGCCCAGACCAGCACCCGGTCGCCCTCGTCGGTAATGCCCTGGAAGCGCGAACCACGGTTGGCGAGCGTCACGCCGAGTTGCTCCTCCAGCTGCTTGATGCCGGCCGACAGCGTCGGCTGCGTCACCCCAAGCCGCTCGGCCGCGCGGCCGAAATGGCGCTCGGCGGCCAGGGCGATGAAGTATTCGAGTTTGTCGATCATGCCTTACCCTAGACCACGCCCCTTGCGTGGTCATGGCGTCGCTCCGGCGGCTCCCGGTGATGCCATGGCTTCCCGTCGGCATTTCGAGGCGCTAGGAAGGGCGCGGCTTCGGCTTGTCGCCTGCCGGCGCATCGCGCAGGATGCGCCATCCCCCTTTCCCGACCGCGAGACCGCATGACCGAAACATTCTGGGCGGCCGAATTCGCGGCGCTTCTCCAGGTGCTGCTGATCGACGTGGCGCTCGCCGGCGACAACGCCATCGTCGTCGGCATGGCGGCTGCCGGTGTCGATCCCGCGATTCGCGCCCGCGTCATCTTCTGGGGCATCGCTGCCGCCGTGGTGCTGCGCATCGCGCTGGCGCTCGTCGCGGTGCAGCTTCTCGACATCGTCGGGCTGACGCTCGCGGGCGGCCTGCTGCTGCTCTACGTCTGCTACAAGATGTTCCGCGAGATCCGCGAGGGCAACCAAGACCCCGACGCACTGTCGCTTGACGCGAAGGCCCCGCACAAGAGTTTCGGCCAGGCGCTGTTCCAGATCATACTCGCCGACCTCTCGATGTCGCTCGACAATGTTCTCGCCGTCGCCGGCGCGGCGCGCGACCATGCCGAGGTGCTGGTCGTCGGCCTCCTGATCTCGGTCGTGCTGATGGGAGCTGCCGCCACCCTCATCGCGCGGCTGCTGCACCGCTACCGCATCATCGCCTGGCTTGGCCTTGCGGTGATCGTCTTCGTCGCCGTCCAGATGATCTGGAACGGCTATTTCGAGGTGGCCGATGCCGGCATCCTGCCCGCCCTCCCCCTCCCGAACTGAACTGTCCCGTGAAAGTCCCGACATGACCCTTTCCCAGCTCGGCGCGGATGCCCGCCCCGCCGCCTCTCCCGACGAAGCCGTTCTCGAGACCGTGCCCTACGACAGGATCGACGGGCCGCCGACCATCGTGCGCTTCACCTGCCCGGAGTTCACCTCGCTCTGCCCGGTCACCGGCCAGCCGGATTTTGCCCACCTCGTCATCGACTATGCGCCGGACGAAAGGCTCGTCGAATCGAAGTCGCTGAAACTCTTCCTGACGAGCTTCCGCAACCATGGCGCCTTCCACGAATCCTGCACGGTCGAGGTGGCGCGGCGCATCGTCGAGGTGACGCAGCCGCTCTGGCTGCGGATCGGGGGCTACTGGTATCCACGCGGCGGCATTCCGATCGACGTGTTCTGGCAGACCGGCGCCCCGCCGGAGGGCGTGTTCCTGCCGGACCAGGGCGTGCCGACCTACCGCGGCCGCGGATAAACCGCGCGTCGGCCGCACCACGGACGTTGATCGGAGCGCCGGCAAAGCTTACGAGCTAGGCCGAAGGCGGGCATGGCAGCAGGAGTGAAGGCAATGGAACTCGACAGCATCGAAGACGCGATCGCCGCGATCGCCGCCGGCGAACTGGTCGTGGTGGTCGACGATACCGACCGCGAGAACGAGGGCGACCTGATCATGGCCGCCGCCAAGGCGACGCCGGAGAAGATGGCCTTCATGGTGCGCCACACCAGCGGCATCATCTGCGTGCCGATGACCGGTGCCCGCGCCGACGCGCTCAACCTGCCGCCGATGGTCGCCAACAATCTCGACCCGATGCGCACCGCCTTCACCGTGTCGGTCGACTACAAGATCGGCATGACCACCGGCATCTCCGCCGAGGAGCGCACCAACACCGTGCGGGCGCTGGCCAACAGCAACTGCAGCGGCGGCGACTTCCTTCGCCCCGGCCACATCTTCCCACTGATCGCCCGCGCCGGCGGCGTCCTCACCCGCTCCGGCCATACCGAGGCCGGCTGCGACCTTGCCGAACTCGCCGGGCTCGACCCGGTGGGCGTGCTGGCCGAGGTGGTCAATGACGACGGTACGGTGAAGCGGCTCGGCGAGCTCATCCCCTTCGCCCGCGAGCATGGCCTCAAGATCATCTCGATCGAGGACCTCATCTCCTACCGCATCCGGCGCGAGTCCTTCGTGTCTTGCGTCGGCGAGGAGACGATGACGATCGGCGGCATGGAAGGAAAGGTACGGATCTACGAGACGCCCTTCGATGCCATGCAGCATGTCGTCGCCGTCTTCGGCGATGTCCGCGGCCACGAGAAGGTGCCGACCCGCATCCACCGCGAGCAGCCGATCGTCGACCTTTTCGGCCGCAGCGACAGCACGCGCAACTGGGTCGACGTCGCCGTCGAGACCATCAAGGCGCACGGCAAGGGCGTCCTGATGCTGCTGCGCCAGCCCAATGTCGACGACTTCGAGGCCTCCACCATCGGGGCGGCCGACGATGTCGAGGCACCGACCGACGGCGAACGGCACGCCAGCGCGCGGACGCGCCTGCAGCGCTGGCGGGAGGTCGGAATGGGCGCGCAGATCCTGCGCGATCTCGACGTCCGTTCGATCTCGGTGCTGGCGACGCAGGAGCGCTCCTATGTCGGCCTCACCGGCTTCGGCATCGAGGTCGCCGGCACCATCCTCGTCGAGGACTGAAGCGGCGAGCAGTACTTCGGCTGGGAGGAGACCGGCCGTGACATCGACCCGCGCTGCGATGCGCGCGCGGCACAGCAAAGGAACGGCCTCATGACCGCAGATACCCGCGCCCTCGTCCTCGAAGAGCAGCACAAGCTCTCGCTGCGCGACTTCCCGATCGACCAGCCGCTCGGGCCGGAAGACGTGCGCATTTCCATCCACACCGTCGGCATCTGCGGCTCGGACGTCCACTACTACACCCACGGCGCCATCGGCTCCTTCGTCGTGCGCGAACCGATGATCCTCGGCCATGAGGCGTCCGGCGTCGTCAGCGAGGTTGGCGCCGCGGTGACGAGCTTGAAGGTCGGCGACCGCGTCTGCATGGAGCCGGGCATTCCGAACCCGACCTCGAAGGCGACGCGTCTCGGTCTCTACAACCTCGACCCGGCGGTGCAGTTTTGGGCGACGCCGCCGGTGCACGGCGTGCTGCGCTCGAGCGTCGTCCATCCCGAGGCCTTCACCTTCAAGCTGCCGGACAGCGTCTCCTTCGCCGCGGCGGCGATGGTCGAGCCGCTCGCCGTCGGCGTCCACGCCGTCACCAAGGCGTGCGCCGCGCCTGGCCATATCGCCGTCGTCATCGGCGCCGGCCCGATCGGCCTCGTCACCGTGCTGGCGGCGCTCGCCGGCGGCGCTGCCCACGTCATCGTCTCCGACGTCGACGACACCAAGCTCGAGATCGCCCGCGGCCTCGGCGCCGTCTCCACCGTCAACGTCACGCGCGAAAACCTTGCCGAGGCCGTGAAGGCCGCGACCGAGGGCTGGGGGGCAGATGCGATCTACGAGTGCTCCGGCAACGAGCGCGCGATCACCTCGATCTTCGAGGCGCTCTGCCCCGGCGGCGTCGTCGTCCTTGTCGGCATTCCGCTGAAGCCTGCGGCCTACGACGTGGCAGCGGCCATGCTGAAGGAGGCCCGCGTCGAGCACGTCTTCCGCTACGCCCACGTCTTCCCGCGCTGCGTCGCCATGCTCGCCTCCGGCACGATCGACGTCGCGCCGCTAATCACCCGCACCTTCGCCTTCGAGAACAGCGTCGAAGCCTTCGAACTTGCCGCCAGCGCCCCCGCGGGCGAGGTGAAGATGCAGATCACCATGGGCCTGCCCGGGAAGTAACCGGGATGGCCGGCGTCGTCGTTTTCCCCGTCCCGGTGTTCAGCAGCCTCTGCAATCTCGGCTTCGCCCTCCGGCGGGCGGTGTTCGTCGGCGAGCAGAAGATCCCCGAGGAGGAGGAGTTCGATGCGCACGACCTGACGGCCGCCCACTGGGTCGCCGTCGGGGCCGGCGAGGTCGTCGGCACGTTGCGGGTGATCGCGTCGCCCGAGCACACGAAGCTCGGGCGGATCGTCGTCCACGCCGGCTGGCGAGGCCGCAGCGTCGCCCGGCAGATGATCTCCGCCGCCATGGACGAGCGCCGCGCCGCCGGCATCACCCGCTTCCACCTTGACGCCCAGGCCGACAAAATCGCCCTCTACGAAAAGTTCGGCTTCACCGCCTATGGCATCGAGTTCCTCGACGGCGGCCTGCCACACTTGGCGATGAAGACTTACTGACACCTTCGCCAACGCGCCGTACCGGCCCGTCCTGAAAAGCAAAAGGCCCGCTTGGTTCGCACCAAGCGGGCCTTTTGCATGTCGGTTATCGCCAATCGCCTCAGGCGCTGGCGGCCGGCGTTCCGACGGTTGTCACCGGATGCGCCTTGCGGTGCTTGGTGCGCCAGTCGCCGAGGAAGAGCAGGATCGGCGCCGCGATGAACACCGAGGAGAGCGCCGCGACCGCGATGCCGAACACCATCGGCACGGCAAAGCTCTCGACCGCGCTGCCGCCCCAGATCGCCAGCGGCAGCATGGCGAGGAAGGCGGTGATGGAGGTATAGATCGAGCGTGCCAGCGTCTCGTTGATCGACTTGTCGATCATGTCGCGCATCGGCATCGCCTTGTAGAGCCGCATGTTTTCTCGCATGCGGTCGTAGACGACCACCTTATCGTTGACGGAGTAGCCGATCAGCGTCAGCAGCGCGGCGATGGCGGTGAGGTTGAAGTCAATGCCCGTCAACGCGAAGAAGCCGATGGTCTTGGTTACGTCGAGGATCAGCGTCGCAATGGCGCCGACCGCGAACGGCCATTCAAACCGGTACCAGATGTAGAACATCATCGCGAGACTGGCGAGGATGCTGGAGATCCAGCCGGCCCGCGCGAGTTCGCCCGAGACCTTCGGGCCCACCACCTCGGTGCGCTCGATCGTCGCCGTGCTGTCGATCTTCACGACCTCGGTGCGGATCTTGGCGACCGCCTGGTTCTGCGCTTCTTCCTCGCCGGGCTGGCGCTCGGCGCGCAGCAGCACGGTGTTGGCCTCGCCGAACTGCTGCAGGCCGATCTCGCCGAGCCCGAGGCCCTCGAGGCCCGAACGCAGCTTGGCCATGTCGGTCGGCCCCGCAGTGCGGACCTCCATTTGGATGCCGCCCTTGAAGTCGACGCCGTAATTGAGGCCCGGCGTAAAGAACAGGATGATCGAGGCGACCGACAGCAGCACGGAGACGCCGATGCCGATGAAGCGGCCGCGCATGAAGCGGATCTTGGTGCCTTCCGGGATAAGCTTGATGCCGAAAAGCGGCTCGATGCGGATCGCCTTCAGCTTCCAGCGCCGCACGATCAGCACCATGACGACGCGCACGATGGCAACGGCCGTGAACATCGAGATGGCGATGCCGAGGAACATGGTGACGGCAAAGCCGCGGACCGGGCCCGAGCCGAAGTAGAACAGGAGGGCGGTGGCGATCAGCGCGGTGACGTTGGAATCGACGATGGTCGAATAGGCCTTATTGAAGCCCGCATCCATCGCCGCATAGACGCTGAGCCCCTTGCGGTTCTCCTCGCGGATGCGCTCGTTGATGAGGACGTTGGCGTCGACCGCCAGGCCGATGCCGAGCACGATGCCGGCAATGCCGGGCAGCGTCAGCGTGGCGCCGAGGATGCTGAGCGCGCCGAAGGTCAGGATGACGTTAAGCGCGAGCGCGAGGTTGGCCAGAAGGCCCCAGCGCCCGTAGAGCACGAACATGAACATGAAGACGAGGCCGAAGCCGACCAAGCCGGACAGCACGCCGCGCTCGATCGCGTCGGCGCCGAGATCGGCACCAACGGTGCGCTCCTCGATCACCGTCAGCGGTGCCGGCAACGCGCCGGCGCGCAAGAGCGCCGAGAGCACGGTCGACTGCTCGACGGTGAAGTTGCCGCTGATCTGTCCCTGGCCGCCGGTGATCGGCTCGCGGATGACGGGGGCGCTCAGCACCTTGCCGTCGAGCACGATGGCAAAGGGCCGGCCGACATTGGCGCGGGTGATGTCGGCGAACTGGCGCGCGCCGGCGCTGTCGAAGGTGAAGGAGACGATCGGCTCGTTGGACTGCTGGTTGAAGCCGGGACGGGCATCCGTCAGCCGCTCGCCGGACAAAGCGACGCGGTCCTCGATCGGATAGCTGCGGCTGCCGTCCTGGTCGGGCAGCATGGTGACGCCGGGGGCGTTCTGGTTGCCGTCTTCGGCCAGCATGTGGAAGCTCATCTGCGCGGTCGAGCCGAGCAGTTCGCGCAGCCGCGCCGGGTCCTGGACGCCCGGCAACTGGACGAGGATGCGGTCGGCGCCGACGCGCTGGATCGTCGGCTCGGAGACGCCGACCTGATCGATGCGCTGGCGGACGATCTCGAGGCTCTGCTGGATCGCAAGGTTTGTCTTGTCGGCAAGGCCTGCCTGGGTCAGCTCGATGCGGAACTGGTCCGCCGTGTTGGTGACCGCGATGTCGGAATTGGTCCCGCCGAAGCCGCTGCTCGACAGGGGAGTCGACAGCGCCGTGATCAGCGGCCGGGCCTTCTCGACGTCGTCGGCGTTCACCAGCGTCGCAATGACCGCACTGCCGTCGTTGCGCACGGAGCGAATGGGGATCTTGGCGTCGCGCAGCGCCGAGCGCACGCTGTCCTGCATGGCGCGCAGGCGGTCGGCCTTGAGGCCCGCGGCGTCCACCTCCAGCACGAGGTGCGAGCCGCCGGACAGGTCAAGGCCGAGATTGACGCCGTGCTTCGGCAGCCAGCTCGGGAAAGAGGCGAGCTGCTCCTTCGAGAAGAGGTTCGGCATCGCCGCGAGGACGCCGATAAAGATGAGGATCGCGTAGATCGCGAGCACCCAGCGGGATGTGCGCATGGCAGGGTCCAGACATGAAACGCCTGCCGACTTTGGCGGCATGGCGGAGAAAAGCGGGAGAATGGAATTGCCGCATCGCGCGGCAGGTCGCAGCGGTCGCGCTGCGCAAAGTCTCAGGCGGCGGGCGGTGCCCGGGCCTCGAAGGCGAGGCGCGCGATGCGGCCGGGCGCGATCTGCTCGGCGGCCGCCGGTACGGTCGCGGAGGCCAAAGCACAGAGCGAGGCGCCAGGAGCGGAAACGAAAGCCGGATCCCCGCCAGCCGGCGCAGTCTGCTGCTTGCCGTCCTTGGCCCGCAGCTCCGTGCCCGCCAGCTTGCCGGCATCGCGCAGCTTGGCCAGCGGCTGGGCCGCGAAACCGCCGAAGGTTTCACCTTGCCCGGCACGCTGTTCAATGGATTGCGCGAGCCCCGGAACGCTCCACTGCAGCAGGAGCAGCAAGGCCAACAGCCACAGCGAACCAGCGCCGCGCGCGGCGCGACCCCTTCGAAGTTCCCTGAGAGCGGCGAATGGGGGCATCGGTCCTGACGGCATCTTGCCGGTTGATCGGGTTTTCCGGCCTATAGCAAAGGTTAAGGCGCTTTGCACGTCACGATCACGGCGGCGCTTTTTGGGCACTGGCAGAAGAACGATGCGGAAGGCTCCGTAGGCATGGATGGGAGCGCCACCTTAAGACGCTTCGCTGCAATGCTTCTCCAGCCATTCGGCGAGCGTGTCTTCGCGGACGCCCCCTTTGGCCAAACGTCGCCACATGCTGATCTTCATATCAACAGAGCAGCGCAATTCGTAGCCATTTAAAGCCAGAACGGTCAGCGCTGCGGTAAAGCTGGTCCGTTTGTTGCCATCGATGAAAGGATGATTTCTTGCAATGCCATATGCGAGGCTTGCGGAAATGGAGAAGGGCGTGACCACTTCGGCATAGGTTGCGTGCGCCTGCGCGCGGGCGACCGCAGACTCCAGCAGGCCGATATCGCGGATGCCCTCAACCGTTCCGCGATGACGGCTCTCGATGTCGTGGATGTCAATGATGGTTCGGATATCAAGGAAGACGAAGCCGGTGGCCAAATCTACTTGGCAAGGGCGGCGAGGACATCTTCATTCTCTTGCATGATCCGCTTCGCGACCTCTAGGGCAGCCTGTCGGTCGGCGATGGTCGGTTGACGTGCGTTTCCGTTTAAGGCGAGAGCGGTCTTGTCGGATACCGCTGCCGGGTCCACGGTGACCTTTGCAGCGGAGACGTCTGCCCCTCCACGGGCGCTGGCGGACTCGGTCGCGCTGATGCCGCATGTCTTCGAGCTCTGGAGAGCGGGAGTGTTGCCTGTTTTGCGGCTGCTCATGTCGTGCCCCTTCGGCCGGTACCGCGAACATAGGGCCTCTGGTTACGTGGTGTCCAATTTTGCCCCAGCCAAGGGTGACCCCGTAATGCCCCGTCACAGCTTCGGCCGAAAGCGCTTAGCCAGCCTCCGCGATGCCGATGATGTAGACGGTTGCGCTTGCGGCAGCGGCAAGCGTCAGCTGCCTTCCGCCCTCGATCAGCACCGCGTCGCCGTCAGAAAGATCCATTTCGGTCCCGCTCGCCGACAGATGCAGCTGGGCGGTGGTATAGACCAGCACAATCGCAGAGGCCGCCGAGACCACCCGCTCGCCTTCCACCACCAGCCGCTCGACACTGTGCCGGAAGACGCCCCGCCGCGTCATCACGTTGAGATCGGTAATCGGCCCGCCCAGGAGGTCGGCCGAGGTCGGTACGTCGGCGGGAAAGGCGAAGGGCGCCGAGTCCTGCGTCAGCGACTGGCCGGGCGCATCGCCGACGAAAAGCATCAGGCCGTCTCCCTCAAGGAGGCTGAGCGTCCGGTCGATGCCGGGAAAGCCCGAGAACGGACCGTCCGCGGCGACGCGGGCCATGCTCACCCGCCAGCCAAAATCCTCGATGCCGGCGCCCGGCGGATACACGGCGATCTCGGTGGTTGAGCCGAGGCCGTTCTTCCACGGCATCACACGATGCCCGCCGGCCTTCAGATGCCGCATGCCCGCGCCCTCCCCGCTCAGCCGAGGATGCCCGGCAGGTTCAGCTGCATCTCGCGGGCGCAATCGAGCGCGGTCTCGTAGCCGGCATCGGCATGGCGCATGACGCCCGTCGCCGGGTCGTTCCACAGAACGCGCTCGAGGCGGCGCGCCGCGTCGTCGGTGCCGTCGGCGACGATCACCATGCCCGAATGCTGCGAGAACCCCATGCCGACGCCGCCGCCATGGTGCAGCGACACCCAGGTGGCCCCCGAGGCGGTGTTGAGCAGCGCATTCAGCAGCGGCCAGTCGGAGACGGCATCCGAGCCGTCCTTCATCGCCTCGGTTTCGCGGTTCGGCGAGGCGACCGAGCCGGAGTCGAGGTGATCGCGGCCGATGACCACCGGCGCCTTCAGCTCGCCCGAGCGCACCATCTCGTTGAAGGCGAGGCCGAGCTTGTGGCGGTCGCCGAGGCCGACCCAGCAGATCCGCGCCGGCAGGCCCTGGAAGGCGATGCGCTCGCGCGCCATGTCGAGCCAGCGGTGGAGGTGCGCATTGTCAGGCAGCAGCTCCTTCACCTTGGCGTCGGTCTTGTAAATGTCCTCCGGATCGCCGGAGAGAGCCGCCCAGCGGAACGGGCCGATGCCGCGGCAGAACAACGGGCGGATATAGGCCGGCACGAAGCCCGGAAAGGCGAAGGCGTTTTCCAAGCCCTCGTCCTTGGCGACCTGGCGGATATTGTTGCCGTAATCGAGCGTCGGGACGCCCGCGTCCCAGAAGGCGACCATCGCCTCGACATGGGTCCGCATCGAGGCGCGCGCGGCCACCTCCACCGACTTCGGATCGCTTTCGCGCGCCGCCTTCGCATGCTCGACCGTCCAGCCGACCGGCAGGTAGCCGTTGCGCGGATCGTGCGCCGAGGTCTGGTCGGTGACGATGTCGGGGCGCGGGCCGCCTTGCTTCATCCGCTTGACCAGCTCCGGGAAGATTTCCGCCGCATTGCCAACGAGCCCGACCGACTTCGCCTCGCCGGCCTTCGTCCACTGGTCGATCATCGCCAGCGCCTCGTCGAGCGTCTGGGCCTTCGCGTCGACGTATCGGGTGCGCAGGCGGAAATCGATGCGGGTCTCGTCGCACTCGACGGCCAAGCAGCAGGCGCCGGCCATGACGGCGGCGAGCGGCTGCGCGCCGCCCATGCCGCCGAGGCCGCCGGTGAGGATCCATTTGCCCTTCAGGCTGCCGCCATAGTGCTGTCGGCCGGCCTCGACGAAGGTCTCGTAGGTGCCTTGCACGATGCCCTGCGTGCCGATGTAGATCCAGGAGCCGGCGGTCATCTGGCCGTACATGGCCAGCCCCTTCTGATCCAGCTCGTTAAAATGGTCCCAGGTCGCCCATTGCGGCACGAGGTTGGAATTGGCGATCAGGACGCGGGGCGCATCCGCATGGGTGCGGAACACGCCGACCGGCTTGCCGGACTGGACGAGCAGCGTCTCGTCCGCCTCCAGCGCCCGCAGCGCCGCGACGATCCTGTCGAAATCATCCCAGGTTCGTGCCGCCCGGCCGATGCCGCCGTAGACGACGAGCTCCTGCGGGTTCTCGGCGACGTCGGGATCGAGATTGTTCATCAGCATGCGCAGCGGCGCCTCGGTCAGCCAGCTCTTGGCGGTGAGCGTGCTGCCGTGGTCGGCGCGGATGGTGCGGGTGTTGTCGATGCGGGTCATCGGGCGATCCTTGGGCTCAGGCGGGCGGAACGGTGGTGCGATCAGGCGCGCGGGTCGACGGAAGGCAGCGCCATCGGCGCGACGGCCTCGGCCAGCGCGCCGCTGCGCACGATGTCGAGGGCCGCCGCAATGTCGGGGTGGAAATGCCGGTCGTCGTCGAGCCGCGGCACCCGCGCCCGGATCAGCGCGCGCGCCGCCTCCAGCGGAACGCTCGACGTCAGCGTGCCGCCGAGGTCGCAGCCTTGCGCGGCGGCGAGCAGCTCGATGGCGATGACGCCGAACGCGTTCTCCGCCATGCCCGGCAGCCGTCGCGCGCCGTGCGCGGCCATCGAGACGTGGTCCTCCTGGTTGGCGGAGGTCGGGATCGAGTCGACGCTGGCGGGGTAGGCCTGCTGCTTGTTCTCCGAGACCAGCGCCGCGGCGGTGACCTGCGGGATCATGAAGCCGGAGTTGAGGCCGGGCTTCGGCGTCAGGAAGGCCGGCAGGCCCGACAGCGCGGGGTCGACCAGCATGGCGATGCGCCGCTCGGCGATCGAGCCGATCTCGCAGATGGCGAGCGCGATCATGTCGGCGGCAAAGGCCACCGGCTCGGCGTGGAAATTGCCGCCGGACAGCGCCTCGTCGGTGTCGGCGAAGATCAGCGGGTTGTCGGAGACGCCGTTCGCCTCGATCGCCAGCATCGTCGCGGCCTGCCTGAGAACGTCGAGCGCGGCGCCCATCACCTGCGGCTGGCAGCGCAGGCAATAAGGATCCTGCACCCGCGGATCGTCGGTACGGTGCGCCGCGCGGATCGCCGAGCCGTCCATCAGGGCGCGCAGCGTCGCCGCCGTCTCGATCTGCCCGCGGTGGCCGCGCAAGGCGTGGATGCGCGGGTCGAACGGCGTGTCGGAGCCGCGCGCGGCATCGGTCGACAGCGCCCCGGTGACCAGCGCCGAGCGGAACAGGAGTTCCGCCGCGAACAGGCCGGCCAGCGCGTTGGCGGTGGAGAACTGCGTGCCGTTGAGCAGCGCCAGCCCCTCCTTGGCGCCGAGCACCAGCGGCTTCAGACCGGCTTCGGCGAGCGCCTTAATCGCCTCGACCTCCACGCCGCCGACGATGAAGGAGCCGACGCCGATCATCGCCGCCGTCATGTGCGAGAGCGGCGCAAGGTCGCCGGAGGCACCGACCGAGCCCTGGCACGGCACCACCGGCGTCAGGCCCTTGACCAGCAGCGCCTCGAGGAGCGCGATCGTCGCCGGCTGGACGCCGGACGCCCCTTGCGCCAGCGAGGCGAGCTTCAGCGCCATCATCAGCCGGGCGATCGGCACCGGCATCGCCGCGCCGATGCCGGCGGCATGAGACAGCACGATGTTGCGTTGGAGCGTTTCGAGCTCGTGATCGCCGATGCGCACGCTGGCGAGCTTTCCGAAACCGGTATTGATGCCATAGACCGGCTCGCCGCGGGCGAGGATCCGCGCCACCGCGGCGGCCGAAGCTTCAACCGCGGGCATGCAGGCCGGGTCGAGCCGCGGCACGGCGCCGCGGTAGATCGCCCGCCAGTCGTCGAGGGTTGCGGCACCGGGCTTCAGAACGATGTCGGTCACTGGCCTCTCCAGATGCGTTGATGAAGCGGGTTGAAGCCCATGCGGTAGACGAGCTCGGCCGGCCGCTCGATGTCCCAGAGGCAGAAGTCGGCGCGCTTGCCGGCCTCCAGCGTGCCGGTCTCGTGCTGCAGCCCCAGCGCCTTGGCGGCTTCGCGGGTGACGCCGGCAAGGCACTCTTCGACGGTCATGCGGAACAGCGTGGCGGCGAGATTCATCGTCAGGAGCAGCGAGGTCAGCGGCGAGGTGCCGGGATTGCTGTCCGTCGCCAGCGCGATCGCAACGCCGTGCTGGCGGAACAGGCCGAGCGGGGGCAACTTCGTCTCGCGGATGAAGTAGTAGGCGCCGGGCAGCAGCACCGCGACGGTGCCGGCCGCGGCCATGGCGATGGCGCCGGCGTCGTCGGTATATTCGAGGTGATCGGCCGACAGCGCCTTGAAGCGGGCGGCGAGCGCCGCACCGTGGAGGTTGGACAGCTGGTCGGCATGCAGCTTGACCGGCAGGTCGAGCGCCGTTGCGGCGGTGAAGACCCTCTCCATTTCCTCGGGCGAGAACGCGATGCCCTCGCAGAATCCGTCGACGGCATCGGCGAGGCCCTCGGCCGCGATCGCCGGCAGCATGGCGCAGACGGCATCGATATAGGCCGCCTTGTCGCCTCCCGCCTCGTGCGGCAGCGCGTGCGCGCCGAGGAAGGTGGTGCGGATGTCGACCGGCCGCTCCTGCCCGAGCCTTCGCGCCGCTCGCAAGAGCTTCTGCTCGTTCGCAAGATCAAGGCCGTAGCCGGACTTCACCTCGGCGGTGGTGACGCCTTCCGCCAGAAGCGCATCTAGCCGGCGCAACGACTGCCGGACGATCTCGTCCTCGGACGCCGCGCGCACCGCCTTCACCGAGGAGACGATGCCGCCCCCGGCCCGCGCCACTTCCTCGTAGCTCGCGCCGGCCAGCCGCTGCTCGAACTCGCGCGCGCGGTCGCCGGCATAGACTAGGTGGGTGTGGCAGTCGATCAGGCCCGGCGTGATCCAGCGCCCCTCGGCGTCGACGACCTCGGCACCCTCGACCATGTCAGCCGGCAGGACCGCCGCCGGCCCGGCGTAGAGGATGCGCTCGCCCTCGGTCGCCAGCGCGCCGTCCTCGACGAGGCCGAGGCCTTGCCCCGCCATCGTCGCCAGCCGGGCATTGCGCCAGAGGCGGCGCCGGGAGGCCGCATTTGCCTGATCGTTCGGCATGGGGAACACTCGCTCAAAAATGTCTCGCCTGCGATCATGTATAGACATATTATGCCTGCACGCAAGCCGCGACGCCGCGGGAAAGGACCTTCGATGACGACGATCCATGCCGAGCATGCCCTTCTCCCCGAGGGCTGGAAAGCCGATGTCCGCCTCGTGATCGCCGATGGCCGCATCACCGCCGTCACCGTCGGCACCGCGCCCGAAGCCGGCGACGCGCGCCATTCCATCCTCGTGCCGGCCATGCCGAACCTCCACAGCCACGCCTTCCAGCGCGGGATGGCGGGGCTTGCCGAAAGCCGTGGCCCGGGCGTCGACAGCTTCTGGAGTTGGCGCGAGACGATGTACCGCTTCGCGCTGTCGATGACGCCGGACGACGTCGCGGCCGTCGCCGCCCAGCTCTATGTCGAGATGCTGGAGGCGGGCTTTGCCCGCGTCGGCGAGTTCCACTACCTCCACCACGACACCGACGGCCGCCCCTATGCCGACATCGCCGAGATGGCGTCGTCGATCGCCGCGGCCGCGTCCGCCACCGGCATCGGCCTGACCCTGCTGCCGGTCTTCTACGCCCATTCCGGTTTCGGCGGCGCCGCGCCGAACGAGGGCCAGCGCCGCTTCGTCAACGGCCTCGATGGCTTCGCCCGCCTACTCGACGGCTGCACCGCGGCGCTGAAATCCTTGCCGACGTCGGTGCTGGGCGTCGCCGCGCACAGCCTGCGCGCCGTCACGCCCGAGGAGCTGGACGACGTCGCCCGCCTTCGCCCGAACGATCCCTTCCACATCCACATCGCCGAGCAAGAGAAGGAGGTCGAGGACTGCCTCGCCTGGTCCGGCCAGCGCCCGGTCGAATGGCTGCTCGCCCACGCCAGCATCGACCGTCGCTGGTGCCTCATCCACGCCACGCACATGACCGAGGCCGAGGCCCGCGGCATGGCCGCGACGGGGGCTGTCGCCGGCCTCTGCCCGGTCACCGAGGCCAATCTCGGCGACGGCACATTCCGCGCCAGCGACTTTCTCGCCGCCGGCGGCCGGTACGGTGTCGGCTCGGATTCCAACGTGCTGATCGGCGTCGCCGACGAGCTGCGCCAGCTGGAATATTCCCTCCGGCTCGATCAGCGCCGCCGCAACGTCCTTGCCGCGCCGGGCGGCTCCACCGGCCGGGCGCTCTTCGACGTAGCTCTCGCCGGCGGAGCAACGGCGCTCGGCGCCGGCCCGGCGGGCCTTCGCGTCGGGGCCGCCGCCGACCTCGTCGCCCTCGATGCCGACCATCCCGCCCTCCTCGGCCGGCAAGGCGACCAGATCCTAGACGCCTGGATCTTCGGCGCCTCGCGCCCCGCCGTCGACGCCGTCTGGGTCGCCGGCATCCAGCAGGTCGAGGGCGGCCGCCACCGCGACCGCAACGCGATCTACCGCCGCTTCAAGGCGACGACGCAAGCGCTGGCGGCGCGGCACTGATCGATGCGAACCTCAAAGGTTCTCATAAAGCTGCGTTGGATTTCGTCATCCACGGGGCTTTAGCCCCGAGGATCCATGCCGCCGCATCAAATTAAGCGGGACCAGACTACGAAAGCGAAGCCATGGGTCCCCGCGCAAAAGCGCGAGGATGACGAAACTGAAAAGCCGAGAATGGTCCGAGGAGCCTTGGCCACCCCAAACCGCTGATGAAATTTTTCGCGTTTTTCCATCTGCTCAATGATTGACATCGCCGGTCAGCCCCGCTTGTTATGTCTAGGCTTAATCAACCCATCCCTTCGCCCGATCGCCTGGCCGCTGTGCGGTCCGCGCAACACCGGAGACCGCCATGAACAAACGCTTCCTGATGAAAGCCGTGCTCGGCCTGTCGCTGGCCCTCTCGCTGCCGGCGGTCTCGGCACAGGCCGAGGATGCGCTGGCGCGGGTCAAGGCCGCTGGCGTGATGAAGGTCGGCACCGAGACCGCCTTCGCGCCGTTCGACTTCATCGACGAGGCGGGCGAGCATGCCGGCCTCAACGTCGACCTGTTCGAGGAGATCGGCAAGGAGCTCGGCGTCAAGATCGAATGGGTTGAGCTGCCGTGGGACGGCGTCTTCCCGGCACTCGAGGCCGGCCAGTTCGACATGGTCGCGGGCCCCGCCACCATCACCAAGAAGCGCTCGGAGACCTTCCGCTTCCTGTCGCCGATCGCCGAGGCGACCGTCGCGCTGCTGAAGCAGAAGGGCAACACGGCGGTGATGAAGCCGGAAGACATCGCCGGCAAGCTGGTCGGCGCCGGCAAGGCGACCTCGCAGCTGGAGCAGGTCAAGACCTTCGGCGCGACGCTGCCCGGCGGCGTCGAGACGCGCGAATATGTCGGCTTCAACGAGGCCTATGCCGATCTCGCCACCGGCCGCATCGCCGCCGTTGCCAACTCGCTGCCGAACATTGCCTATGTCGCGAGCCAGAAGCCCGACACGTTCGAGGTCGTCCTGCCCTCCTTCGGCACCAAGACCTATTTCGGCTTCATCGGCACCAAGAAGCCGGAAGACGCGGCCCTCCTCGACGCAGTGCAGGCCGCGCTGGTCAAGATCAAGGGCGACGGCCGGATGAAGACCGCCCAGGAGAAGTGGTTCGGCACCGCGTTCGACACGCCGAACGAAGTACCCACTCCCGCCCTCTGATCATCGCTGCAGGGCCGCGCGGGCTTTCCCGTGCGGCCCTTTTTTCTGACCGACCGAGCGAGAGGGTCGTAGGCGCATGCCCGCAAAACTGTTCGAGCTGATGCTCTGGGCCGCCGGCTACACCGTCGTCATCAGCTTCGTCTCGATCGCCATCGGCCTGGTGATCGGCATCGGCGTCTGTGCAGCGAAGCTCTCCGCCAGCCGCTGGCTCAGTGTGCCCGCGACTGTCTTCATCAGCTTCTTCCGCGGCGTGCCGATGCTGGTGCAGCTGCTGCTGATCTACAATCTTCTCCCGCTGCTCGGCCTTTCCGTGCCGAGCGTCGTCGCGGCGATCGTCGGCATGTCGCTCTGCACCGCCGCCTATCAAGCCGAGAACCTGCGCGGCGGCTTCAACAGCGTGCCGCGGGGCCTGCTCGAGGCGGCCGAAATGGTCGGCCTGTCGCCGGCGCAGCAGCTGCGCCGCATCCGCGCCCCGATCGCCATCCGCCTGACGCTGCCGGCCCTCGTCAACGAGGCGATCCTGATCCTCAAGGCGTCCTCGCTGATCTCGGTGGTCGGCGTAATCGAGCTGACGCGCATGGCGCAGAACCTCTCCGCCAGCACCTACAAGCCGCTGCTCTATTACGCCGTCGCCGGCGCCTTCTACTTCCTGATCAACTGGGTGGTCTCCTCGGGCGGCCTGGCTCTCGAACGCCGCCTGCGGACGGAGCGCGCATGACCCTCGACGTCGCCTTGATCGGCCAAGAGATGCCGGCGATCCTTGCCGGCCTTTCGGTCACCATCGGCCTCTGGCTCGTCTCCACCTTTCTCGGCCTGATGCTCGGCTTCGTCGTGGCGGCGCTGCGCCGTTTCGGGCCGCGGCCGCTCGACTGGCTGCTGAAGGCCTATGTCGACGTGTTCCGCGGCACGCCCTTCCTGGTGCAGCTGTTCCTGCTCTATTTCGGCGGGCCTTTCATCGGCATCTCGCTCGACCCGATCCCCTGCGGCCTGCTCGGCCTCACCGTCTACGGCGCCGCCTATTTCAGCGAAATCTTCCGCGCCGGCTTCAAGGCGGTGCCGAAAGGCCATGTCGAGGCGGCCGAATGCGTCGGCCTCAGCCAGATGCAGATCCTGCGCCGCATCCTGGTGCCGGAGATGACGGTGCTCGTCCTGCCGCAGCTGGTGAACCTTGCCATCATCCTGATCAAGGAGACCGCGGTCCTCTCGATCATCACCGTCCCGGAGATGACCATGGTGATCTCCGCCATCGGCTCGCAGCAATATGCCTTCGTCGAGGCGCTGTTCCTGCTCGCCCTCTTCTACTGGGCCCTTGTCGAGATCACCGGCGCCCTCGGGCGGCTGGCGGAAAGCCGACTGTCCAAATTCAGGTTCGCGCATTCATGACCCCCGCCCCTTCCGCCGCCGGTGCCGTGGCCGGTCCCGCCGTCTCCGTCGCGAACCTCAGCAAGCGCTATGGCGAGACCGAGGTGCTGCATGGCATCGACCTCGAGATAGCCGAGGGCGCGACGACCTGCCTGATCGGCCCGTCCGGCTCCGGCAAGAGCACGCTCCTGCGCTGCATCGCCTTCCTCGAGGAGGCGACGTCCGGCTTCATCACCGTGCACGGCCAGCCGCTGGGCTTCTCCGAAGGGACGGGGGGCAAGCGGGTGAAGCTGCCGGCGCAGAACGTGCGCTCGGTGCGCTCGCAGATCGGCATGGTGTTTCAGCAGTTCAATCTCTGGCCGCACATGACAGCGCTCGGCAATGTCTGCGAGGCCCTGGTGACGGTGCAGAAAATGGCCCGCCGGGATGCAGAGGAGCGCGGCATGGAGCAGCTGAGGAAGGTCGGCCTCGAAAACCGCGCCCATCATCTCCCCTCGCAGCTCTCCGGCGGCCAGCAGCAGCGCGTCGCCATCGCCCGCGCGCTGACGCTGCAGCCGCGCATCCTCCTCTTCGACGAGCCGACCTCCTCGCTCGACCCCGAGCTCACCGGCGAGGTGTTGAACGTCATGCGGGCGCTCGCCGCGGACGGGATGACCATGGTCGTCGTCACGCACGAGATCGGCTTTGCCGCTTCCGTCGGGCAGCGCATCGCCTTCCTCGACCACGGCAAGCTCCTCCTCAACGGCACGCCGCAGGACGTGTTCTCCAAGCCGCAGCATCCCCGCCTCCAGCAGTTCCTCGAAACCTATCTGGACAGGGGCGCGGCGACGCTCCTGTGAGGCGCGTCTCCAGCGAGCCCGACAGGACAGTGCCGAGGAAGGAATGCGCCATGGACGCCGCAGCATCGACATGACCGCCGCCGAGGTCACCGCCGACAAACCGAAGCCGGAATCGCTGCACCAGCGCATTCTCGCCGATATCGAGGGCCGGATCCTCTCGGCGGAATGGCCGCCCGGCCGGCAGATCCCGTTCGAGCAGGACCTTGCCGTCCACTACGGCTGCTCGCGGATGACCGTCAACAAGGTGATGACGCAGCTCGCCGCCGCCGGGCTGATCGAGCGGCGGCGCAAGGCCGGCAGCTTTGTGCGGCGGCCGCAATCCTACTCCGCGGTGCTGGAGATCATCGACATCGGCAAGGAGGTCGAGGCGCTTGGCCTTCCCTACCGCTTCGAGATCACCCACGCGCACCGCCGCCCCAGCACCCGGCTCGATGCGTCCCGGCTGGAGTTGCGGGCGCCGGCGGAAATGCTGGATATCGTCTGCCGCCATTTCGCCGCCGATCAGCCGTTCTGCGTCGAGGACCGGCTGATCAATCTCGACGTCGTGCCGGACGCGGCTGCGGCCGATTTCACCACGCTTTCGCCCGGCGCCTGGCTGGTCGCGGAAGTGCCGTGGACCATGGCCGAGCACAAGATCCGCGCCATCGGGGCCGACAAGGCGGCGGCCGAGGCGCTCGGCATCGCCGTCGGCACGCCGTGCCTGTCGATCGAGCGCCGGACCTGGCGCACCGACAGGCCCGTCACCTTCGTCCGCCTGACCTATCCCGGCGACGGCCACGAGGTGCTCGCCCGTTTCGCGCCGTCGCAGGCTTGAACCGGCCGCGTCAGCTGCCGGCGAGCACCGCCAGCGCGCCGCCGGCGCCCGGCCGGATTGCGGCGCAGAGCGCGACCAGCAGCGCCGGCTCGCTCAGCACCGCGGCGACCGCCTCGGCATCGCGTCCGGGCCCCCGGTCCTCCGTCATCACCGGCACCACGTCCCGGATTGCCGCGAACAGTGCCTGCGTCGCCGGCGCCAGCTGCGGCAAACCGCGGAGGTCGACGGCCTGCGCCGCCGTCAGTGCCTCGATTGCCATCAGCAGGCGGAACAGCACCAGCTGCTCTTCCAGCTTGCGGATGGCGAGGTGGGTGTGCGGCGCGTGGTCCTCGACGCCCTCCGACACCGGCAGCGCATCGAGGCTGGCGGGCATGGCCTTCAGGCGGATCTCGGCGTGGAGGGCGGCCGCCGTCTTCTGCAGCGAGTTCAGCCCGTTCGATGCCCCGCCGACCGGCGACAGGTATTTCGGCAGGCCCGACAGCGCCGGGTTCATGAGCTTGGTCGTGCGATAGAAGCTGGCGGTCGCCAAATGCGTCATCGCGATCGCCGCCGTATCGAAGGCGAGCGCGATCGACGGCGTGTGGAAATTCCCCGACGAGAGAATCAGCCCTTCCTCGACCAGCACCAGCGGGTTGTCCGGTGCGCCGTTGATCTCGGTCTCGACGGCGATGACCGCCGTCTTGAGGCTCGCCAGCATCGGCCCGGTGATCTGCGACAGCACGCGAAAGCTCAGCGCGTCCTGGATCTTGCGTGCGGCGCCGGGTTCGCCGAGAGCGCTGCCGGCGAGGATCGCCCGGAACACCGCGGCTGCCCGCGCTTGTCCCGCTGCCGGACGGGCGGCGGCGAGCCGGGGGTCGAAGATCGCGGGATTGCCGGCATAGCCCTCGAACGACAGCCCGGCAGTGACGCTGGACAGGAGCACGACGTCGGCAAGATCGCGCAGAACCGCCCCGCCGTAGGCGGCGGCCGGCGCGCTGCTGTTGAGGAGGCCGAGCCCGTCCTTCGGCCCGAGCACGGCTGGCGCGAGTCCCGCGGCCGCCAGCGCGTCAGTGGCGGGCGTACGGATGCCGCCGACCCAGAATTCGCCGAGGCCGATCACCGCCGCAGCCATGTGGGCGCATAGGCCAAGATCGCCGCCGCCGATCGAGCCGCGGCCGGGGATCACCGGCGTCAGCCCGGCATCGTACATCGCCATCACCGCATCGAGCACCGCCGGAGAGATGCCGGCGCCGCCGGTGGTGAGGCCGATGATGCGGCAGAGGAACATCGCCCGCGAGACGGTCTCCCCGAAAGGCTCGCCCATGCCGATGCAGCGGCCGCGCACTACCTGGACCTGGAAGGCATCGATCTCCTCGCGCGACAGGCGGAAGCCGAGATTGCCGCCAAGGCCGGTGTTGAGGCCGTAGATCGGCTCGTCGCCTTCGGCATAGCGGTCGACGATCGCCCGTGCCGCCGCCACCCGCGCCCGCGCCGCCGGATCGAGCGCCAGCCGCGCTTCCGGCGCGGAGGCCCGCGCGAGGAAGGCAAGGTCGACCGGTCCGTCGCCGATGGTGAAGATGCTCATGCCGCTGCTCCCTGTCGGCTGTCCCGCGTCGCCGGCCTGGCCGAAGCGGTCCTCCGCAGCACGGCGAGCCCGCTTTGGCTTATCGGCCGGAACCGGCTGGCCCTGGCGATCACCGCCGCGCTGCCGGCAGGCATACGACCAGTCGGCGGGGCCCTGCAACATCCGCACACCGGCCCGGAGTTCAAGCCAAGAAGGCTCTCGGGAACGGCTGTGCCTGTCTCGTTTCGCAATCCCTTGCTATGCTGTTCAAACGAACATCTGTTGTGGATTCGAACCATGATCTCACCTGCCGACAAGCCGGCGACGTCCGATCTCTTCCGCCAGCGCCTTCAGCAGGTGATCGCGCGCTCCGGCTTGAACCAAGCCGCCTTTTCGCGTTTCACCGGCGTCGACCGCTCGACGCTGTCGCAACTGCTGACGGCCGACAGCCCGCGCCTGCCGCGGGCCGACACGCTGATCGCCATCGCCTCGGCCTGCCGCATCTCGGTCGACTGGCTGCTCGGCCTCACCCAACGCGAGGAAGTGGGCGCCGAGATCATCGAGGCCATGCTGCAGATCGAGCCGCACACCCGCGGCCCGATCGACGAACAGTTCGTGCTCTGGCTGCGCGAGGCCGAGGGCCTGCGCATCCGCACGGTGCCCGAGACCTTTCCGGACTTTCTGAAGACCGAGGACGTGCTGCGCTACGAATACCGCAGCAAGAGTTTCGGCACGCCCGACAATGCAGTGGAGGCGGTCGACGCGCGGCTGTCGGTGATGCGGCGGCCGGACAGCGAGCTGGAGGTCTGCACCTCGGTCCAGGCCTTCGCGACGCTCGCCACCGGCCAGGGCAAATGGGACGGCCTGCCGCGGGCGATGCGCCGTGCGCAGCTCGAGCACCTCATCGCACTCTATGCCGAGTTCTACCCGAGCCTTCGGATCTACTGCTACACGCTGAGCGAGGTCTATTCGAGCCCGTTCACGGTGTTCGGGGCGAAGCGTGTCGCGCTTTTTCTCGGCAACAGCTACCTCGTCCTCAACTCGGTTGATCACGTCCGCCTGTTCGGCCGGCGCTTCGACGAGCTGATCCGGCTGGCCGTCGTCCAGCCACACCAGATCACCGCCTTCCTGACCGAGTTGATCGGCGAGGTAAAATAGCTAGGCCGCCCGCAGCGCGCGCGGATGCACGACGCTGTCATGCCCGCTGAGAAGGAAGCGGCGGGCGACGTCGACATAGCCGTCATAGACGTGGCCGCCGTTCTCGCGGATCAGCCGGTCGCGGTTCGTGCGGTACCAGGCGGGTATTTCGTACCAGGGCATGGCCGGCCGCTCATGGTGCACGGCGTGCAGGTTATTGAACAGGAAGAGCGGCCCGAGAATCCAGGAATTCTCGACGATCGCCGTGCGCTCGGCAACGCCATCCGCCGCCTTGTGCTCGGCAAAGGAGCGGATCAGGAGGAGCGAGATCGCGGGATAGAGGACAAGACCGAGATAGACGCCGATCGGAAGTTTGCAGACCTCGACCAGCCAGAACACGACCGCCGCGACGCCGATGAGATGCTCCCCCCAGGCCCGCGCCGCCACCTTGTCGCCCTGGCGCAGCTTCACCGCTTCATCTGCAAAGAAATGGCCGACCGCCCAGACCGGGCCGATCACCAGCCGGCCGAGCAGCGTCTTCTGCAGCTTCAGGAGATAGCGGCCGAACGGGCCGAGCGTCGCAAAATCCTCGGCGGTGACGTAGCGCGATTCCGGATCGTCCAGCGGATCGGTCAGCCGGTCGTCGCAGTGATGGCGCAGATGCGCCAGCCGGTAGGTCTCGTAGGGCATCCACAGAGAGAGCGGGATCACCGCCAGCATCCGGTTGATGGTCCGCGACCGGGTGGGGTGGCCGTGCAGGATCTCGTGCTGCAGGGAGGAGTGCCAAGCCACCAGCCAGGCGCAGAGCGGCGCAAAGACGAAGAGCGGCATCGACGCGTGGAAGAATGTCAGGGTGAAGAAACCACCGTAGATAAAGGCCGCCAACGCCACCGTCGGCCACTCCACCCCGCGCCGCGGCGCCGCTCTTCCCATCCGAATCGTTCCACCCATGAATCACACTTTCCCGTGAGGTCGATGTCAGGGTGCAGTGCAAGGAGCAGCGACGCAACGATGATACGGCGACATATCGCGACGTTATGAGCGATCAGGCATCAGTTCTCTCGATTAGTAGCCACATGTATGGTTCACTATACGGCATTGGGTATTCAGACTTCCTCCCGCTCTGGCGCGTCAGCGCCGCGCAAGGCAGCACTGGAGCGGACTTGCCGCTGACGGAAACGGCTGCGGGTCGCGGCTCTTCCGTTTCTTCCGGACGCGCTGGATGGTCCATAACCTAGATCGCACCGGGAACCCGTCTATGACCGTCAGTGCCCCGACTACCCCAGCACCCGCCTGTCCTCCCGCCGCCGCGATTGCCAATGCACGGATGTATGCGGCAACGCCCGCCATCGAGGACGCCTGGCGCGCGCTGCTGGAGCACGTCGCCAAGGATGCCGGCGTGCCACTCGCCTACACCCCCTATCCGGCGCCGGCGCCGATGGACGTGCTCTGGGCCCGTCCCGATCTCGGCTGCGCGCTGATGTGCGGCTACCCCATCGCCCTCGGCCTGTCGCCGGTGGTGCCGATCGCCGCGCCCGTGCCCTCGGCGCCTTGGGCCGCCGGGCGCGCGGTCTACCGCACCGACCTGATCGTCCGGCGCGACGCCCCCTTCCGCACGCTGGAGGACAGCTTCGGCACCCGCATCGGCTGGACGGTCGAGCACTCGCATTCCGGCTTCAACGCCGTGCGCCACCACCTTCTCGCCTACCGCACGCCGGCGCGCCCGGCGCTCTATGCCGGCTCGGTCGGACCGCTGGTCACCCCGCGCGGTGTGCTCGACGCCGTGCTCGACGGCACGATCGACGTCGGCCCGCTCGACGCCTACTGGCACCTTCTCATTCGCCGCGCCGATCCCGCGCGGCTCGACGGCATCCGCGTCATCGCCTCCACCGAGACCGCCCCGATGCCGGCCTTCGTCGCCGCCGCGGGGGCAGACGCCGCCGCCATCGCCGCCCTTCGCGCCGCCCTCGTCGAGGCCGCGGCCCGCCCCTGGTTCACCGAACTCGCGCAGCCGCTCTGCCTCGACGGCTTCGCGGCCGTCGACCAGGCGGCCTTTGCCCAAACGCTCAGCTGGGACACCGAAGCACGGGTTGCCGGCTACGACAGGCCGGCGTGAGCAAATCAATCGACTGAGACGAACGATGAGAGCTGATCAATCCATTGGATAGATCAAAGGTCCGACGATAGGTTTTTCTCGCACGCCAGGAGAGCCGTCCATGTCCGTCCCCTTGTCCATCTCACCCCGCTCCGGCTTTCTCGCCGGGATCGACCGTCCGCTCGAGATCGTCCGCCAGTTCACGCCCAACTGGTTCGCGGTCCCGATGGGAACCGGCATTCTCGGTCTGGCGCTGGCACAGCTCGGCGGTCTCCATCCGCTGATGCCAGTCCTCGGCGAAGGGCTTTGGATCGCCGCGACGCTGCTCTTCCTCGTCGCCTGCGGCCTCTATGCCGCCCGCTGGATCCTGTTCACGGCCGAGGCCAGGCGCATCTTCGGGCATTCCATCGTATCGATGTATCTCGGCTGCATCCCGATGGCGCTGGCGACGGTGATCAACGGCATCCTCGTCTTCGCCGTGCCGCATTTCGGCGCCGTCGCGGTGACTGTCGCGCATGCGCTGTGGTGGGTGGATGCCGCCCTCGCCGTCGTCGTCGGCATCGCCGTGCCCTTTCTGATGTTCACCCGCCAGATCCATTCGGTCGAGCAGATGACCGCGGTCTGGCTGCTGCCGGTGGTGGCGTCGGAGGTCGCTGCGGCCTCCGCTGGCCTCCTTGCCCCGCATCTCACCGATCCGCAGGCAGCGCTCGCAGTGCTGGCGGCCGGCTACGTGCTCTGGGCGCTGTCGGTGCCGATCGCCCTCAGCATCCTGGTGGTGCTGCTCTTGCGGATGGCGGTGCACAAGCTGCCGCCGACGGCGATGGCCGCGTCGAGCTGGCTGGCCATGGGGCCGATCGGCACCGGGGCGCTCGCGCTGATGCTGCTGGGCGGCGCGGCACCCGCGATCTTCGCCGCCAGCGGCTCGGCGCCGCTCGCTGCCGCCGGCCCCGTCGCCGAGAGCATCGGCCTGATCGGTGGGCTGCTGCTCTGGGGCTACGGCCTCTGGTGGCTGGCGATCGCGCTGCTCGTCAGCGCCCGCCATTTCGGCGAAGGCGTGCCGTTCAATCTCGGCTGGTGGGGCTATGTCTTCCCGCTCGGCGTTTACACGCTCGCGAGCCTGAAGCTCGCCGCCCTCCTGCCGATCCCCGCTCTGCACGGTTTCGGCGTCCTCCTGGTCTGCCTCCTCTCCGCGATCTGGCTCATCGTCGCGGCCCGCACCCTCCGTGGTGCCTGGCGCGGTGATCTGTTCCAGGCGCCTTGCCTTGCGGCTACGCCGTAATCGACCGGCCGCGTGCCGGGGAGCACAGTCTCAGCCGCTTTCCGTGACTGCGGCGAGAAAAGCCGTCGCCGCCCTGCTCTGGTGCCGCCGCACCGGGCGGACCGCGTGGAAGCCGCGCTCGGGCAGTGCGATCGGCAGCACCACCAGCGTCCCCGCCCGCACCTGCGCGGAGACGACGAGGCTGGAGAGCAGGCTGATGCCCGCCCCCGCCTCCACCGCCGCCCGTACCGCCTCGTTCGACGGCAGCTCCAGCGCGACGGTGACCGGCGGAACACCCCAGCCCGCCAGCGCCGCCTCGAGGATGGCGCGGGTGCCCGAGCCCCGCTCGCGCATGACGAAGTCCTCGCCGGCGAGATCGCTGGGCTCCACCAAGGAGTGCTGAGCGAGCCGGTGGCCTGCCGCCACCACCAGCGCCAGCCGGTCCACCGCCACGCGCTGCAGCTGCAGCTCCGGCGATTCCACGGCATCCTCGATGAAGCCGAGATCGGCTTCGCCCTCCGCGACCGCGGCGCAGACCCGGCTTGTATTGGCGATGACGAGGGTCGCCACAATGCCCGAATGCCGCTGGCGAAAGCGGTGCATCACCGCCGGCAGGACATAGTTCGCCACCGTCTGGCTGGCGGCGAGCGCCAGCTGTCCGCGGCGCAGGCCGGTGAGGTCGTCGAGCACCAGCGCCGCCTCCTCCGCCCGTGCCAGCACCGCGCGCGCTTCGGCGAGGAACAAACGACCGGCCTCGGTCAGTGCGATCCGCCGGCCGATCCGGTCGAACAGTTTCACGTCGTGCCGCTCCTCCAGCGCCGCCACCGCGCTCGACGTCGCCGATTGCGTGAGGTTCAGACGTTTCGACGCCTCGGTCACGTGCTCGAGTTCGGCGACCGCGACGAAGATCCGCAGCTGCTCCAGCGTCATGGCGTGCTCCTGTCCGGTGTCCGTTCGCCGCGCGGCGACACGCCGAAACGGTCGCGGTAGCTGCGGGAGAAATGGCTTGCGCTGGCGAAACCGGTCGCCAGCCCCACCTCGGTCACCGGCAGGCTGGTCTGGCGCAAGAGGTCGCGCGCCCGGTCGAGCCGCAGGCCGAGGTAGAAGCGCTCGGGGCTGGTACCGAGATGCGCCTGGAACAGCCGGTCGAGCTGGCGCAGCGAGAGGCCGGCCGAGGCCGCCAGCGCGGCACGCGAATGCGGCTGCTCCAGCGCCGCCTCCATCTGGACGACCAGGTCCTCCAGCTTGCGGTTGACGATGCCGAGCCGGGCGCGAGGCCCCAGCCGCTGGTCGCCGCTCCCCGGACGCACATGCGCCTGGAGGAACCAGTCGCTCACCGCCCGCGCCAACGCCGGCCCGTGTGCCGCGGCGATCACCGCATGCATCATGTCGAGCGCCGCGACGCCCCCGGCAGAGGTCATCCGCCGCCCGTCGATCGCGTAAAGCGAGGCGACCAGCTGCACCGCCGGAAACGCCTCGCGAAACGACGGCGCGTGCTCCCAGTGCACCGTCGCCCGCCGGCCGTCGAGAAGGCCCGCATTGGCAAGAATGTACGGTCCGCCCGAAACGCCGCCGACGGTGGCGCCGCGGCGGGCCATCGCCCGCAGCCAGGCAAAGGCCGCGGGTTCGTCGTAGACCGTTGGATTTCCGCCGGCGCAGACCAGGACCATGCCAGCATCCTCGCGCGGATCGAGGCCGCCATCGACGGAAAATTCCATGCCGTTCGAGGCCGCGACCGGCTTCCCATCGATCGAGACGTGCCGCCAGCGGTAGAGGTCCCGCTTCGCCAGCGTGTTGGCCGCGCGCAGCGGCTCCAGTGCCGCGGCATAAGACATCAAGGCGAAGCCCGGCACGAGCAGCAGCGTCACCCGCTCTTCCGCCGGCGCCGATACCGCCGCAGCGCACTGCGCTTCATTCGCTTTGATGTCCTTCTGGATCAAAAAACCGGCGCCCCTAGACAAGATCCCGTGCCGGAGTGCCGCATGATGCCAGTCAGCACAAGCACGTTCTTCGGGGGCTCATGCGCTATTCCATCTTCTCGCTGGCGTTGAATGCGCTGAGCGGCCATCGCCGCTGGCAGCCGGCCTGGCGAAAGGCGGCACCGCAAGCGGAATACGACGTCATCATCGTCGGCGGCGGCGGCCACGGCCTCGCCACCGCGCATTATCTCGCGCGGAACCACGGGATCACCCGCGTCGCCGTCCTCGAGAAGGGCTGGATCGGCTCCGGCAATGCCGGGCGCAACACCACCATCATCCGCTCCAACTACATGTTGCCCGGCAATTCCGCCTTCTACGAGCTGTCGATGAAGCTCTGGGAGGGGCTGGAGCAGGACCTCGACTACAACGCCATGGTCTCGCAGCGCGGCGTCATCAACCTCTTCCACTCCGACGCGCAGCGCGACGCCTACATCCGGCGCGGCAATGCGATGATGATGGAGGGGATCGACGCCGAGCTTCTGGAACGCCGCGACCTCCAGCGCGAACTGCCCTTCCTCGCCTTCGACGATGCGCGCTTCCCGATCAAAGGCGGCCTTGCCCAGCGCCGCGGCGGCACCGCCCGGCACGACGCGGTGGTCTGGGGCTATGCGCGCGCCGCCTCCGACTGCGGCGTCGACATCATCGAGAACTGCGAGGTCACCGGCTTCATCCGCAACGCCGCCGGCGCGGTCACCGGCGTCGAGACCAGCCGCGGCGCGATCCGCGCCGGGAAGGTCGGCATGGTGGTCGCAGGCAACTCCTCGCGCGTCGCCGAGATGGCCGGCCTGCGCCTGCCGATCGAGAGCCACGTGCTGCAGGCTTTCGTCTCCGAGGCGATCAAGCCGTTCATCGACACCGTCGTGACGTTCGGCGCCGGACACTTCTACATCTCGCAGTCGGACAAAGGCGGCCTCGTCTTCGGCGGCGACATCGACGGCTACAATTCCTACGCCCAGCGCGGCAACCTGCCGACCGTCGAGGACGTCTGCGAGGGCGGCATGGCGCTGATGCCGGCGATCGGCCGGGTGCGCATGCTGCGCTCCTGGGGCGGCATCATGGACATGACGATGGACGGCTCGCCGATCATCGACAAGGCGCCGGTCGAGGGCCTCTATCTCAATGCCGGCTGGTGCTATGGCGGCTTCAAGGCGACGCCCGCATCCGGGCACTGCTTCGCGCAGCTGATCGCGACCGGCGCGCCGCATCCCGTCGCAACCGCCTACCGCCTCGACCGCTTCGAGCGCGGCTACACCATCGACGAGAAGGGCCAAGGCGCCCAAGCGAACCTGCATTGACCCGGCGCGCCGCGACACGGCCCCGCCCCGCCTTTCCTGTTCCCGGGGAGTCCTGACATGCGCATAGACTGTCCCTATTGCGGCCCGCGCGATTTGCGCGAGTTCAGTTTCCTCGGCGATGCCGAGGCCACCGGAACCGGCCTTGCCGACGCCAGCCCGGCCGCCGGGGACGCTGGCGCGAATGAGGCGGCGCGGGTCTACCACCGTGCCAATCCCGCCGGCCGGCACCGCGGCCTATGGTACCACGAGGCCGGCTGCCGGGCCTGGCTCGCCGTCGAGCGCGATACCCGGACGCATGAGATTTTCGCTGTCGAACTCGCGCGACGGGGAACATCGGCATGAGCGGCACACAGGAGATAAGCCGGCTTATCACGACCGGCCTCATCGACAGCAGCCGGCCACTCGGCCTCACCTTCGATGGCAAGCCCTATTGCGGTTATGCCGGTGATACGCTGGCCTCCGCGCTCCTGCGTGCCGGGGTCAAACATGTCGGCCGCTCGTTCAAGTACCACCGGCCGCGCGGCGTGATGACCGCGGGACCGGAGGAGCCGAACGCGCTGGTCGAGCTGCGCGAGGGCGCGCGCCGCGAGCCGAACTGCAAGGCGACGACGATCGAGCTCTACGACGGCCTCGTCGCCCGCAGCCAGAACCGCTGGCCATCGCTCGCTTTCGACGTCGGCGCGGTCAACGGCCTTGTCTCGCCGCTGCTGGTGGCCGGCTTCTACTACAAGACGTTCAAATGGCCGGCCGCCCTGTGGGAGAAGCTCTACGAGCCGGCGATCCGCCGCGCGGCGGGGCTCGGCCGCTTGAGCGGGCTCGCCGATCCCGACACCTACGAGAAGGCCTTCGCCTTCGCCGACGTGCTGGTCATCGGCGCCGGCCCGGCGGGCCTTGCCGCGGCGCTCGCCGCCGGCCGCGCCGGTGCCCGCACGATCCTCTGCGAGGAGGATTTCGTCCTCGGCGGCCGCCTTCTCGCCGAGCGCGACGCGGTGGACGGCCTGTCCGCCGCAGCCTTCGCGCGCCGTGCGGTGGTAGAGTTGCAGGCGCTGCCGAACGTCACGCTGATGCCGCGCACTGCGGTGTTCGGCGCCTATGACGGCGGCACTTTCGGCGCCATCGAAAAGGTCTCGGACCACCTTCCCGTCCCCGCCGCCGGCCAGCCGCGGCAGCGGCTCTGGCAGATCGTCGCCCGGCGCACGGTGCTCGCGGCCGGCGCCGTCGAGCGGCCGCTGGTGTTTGCCGGCAATGACCGGCCGGGCGTCATGCTGGCATCGGCGGTGCGGATCTATCTCCAGCGCTTCGGGGTCGTCCCGGGCCGACAGGCCTCGGTCTTCACCAATGGTGACGACGGCTGGCGCACCGCCTTCGACCTTGCTGAGGCCGGCGCCACGGTGGAAGCGATCGTCGACGTCCGCGGCGCGGTCGACCCGGCGCTGGTCGAGCGGGCGAGCCGCCTCGGCGCGCGGATCGTCCTTGGCGGCCGCGTGACGGCGACGCACGGCGGCAAGGCGCTCGGCGAGATCGCCATTACGGGCGCCGACGGCATGACGCGGCGCATCCCGAGCGATCTCCTCGCCGTCAGCGGCGGCTGGAACCCGACGCTCGCCCTCTCGACCCATCTCGGCGGCCGCCCCGCCTGGTCGGACGCCATCGCCGCCTTCGTGCCCGGTGCCGCCCTGCCGACGGGGATGGCCGTCGCCGGCGCTGCCAACGGCACGATGTCGCTCGGGCGCGGCCTGAACGAAGGACATGCCGCCGGCGTCGACGCTGCCCGGAGCCTCGGCTTCGGCGCCGATCCCGGCGATGCCCCGACGGCGGCCGACGAACCCACCGCGCTCACCGCCTTCTGGCACGTCGCAGGCCGGGGCAAGGCCTTCGTCGACTTCCAGCACGACGTCACCACCGACGACATCGCCCTCGCCCACCGCGAAGGATTTCGCTCGGTCGAGCTGCTCAAGCGCTACACGACGCTCGGCATGGCGACCGATCAGGGACGGCTGTCCAATGTCAACGGCCACGCCATCATGGCCGAGCTTGCCGGGCGCCCGATCCCCGAGGTCGGCACCACCGTGGCGCGGCCGCCCTATGCGCCGGTGGCGATCGCCGCCTTCGCCGGTCACGCCCGCGGCCGGTCGTTCAAGCCGACGCGCATCACGCCCGGCCACGCCCATGCCGCCGAGCAAGGCGCCAGCTTGGTCGAGGCCGGTCTCTGGCTGCGGCCGCAATGGTTCGCGCGGACTGGCGAAAAAGACTGGCTGGAGACGGTGACGCGGGAGGCGCGGAACGTGCGCGCGGCCGTCGGCATCACCGACGTCTCGACCCTCGGCAAGATCGACGTCCAGGGCCCCGACGCCGCCATTTTCCTCGACCGCCTCTACATCAACGGCTTTGCGGTCCTTCCCGTCGGCAGGGCGCGCTACGGCGTCATGCTGCGCGAGGACGGCTTCGTGCTCGATGACGGCACCACCGCAAGGCTCGGCGCCGAGCACTTCCTCGTCTCGACCACCACCGCCAATGCGGCGCGGATCATGAAGCACATGACCTTCGCGTCCGACGTGCTGTGGCCGGATCTCGACGTGCAGCTTGCCTCGGTCACCGATGCCTGGGCGGCGATGGCCGTCGCCGGTCCGAAATCCCGCGCCCTGCTGGAGCAGCTGTTCGGCGACGCCGTGGATCTCTCCAACGCTGCCTTCCCCTTTATGGCGGTCGCCGGCTTCGACTGGGCCGGCGTGCCGGTCCGGCTGTTCCGCATCTCGTTCTCCGGCGAGCTCGCCTACGAGGTCGCCGTCCCCGCGAACTACGGCGACGCCCTCTCGCGCCGTCTCCTGCAGGCCGGCAAGCCTTTCGGCGCCATGCCCTACGGCACAGAGGCGCTCGGCATGCTCCGCGTCGAGAAGGGGCACGTCTCCGGCAACGAGCTTTCCGGCACCACGACCACCGGCGATCTCGGTTTCGGCCGGATGATGTCGGCGAAGAAGGATTTCATCGGCAAGCGGCTCGCCGCGCGCGAAGGCCTCGTCGCCGAGGATCGCCTGCGCCTCGTCGGCTTCCGACCGATCGATCCCGCTCAGAAGGTGTCGGGTGGCGTCCATTTCGTGCGGACCGGGGCGGCGCCGACGACCGCCAACGACGACGGCTACGTCACCTCCACCGCCTTCTCGCCGGCACTCGGACAATGGATCGGCCTCGGCCTTCTCAAGCGCGGGCCGGAGCGGATCGGCGAGCGGATGCGCGCCGTCGATCTCCTGCGCCGGACCGAGGTCGAGATCGAGATCTGCTCGCCGCACTTCGTTGACCCCGAAGGGACGCGCCACCATGCTTGAGCCGCTCGACCCCGTCTCGGCCTTCTCCGCCCTCGCGCGGCCGACCCCGCCGGGCGGCACCGCCGGCGTCACCGCCGCCGAGCGGCTCGGCCTCGGCCTGGCCACCGTCACGCTGCGGCGCGATGCCCGCCAGGGTTTTGCCGACACCCTCGCCTCGGCCCATGGCCTGGCGTTGTCCGACGGCCCCGTGGTCTCCGGCGGGAAAGACCTCGCCCTCGTCGGCACGGGCCCGCGCAGTTGGCTCGCCGTCCAGCCGGGCGGTGGCTGGCGTTTCGCCCGCAGCCTCGCCGCAGAACTCGATGGGATCGCCGCCGTCGCCGACCAGTCCTCCGGCTATGCCGTGCTGCGGCTCGCGGGACCCAGTCTGCGTGCCACGCTCGCCAAAGGCGTGCCGATCGACCTGCACCCTTCGGCCTTCCGGCCCGGCGACGCGGCGGTGACGCTCGCCGGCCATGTCGGTAGCGTGCTCTGGCAAGTCGACGCCGCCCCGACCTTCGACGTCGCGGTCTCCCGCAGCTATGCCGCGAGCTTCTGGCACTGGCTGGAAGCGAGCGCGGCCGAATTCGGCCTCGCCGTCGCCAGCCCGATCGACTGACCGGGCCGAGCGCCTCTCCCCACACACACAAGAAAACACCCGGGACCTCGCGGCCCCGGGTGTTTTCGTTTCACGTCAGTCCCGGCGCGAGGCCGCTCGTCAGTGCGTCTCGCCGACGGCCTTTTCCGCCGCGATGATCGTCGCGCGACGCTTCTCGATTTCGGCGCCGATCGGCGGGCCGGCAAAGCGCTTCTGCTCGAAGGCGAACCAGACCACGGCGGCGACGACGAGGAAGCCGAGGGTGATGTAAAGGGCATTGCCGTTCGGCGGCTGGACGCCGAGGACGAAGATCAGCGCCATCGCGAGGATCGACAGCACCGCGACCGCCATGAAGGCGCCGCGGCCGATGCTCCAGGGGCCCATCGCCGGCCATTTGGCCGTGCCGTAGGCGAACAGGCCGCAGGCGATCGGGATGGCGAAGGAGAAGAACAGGAAGATCACCGTGCAGGAAACGACGATCGCATAGGCCGACGCCTCGCCGAAACTGATTAGCGAGGTGCCCCAGACGAACAGCACGGAGGCGATCGATCCGGCCCAGATAGCCGCGACCGGCGTGCGGAAGCGTGGATTGACCTTGGCCAGCGCCCGCGAGGCCGGCAAGCCGCCATCGCGCGAGAAGGCGAAGATCATCCGCGACACCGAGGTCACCGTGGCGAGGCCGCAGAGGAACTGCGAGAGGAAGATCGCGGCGTAGAGCACGTTGCGGATGGCGGCGGGCACCTGGGTGTCCATTGCCCAGAAGAACACGTTCCAGCCCTGCGCGGCCGCCGCATCCATGTCGGGGATGAGCAGCACGAAGGAGCAGAGCATGATGTAGCCGGCAAGGCTCGACCAGAGGACGGCCGAGATCATGCCGCGCGGCACCGAGCGGGCGGCATCGCGGGTTTCCTCGGAGGTGTGGGCCGAGGCGTCGTAGCCGGTGATGGTGTAGATCGGCAGCAGGAGGCCAAGGAGGAATGCCCAGCCGGTCGAGACCTCCGGCCAGACATTGCCGCCGGCCGCACCGGAGTAGTTGTGGAAGGTGAACAACCGGGCCACGTCGTAGGATGGCGCAAAGGCAAGGCAGGCCAGCGACAGCGCGATGGCCGTAACGAAGATCAGCGAGCCGGAAAAGTCGGTCAGTTTCGCGGTCAGGCCGATGCCGACATGGTTGATCACCGCCTGCAGGCTGGTGATCACCACGATGAAGCCGATCCGCGTGCCGATCGTGTCTTCCATGCCGAGCATCGGGCCGAAAGAGCCGAAGAAGAAGTAGTAGGTGCCGACATTGATGGCGCCGAGCACGGTGACGAGGCCCAGCAGGTTGAACCAGGCGGTCAGCCAGCCGATGAAGCGATTTCCAAGGATCGAGCCCCAGTGGTAGAGGCCGCCGGCTGTCGGATAGGCCGAGGCAATCTGTGCCATCGCGATGGCGAAGACGGCCGAGATCAGGCAGCCGAGCGGCCAGCCGATGCCGATCGCCGCACCGCCGGCGCCCGAGGTCGCTTGCGCTAGCGAGTTGATGCCGCCCGACAGGATGCAGATGATCGAGAAGGAGATCGCGAAGTTGGAGAAGCCGCCCATCCGGCGCTCCAGTTCCTGCGCATAGCCCATCGAATGCAGGACCTGCATGTCGGAGTGCTTCTCCTTGTCGGAGTAGCCCCTCGGTTCCACGATATCCGCCATGCTGCCCTGCCTTTGAAGGAGTGAAACAACCGGGCAAGGCCGCGGAGAACCCCTTTTCGGAGACGCTCCTGTTGCCACTTTTTCGCCCGAATTGGATCAAATCAGAGTTATCAGGGGAATCCAAGCGATCTACCGGGGCCATCCGCGGTTACGAGGCGATTTAATCGGCAGTTGGACTCGCTGCCTTTAATGTCATCAGCGTGAACCGGTGACATTTGACCGAATGCTTCCGCCGTCAGTCATTCCGGGAGGCTTGTTGCCTGCGGCAGGCACTTAGCATGCCTGCCGCGAGAGAGGCCGGATTGGCTCCTCTAGCTCTCGCGTTCGCCGGCACGGCGCGGTTCGATCTCGGCTTGGCGCTCGTCGTCGAGTTCGACCTGGTAGGGATCCGCAAGCCGCTCGGGGGCTGGGGCGTCCGCCTCCACCGTGCGATAGCCGAGAGCCTCCTCCTCTGCCCGGTTCACGGGGTCCTGCGCCACGAAGTCGTCGAAGCTGGTGCCACCCGGCCGCGCCGAGGCCGAGCGACCCCGCCGCCGCCCGGCCCGGTCGGCGACGAGGCTGGCGCGACCGGTACCGGATGGGCCGGGGCTCGGCGCCGGCACGAACAGCGCCGAGCGGTCGACGCGGCTTTCTCCCGGCGAATGACGGTCCTGCCGGGCCGTGCCTGGCACCGTCCGCCGGTCGCTCGCCCCAACGCCACGCCATCTGTCGACGCTGGCGGGCGTCTCGAGCGCACCGCGCTCGCCGAGAATGTCGCGGACCCGGCCGAGGCCGGCAGCGCGCGCCGGCACCGTGACGATATAGCCGGTCCGCTGTCCCTCCTCTGCAATGGCCTCGCGCTCGTCATGCGGCACGAACAGGTCGCCGAGCATCTCGAAAAAGCCCTTGCGGTGTCGCTCGCTGCGCGTGTCGGTGCCTTCGACCAGCATGATCTCATCGCGGGCAACGCCCGCGTCGACGATCCGGGCAATGGCGATCTCGGCGTCCATGCGGCTGCCAAAGAAGGCGGTCAGCATCTGGCTGGGGGGGGTATCGGATGGGGACATGGCAGAATCCTCGTGGGGTTGAGAAATGGCGCGGCGTCGTCGACGCCCGCCTGCTGCACTTTCAAAACGTCGATACCCCCAACCGGCTGGACTGACCCTTCCCGGACGCCCGGACGGGAAACGATCAGCGGTAAAGATGGCCGGAACGCCGGGTCATGCTACGCGGGATACTGCCTGCCTGCCCTCGGAGCGCGCGGCCCGTTGGTGAGGTCCCCGCCCAAGGCCGTCGCCGTCCGCGATCGCCGAACCAGTGGATTCCCGGTCGGCGCCCGCCTGTCGCCGGCCCGCCACAAGTCGCCCGACATGCCGAAACGAGCGGCAAAAACTAAGTGGGCAAGGGTGATTCGGCACCGTTGAAAGACGGTAACATAAAATTAATAGCCGGCATCTCACCGCCGGAAAAAAACCTGCGCCGCCGCTTCGACCGGATGCTGAGATGGCCGCGATTTACCGGATCTTAACCATGAAAGGCGACCTTGAAGGCCGAGCGAATCGGAGATTTCAGTCGTGAGGACCATACATCTGGAAGAGAGCCTGCGGATCCGGTTTCCGGGCCAGGACGAGAAGTTCGCCGCCGGCGTCGAGATTGGCATGCTCGGTGCGATGATGGTGCAGGGCCTGCGGGATTTCGCCCGCCAGATCGGCGCCGACAATGTCGACCAAGCCCGCGCGCTCGGCCAGAAGCTCGGCTACCACCTCGCCGATATCGAGACGGTGACGCCGGATGCTGTCCGCGTCACCTTCCGCAACCGCGCGCACGGCCCGAAGCTCACCCTCGTAAAGTAAACGCGACGCGCGCCTGCATCAGCGCAGGCCGCGCACCACATCGACGAGCGCCGCGATCTCGGCCGCGTCGTTGTAATAGTGCGGCGATGCCCGCACGAGGTTCGGCAGCCCGCGCGCCCGCGCATCGAGCCAGGTGCTCGACGGCGTGGAGACGCTGACATTGATCCCCGCCGCCCGCGCCCGTGCCTTCACGGCATCGGCCTCGACGCCCGCGACGGAGAAGGTGACGATCGCCGCCGGGCGCGGCCCGAGATCATGCACGACCACGCCCGGAAGCGCGCCGAGCCCTTCGCGAAGCTCTACCGCCAACCCCGTCGCCCGCATCTCGATCTCCTCCAGCCCGATCGCCAGCGCGTAGTCGGCCGCCGCCTTCAATCCGAGGCGGATGGCATGGCTGCTCTCCCAGGTCTCGAACCGCCGCGCGTCCGGCCGCAGCTCAAAGCGGTCCGGCGCGACCCAAGGCGCGCCGAAATGGTCGATCATCGCCGGCTCCAGCTGCTGGAGCATCGCCCGCCGGACATAGAGGAAACCGCTCCCTCTCGGGCCCCGCAGAAACTTTCGCGACGTTGCCGCCAGCATGTCGCAGCCGAGCAGAGCCACGTCGACCGGCATCTGCCCGACCGCCTGGCAGGCGTCGAGGAGGTAGGGAATGCCGTGCTGGCGGGCGATCCGGCCGATGGCCGCGGCGGGATTGACGAGGCCGCCATTGGTCGGCACCCAGGTGACGGCGATCAGCTTGACGCGGCCGTCGATCATCCGCTCCAGCGCGCCTGGATCCAGCACGCCATCGTCATCGCTCGGGATGATCTCGATCGCGGCTCCGCTGCGCTCGGCCACCTGCAGCAGCGCGACGTAGTTGGCCGCGTATTCCGCCCGCGCGGTCAGGATCCGGTCGCCCGGCCGGAACGACAGCGCGTAGAAGGCGCGCTGCCAGGCAACCGTCGCGCTCTCGGTGATCGCGATCTCGTCGGGTGCCGCACCGATCAGCCGGGCGACGCTGTCGTAGACGCCATCCAGCGCCTCGGCGCTTTCCTCGGCCGCCTCGTAGCCGCCGATCTGGCTCTCCCGCGCCAGATAGTCCGTCATCGCCGAGAGCACCGGCGCCGGCATCAGCGCCGCGCCCGCATTGTTGAGGTGAATGCGGTGGGCGACGCCTGGGGTGTCGGCGCGAAGGCGGGCGAGATCGAACGGCATGCGGGCTCCTGACGGCGGCGGGAAGCGCCCATTCTGCACAAGACGCCGACGCGATGCCATGCCGAGCCGGCATTCTCAGCCAAACTGACGGGGCTGTCCCCCGACAAGAAGATCGTGGTCCTATGGCGCCGAAAAGGGCGATTCGGCACGGCACACAAGCGGCTGGCTGATCGGAGGCGCGCAAGCCTTGCCGAAGAGCCCCTTCCATACCGGAGGAAACATGGCCCGCATCACCCGCGTCGAATGCCTGATGGTCGACCTCGTCCCAAAGGTGAAGCGGGTGGACGCGATCCAGTCCTTCGTCAGCCAGGAGACGCCGATCGTGCGGATCACCGATGCCGACGGCGCTGTCGGCACCGGCTATTCCTACACCATCGGCACCGGCGGACCGTCGGTGATGGAACTCCTGAAGCGAACGCTTGCCCCGGCGATCATCGGCCGCGAAGCGGAGGGCATCGAGCGGATCTGGCGTGACCTTCTCTTCCTGACCCACGCCACCACGGTCGGCCCGCTCACCGCCATCGCCATGGCGGCGATCGACACAGCGCTCTGGGACCTGCGCTGTCGCCGCGCCGGCCTGCCGCTGCATCTCCTGGCCGGCGGCGCGCAGGCATCCGTGCCGCTCTACACCACCGAGGGCGGCTGGCTGCACCTCGAGACGGAAGCGCTCGTCGAGGATGCGCTGGCGGCGAAGGCAAAAGGGTTCGGCGGTTGCAAGCTGAAGGTCGGCCGACCGCTGCATGAGGACATCGCCCGCATCGCCGCCGTGCGCGAGGCCGTCGGGCCGGGCTTCGAGATCCTCACCGACGCCAACCAGGCCTTTACCGTCGACGAGGCCATCCGCCGGGCGCGGCAATACGAGGCGCTCGACATCGGCTGGCTGGAGGAGCCCCTGCCCGCCGACGACATCGACGGCCACCGCCGGCTGTCGCAGTCGACCTCGATCCCGATCGCCGTCGGCGAGAGCCTCTACAGCCCCTCGCATTTCCGCGAATATTTGCAGCGCGGCGCCTGCTCGGTGGTGCAGGTCGATGCCGGCCGCATCGGCGGCATCACGCCCTGGCTGAAGGTCGCGCATCTCGCCGAATGCTTCAACGTCTCGGTCGCGCCGCACTTCCTGATGGAACTGCATGTCTCGCTGACGGCGGCCGTGCCGAACGCGCGCTGGGTCGAATACATCCCGCAGCTCGACGAGATCACCACCTCCCGGCTGCAGATCGAGGCCGGTCGCGCAGTGCCGCCGGCGACGCCCGGCCTCGGGATCGACTGGGACTTTGCCGAGATCGACCGCCGCCGGATCGACGGCTCGACCAGCGTCGCCAGCTGAATTTATCTCCCGCCGGCAGCCGGCACGCCGCATTCGAAGGCACCCAAATAATCAGCGGGCTTGACGGTGCGGCATTTCGCCCGCAAGGTCCGGTCAAATGGTTTGACCAATTGGCCGCAGAGCCAAGTCGGATCGGGAGGAGTCTCGGCGACATGCCGATCACCATCATTCAGCCGCGACGGCTGTATCAGCAGATCGCCGACCAGCTGCGCGGCTTGCTCGACAGCGGCGAGTATCGCCCGGGCGACCGGTTGCCGGCCGAGCGCGAGCTGGCGGAGCAGCTCGGCATCTCGCGCCCGACGGTGCGCGAGGCGCTGATCGCGCTGGAGGTCGAGGGGCGGATCCGCATCAAGGTGGGCTCGGGCATCTTCGTCACCGAGCCGGTCGCGACAAAGGCTCGCCGGGAGAGCCCGATCGAAGGTCCGTTCGAGCTCCTGCGGGCGCGCGAGCTGGTCGAGGGGGCCGTGGCGGAGGAAGCCGCGAAAGCCGCGTCGCCGGACGACATCGCCGGGCTCGACGACGTGCTCCTGCGGATGCAGCGCTCGCAGCACCCCTCGCCCCAGACGCTCCAACTCGACCGCGAATTCCACACCACGGTCGCCGCCATCCTCGGCAATGCGGTCCTGGTGCGGTTCATCGGTGAGCTCTTCGACGAACGCATCAACCCGTATTTCGAACGGCTCTCCAGCTACTTCGAGAACCCCGAGACATGGGAACAGGCGCTGGCCGAGCACGGCTGGGTGCGCGACGCCATCGCCGCGGGCGATGCGGACGCCGCCAAGCGCGCCATGCAGCACCACCTCCAGCTCTCGCAGAAACGCTTCTCGCTGAACTTCGGCGAGCCGGAGGACGTCCACCACACCGCCTGACAACCCGCACAACGACGACGAGCCGGCGCTGGGAGGCGCACGGTTCGCATTTCACCTGGGAGGAACCACATGAAGACCTTGATCACCAGCCTTGGCATCGTCGCGTCTCTGGCGCTCGGCCTCGGCACCGCCGCGGCGCAGACCACGCTGAAATGGGCCCATGTCTACGAGACATCCGAGCCCTTCCACACCGAGTCGGTCTGGGCCGCCGGCGAGATCGAGAAGCGCACCGAGGGCCGCTACCACATCGACGTCTACCCCGCTTCGCAGCTCGGCAAGGAAGCCGACCTCAACCAGGGCCTGACGCTCGGCACGGTCGACATGATCATCTCCGGCTCGAGCTTCCAGGCGCGCGAATACCCGCCGATCGGCGTCACCTACTTCCCCTACATCTTCCGCAATGCCGACCACCTCCTTGCCTACGCCAAGTCCGACGTCTTCAAGCGCCTGGCCGCCGGCTACGAGCAGGCCTCCGGCCACCACATCACGGCGGTCAGTTACTACGGCGCCCGGCACGTCACCTCCAACAAGCCGGTGGCGTCTTGCGCCGACCTCAAGGGCGTGAAGATGCGCGTGCCGGACGTCCCGGCCTATCTCGCAATGCCCCGCGCCTGCGGCGCCAATACCGCGCCCATCGCCTTCGCCGAAGTCTATCTCGCGCTGCAGAACGGCACGGTCGAAGCGCAGGAGAACCCTCTGACCACCATCGAGGCGAAGAAGTTCTTCGAGGTGCAGAAGAACATCTCGCTCACCGGCCACATCGTCGACCACCTCAACACCGTGGTTTCCGGCACGCTCTGGGGCCAGCTCTCCGATGCCGACAAGGCCATCTTCACCGAGGTGACGCAGGAGGCCGCCGCCCGCACGGCGAAGACCATCGTCGAGCGCGAAACCGCCCTCGTCCAGACCTTCAAGGACCGCGGCCTGACGGTGACCGAGGTCGACAAGGCGGACTTCGAGAAGAACGTCATGGAGAAGACCGACATGGAAGCCCTCGGCTACGTCAAGGCCGACTGGGAAGCCATTCGCGCCGTCCAGTAAGGCGCTCGCCGGCGCCCGCCCCGGACGCCGGCGGTCTTCCCGCCCTTCTCGCATTCTTCCGTTGCAAGGCACCGTCATGGCCGAAGAGAAACACACCACCACCACGGCCGAGGAACTCGCCCACTTCTTCGAGGAGGAGGGCGCGACCGAGGTCGACCTGTCGCCCTATGCCATCGAGGATTGGATCGTCCAGGCGGTGTTCTGGGGCATGGCGGTCTGCGTCTTCCTGCAGTTCTTCACCCGCTACGTCATGAACGACAGCCTCGCCTGGACCGAGGAAATCGCCATCAACTGCCTGGTCGTGGTGGTCTTTCTCGGGGCGGTGATGTGCGTGCGCCAGTCGCGGCACATCCAGGTCGACGTGATCTACCATTATCTGCCGAAGCGGGTCGCCAAGGTGCTGTCGATCCTCGTTGACCTCATCCGCATCGGCTTCTTCATCTTCGCCGCCATTCTGTTCTGGCGCTACGTCTCGGTGGTCTACCGCGAGCGCATGGTGACGGTGGACCTCCCCCGCTCGATCGTCTTCTACGCCGTCTTCGCCGCCTTTGCGCTGATGCTCGTCCGGTCGATCCAGGTGTTCGTCCAAAATCTCAGGCGCGGCTATTCGGTGCTCGAGCGGCCCGAAATGTTCGACGGCATCGGAGAGTGACATGCTGCTACTGATCGGATCCTTCCTCGTCTTCATGCTGATCGGCGTGCCGGTGGCCATCGCCATGGCCGTTGCCTCGGTGCTCTACATCACCGTCTTTGGCGTCGCGCCGAACATCATCGTCGCCCAGCGCATGATCGCCGGCGTCGAGAGCTTTCCGCTGCTCGCCGTGCCGTTCTTCATCCTCGCCGGCAATCTCATGAACATTGCCGGCGTCACCGGCCGCATCTACGCCTTCGCCGTCGCCCTCGTCGGCTGGATGAAGGGCGGCCTTGCGCAGGTGAACATCATCGGCTCGGTGATCTTCTCCGGCATGTCCGGCACCGCGCTCGCGGACGCTGCCGGCATCGGCACGATCGAGATCAAGGCGATGAAGGATCACGGCTATCCCATCGAGGCCGCCGTCGGCGTCACCGCCGCCTCGGCGACGCTCGGCCCGATCTTCCCGCCGTCGCTGCCCTTCGTCATATACGGCATGATGGCCAACGTCTCGATCGGCGCGCTGTTCATGGCCGGCATCCTGCCGGGGATCGTCATGACGGTCCTGATGATGATCACCGTCGCGATCTTCGCCTACAAGAAGAACTGGGGCTCTGACGCGCCGTTCGAGATCCGCAAACTGCTCGCCGCCGGCGTCGAGATCCTTATCGTCCTCGCCTTCCCAGCCGCGATCTACGTCCTCGTCACCCTCGGCATGTCGCTGAACCTTGCCGTCGGCCTCGCGCTGGTCGCGCTGATCGCCGTCGACTGGTACTACGACTTCGCCGCCGTGATGGCGCTGATGACGCCGATGATCCTGATCGGCGGCATGACGCTCGGCTGGTTCACGCCGACGGAGGCCGCCGTCGCTGCCGTCATCTGGTCGCTCTTCCTCGGCCTCGTGCGCTACCGCTCGATGAGCTTCAAGGCGCTGGCGAAGGCCGGGTTCGACACGATCGAGACCACCGCCGCCGTGCTGTTCATTGTCACCGCCGCCTCGGTCTTCGCCTGGCTCTTGACGGTCAGCCAGGCCGCGCAGGCGCTGTCGGACCTGATCCTCTCGATCACCGACAACAAATGGGTGTTCCTGATCCTCGTCAACATCCTGGTGCTGATCGTCGGCTGCTTCCTCGACACCATCGCGGCGATCACCATCCTGGTGCCGATCCTGCTGCCGATCGTCCTGAAGCTCGGCATCGACCCCGTGCAGTTCGGCCTGATCCTGACCCTCAACCTGATGATCGGGCTGCTGCACCCGCCGCTCGGCATGGTTCTGTTCGTCCTGTCGCGGGTGGCGAAACTCTCGGTCGAGCGCACCACCATGGCAATCCTGCCTTGGCTGGTGCCGCTGTTCCTGGCGCTGCTGGTGATCACCTTTGTGCCGGCCGTCAGCCTTTGGCTGCCGACGAAGATGGGCCTGATCAAGTGAGAGGCACCGAGGCCCCTCGGCTTGCGGGGGCCACGCCCCGACGGGGCTAATCCTGGGATCGACAAGCGCCGCGCGGACTGTGCTCAGCGCGGCGTTCAGCCTTGCGGCATGAAGCGCTCGACGAGGCTGCGGACGCGCAGGAAGGCGGTGTTGGCGCCGTCGACCACCGCGGCCTCGCCCGCCGCATCGAGCGCCACGCCGTCGAGCGCGGCGGTGAAGGTGCGCCAGTGCAGGCCGCGGCCCTCCGGAGCACCCGCCAGATGCCGGGCGCCAAAGGCCTCGCCGAGGCCGAGCTTCATCGCCTCCTTGAGCAGGATGGCGGCGCCGAGGTTGGAGCCTTCGGCGACGTAGAGCCAGCCGAGCGCCTTCGGAACCTCCACATCGGCGGAAAACGCGGGAGCGGCGTCCGCGGGCGCCGCCGCGAGGCCGAGGTCGGCAAGGTCGCCCTCGATCTTGCCGAGGCGCCGGCGGCCGGCAAGGTCCGGCAGCAGCCGGTCGAGGGCGGGATCGGCATAGAGCGCATCGATATCGCTGTAGAAGGCGTGCTGCACCTGCAGGAACAGGCCGTAGCGTTCCCGGCTCTCGAAAGGCCGGCTGGACATGATCCGGTCGTCGAGCGTCGCATGCGCCGCGGTGGTGCGGCTGCGCAGCACCTTCGATCGTGTTTCGGCGGCCGAAGTCTCGCTCATCGACTGTTCCCATCCATCGGCCGTCCGGGCCGTATCCCTGTCGTTTAGGGCGAAATCGCCCGCTGTCGCAACGCTTTTCGAGCAACGGACAACGATCGCCGCACGGCCGCCGCTTGCCCTTAGCGAGCCTTGCGTTTGCCGCTCGCTGGCTTCACGGCAGCCATGCACAAATGGCTGTGGTGACGAAGACGCGAACCGATTAGATAATGGTCATCGAAGCAACGGAACACACCGTTTGAATCTTCGGCGAGATCAAGAGAAAAGTCGTTACGATGAACATCGTCCGCTCCTTCAGCAACTGGCGCCGTTACCGCGAGACTTGCGGCGAGCTGAACCGTCTTTCGCAGCGTGAACTGGCCGACCTCGGCCTGTCCCGCTCGGATATTCCGGCGATCGCCCGTCAGGCTACTCTCTAAAGCAGATTTCGCGAGGGCCTTTTCCTCCCAGGGCCCGAGCGAATACGACCTGCGGTTCCTCCCACCGCAGGTTTCCAAACAGCGCCCGCCGGTCCTCCCCCGGCGGGCGTTGCTGTTTCTACCATATCCCCGCTGATCCGCCGCGGCATTGATCAGGCGGCGTAAAACGCCGGCCGCTCCGGCATCGTCACCGGCTCGATCGCGCCCGAGCCTTGCGCCTTGACGCAAGCGTCGGCCGCGACTGCCGCGGCATAGCCGTCCCAGGCGGTCGGGCCGGACGCCGTCCCCCGCTCTGCCGCCGCGATGAAGTCGCGCAGCTCGACGTCGTAGCTGTCGATGAAGCGGTCTTTCCAGTCGGTGAGAATTTCGGTCGAGAGCCTGGCGCCGCTGCGCACCGGGATCGCCATCGGCTCTGGCAGCTTGGCGATGCCGGTTTCGCCGACGATCTCGCACTGGATGTCGTAGCCATAGACGCAGTTGACGAAGACCTCGACGTCGATGCGCACGCCCTTCACCGTCTCCAGCATCACCACCTGCGGATCGCGCACGCCTTCGCGGGCATGCGGGGTGCGGCGGGGGAAGACCACCTGCACGCTTCTGTAGTCGTCCGCGAGAAGCCAGCGCAGCACGTCGATCTCGTGGATCAGCGTGTCGTGGATGGCCATGTCGGTAGTGTAGTTCGCCGCGACCGAGGCGTTGCGGTGGGCGGCGTGCACCATCAGCGGGGCGCCGATGCCGCCGTTGTCGATGACATCCTTCAACAGGCGGTAGCCCGCATCGTAGCGGCGCATGAAGCCGACCTGAACGAGCCGCCGGCCGCCGGCGATCTCGGCGTCGACGATGTTGCGGCAGGCGGTGGCGGTGGTGGCGAGCGGCTTCTCGCAGAACACAGGCTTGCCGGCTCGGACGGCGGCGAGGACGTCCGGCTCGTGCGCCCCGCCCCAAGAAGTCACCAGCACGGCGTCGATCTCCGGCGAGGCGATCAGCGCGGCGCCCGTGTCGAACACAAGAGCGTCGAGGCCGAGCGGCGGCAGCGAGGCTTCCGCCGACGCGCGGTCGACGTCGCTGACGCCGGCGATGCGCGCGCCCGACAGCGTGCGGGTGATGCGGCGCATGTGGTCGCGCCCGATGGCGCCGGTCCCGATGAGGCCGATGTTGAGGGTCATGTCATCTCTCCCAGACGCCTTCCGGCGCAATCGTGCAGTGGTCGATGGGCCGCCGTTCGGGGCAGCCCTTGGGGCAGGCGCTCAGCTTTTGTCGAGCCCGGCCTCTTTCGCGAAGGCCTTCAAGGCGCGGTGGCCGAGCGACTGGTATTCCAGCGGGTTGCGCACCGCCGAGTCCTGCTCGGCCTCGATCACCAGCCAGCCGTCATAGCCGTGCTCGGCGGCGATCTTCAGGACGGGCAGGAAATCCACCGCGCCTTCCGGGTCGCCGGGCACGGTGAAGGCGCCGCGGCGCACGCCCTCGAGGAAGGAGAGGTTCTCGGCCTCCACCGCGGCCGCGATCTCCGGCCGGACGTTCTTACAATGGATGTGGCGCACGCGGGCCATGTGCTTGCGGGCGAGTTCGGCGGGATCGGCGCCGCCGAAAAAGGCGTGGCCGGTGTCGAGCAGCAGCTTGGTCGCCGGACCGGTGCTCGCCATCAGCAGGTCGATCTCCTCGCCGGTCTGAACGATCGAGCCCATGTGGTGGTGGTAGACGAGGTCGATCCCTTGCCCCGCGCAATAGGCGGCGAGTTCTTCGAGCTTCGCGCCGAAGGCGGCCATCGCATCGTCCGACAGCACCGGCCGGTCACGGAACACCGCCTTCTCGTCGTCCCCGTGCACGGTGTTGGAGCATTCGCAGACGATGCAGACGGTCGAGCCGTTGGCGCTAAGAAGATCGAGATGCGGCTGGATGGCGACCATTTCCGTCTCGACATCGTTGACGAGAAGATGGACCGAGTGCCAGCCGGAAACGAAGACGAGCCCATAATCGGCGAGCTTCTCTTTCAGCGCCGCCGGGTCGGATGGCATCAGATGGCCCTTCTCGATGCCGTCGAAGCCGATGGTGCGGCAGTCGGCAAGGCAGTCGTCGAGGGTCAGATGGGCGCCGATCGAGACGTCGTCGTCGTTCGTCCAGGCGATCGGATTGGTGCCGTAGCGGATCATGGGTTCACCTGGCTCGCGGGAAGGGAAAGCTGCACGAAAAGACGGGGCATGGCGTTCAGCCCAGCCGCTGCGACAGACGCGCGGCATCGTAGCCGTCGCGCGCCGCGTTGACGGCGGCGCGGTCCGAAACCTCGGACACCGCGACGTCCCACCAGTGGCCGCCGGCGGTGGTGGTCCGCAAATGATCGGTCTCGATCACGATGACGGTCGGGCGCGTGGCCTGCCGTGTCTCGGCCAGAGCGCGCTCCAGCTCGGCGATCGAGCCGACCTTGCGGGCGTCGGCGCCGAGCGCGCGAGCGTGCGCGGCGAAGTCGATCTTCGGCAGTTCGACATGGTGGGCGTCGGTCAGCATGTTGTTGAAGTTGGCGCCGCCGGTGGCCATCTGCAGCCGGTTGATGCAGGCGTAGCCGGCATTGTCGAGGAGGACGACGGTGAACGCCGCGCCGGCCATGACGGCGGAGGACAGCTCCGAGTTCAGCATCATGTAGGAGCCGTCGCCGACCATCACGACGACGTCGGCGTTCGGGCGCGCCAGCTTGACGCCGAAGCCCCCGGCGATTTCGTAGCCCATGGTCGAAAAGCCGTATTCCATGTGATAGCCGCCGGGCGCCTCGGCCTGCCAGAGCTTGTGCAGCTCGCCCGGCAGCCCGCCGGCAGCGCAGACGAGGATGGTGTCCGCCGAATTGCGCGCCCGGTGCACGGCGCCGATCACCTCGGCATCGGACGGCAGCACGGCATTGGTCGGTGCGGTCGCAGCGTCCGCCGCCGCCATCCAGCGCGCCTTGCCGGCCTCCGCTTGCGCCGTCCAGGCGGCGTCGGCGCGGTGCCCCGCCAGCGCCTCGCCGAGGGCTTCAAGGCCGACCCTCGCATCGCAGACGAGCGGCGCAGCATCGTGCTTGCCGGCATCGAAAGCCTGGACGTTCAGCCCGACGATCCTGACGCCCTCCGCCTGGAACAGCGCCCAGGAGCCGGTGGTGAAGTCGGCGAGCCGGGTGCCGACGGCGAGCACGACGTCCGCCTCGGCGGCGAGTGCGTTCGAGGCGGAGGACCCCGTGACGCCGACGGCGCCCATGTTCAGCCGGTGTGCATGCGGCAGCGATGACTTGCCGCCATGCGTCTCGGTGACCGGAATGCCGTGCGCCTCGGCGAAGGCGGCAAGGCCGACGCTCGCCTCGGAATAGAGGACGCCGCCGCCAGCGACGATCAGCGGCTTCTTCGCCGCCCGCAGGAGGGCGACCGCTGCCGCCAGTTCGGCCTCGTCGGGGCGGGTGCGGCGGGGCGTCCAGATCCGCTCGGCAAAGAAGCTCTCGGGATAGTCGAAGGCCTCGGCCTGCACGTCCTGACAGAGGGCGAGCGTCACCGGTCCGCAATCGGCGGGGTCGGTCAGCACCTGCATGGCGCGGCGGAGCGCCGGGATGATCTGCTCGGGCCGGGTGATCCGGTCGAAATAGCGCGAAACCGGGCGGAAGCAGTCGGTGGCCGAGACGGTGCCGTCGCCGAAATCCTCGACCTGCTGCAGCACCGGGTCCGGCCGGCGGCTGGAGAAGACGTCGCCCGGCAGCAGCAGCACCGGCAAGCGGTTGGCGTGGGCGAGCGCGGCGGAGGTCACCATATTGAGCGCGCCGGGGCCGATCGAGGTGGTGCAGGCCATGAAGCGGCGGCGGAAGCTTGCCTTGGCGAAGGCGACGGCAGCGTTCGCCATGCCTTGCTCGTTCTGGCCGCGATAGGTGGTGAGCGTGTCGCGCACGCCGTAGAGCGCCTCGCCGAGCCCCGCGACATTGCCGTGGCCGAAGATCGCGAAGACGCCGCCGAAGATTGGCACGGTCTCGCCGTCGATCACCGTCATCTGCCGCGTCAGGAACCGCGCCACGGCCTGCGCCATGGTCAGCCGCACCGTCTTGTCCGCCATATCCGTCTCCTCCCACCGGCGGCGCGAAAGTTGCCGCTCCTTCTTCGTCGCTCGTCCCGAAGCCGGCGACCTCCCGCCGGCGCCCGTCCGCCCTTCAGCCCGTCGCCGTCTCCCCGGCGGCCTGCCAGGCCGCGCAGAGCCGGCCGAAGCGCCCGGCCATCTCGGCGACCGCCGCCGCATCGTCGATCTCGCCCGCCAGCCAGCGCCGCGCGGCATCGGCCCAGATCGTGCGCCCCACCGCAAAGCCGCGTACCGACGCCGAGGCGCGGGCGGCGGCAAAACCATCCTGCAGCGCCTCGACCGAGGCCTCCAGCCCCAGCAGGAGGACGCCGCGGCAGTGCGCGTCGTTCCCGGCGATGACCGCGTCGATCGCCGCCCAGGCCGTGGTGCTCGCCTGCGGCTCGAGCTTCCACCAGTCGGGTTTCAGGCCGTGATCGTAGAGCTCCTGCAGCGACCGCGCGATGGTGTCGTCGCCGATCGGCCCGTTCTTGCCGGCAATGATCTCGATGAGGATCTCGCGGCCGACCTTGCGGGCGGCATCATAGGCAGCGCGGAGCGTCTCGATCTGCTCGGACTTCAGTGCGGCGGGATCGTCGGGGTGGTAGAAGCAGAGCACCTTGATGCAGTGGTCGACGGGCCAGTCGACCAGGCGGCTGCCGAGATCCTGGCTGAACTCGAAGCGCAGCGGCCGTGAGCCCGGCCGCTCGACCGGCTTCGCCACCCAGAACGCCGGCAGCTTCGCCGCCGCAAACAGCGCATCGCGGCCGTATTTGTCGTCGATCAGCATGCCGAAGCCTGGCCGCCCGGCGGCCACCTCGGCGGCGGCTTGCACGGCGAGGAGCTTCAGCGCCGGCAGCCGCGCGAGCTTTGCGGGATCGCCCGCGGCGAGATCCTCGAGCTGCGAGCGGTGGTCGATGGCGAGCGCGCAGAGCGCAGGGATTGCCCGGCGGCGGGTCGTCGCCCAGTGGATGTGGTTGATCGCCTCGTCCTGGCGTAGCGCCAGGTGCGGGCTGCCCTTGGCCAGGAAGTATTCGAGCTCGGTCCAGGTCGGGATCTCCGGCGCGCAGAGGAGGCGCGAGACGGCGAAGGCGCCACAGGCGTTGGCCCAGGTGGCGGAGGTCGCGTGCGGCTCGCCGCGCAGCCAGCCCCGAAGGAAGCCGGACATGAAGGCGTCGCCGGCGCCGAGCACATTGTAGACCTCGATCGGAAAACCCTTGCCGACGATGCCGTCCTCGAGGTCGGCGGGAATGGCCCCGTCATAGACGATGCAGCCCATCGGCCCGCGCTTCAGCACGATCGTCCCAGTGGAATGGGCGCGGATGGTCCGCAGCGCGGCGACGAGGTCGCTTTCGCCGGACGCGATCAGCACCTCTTCCTCGGTGCCGACGATCAGGTCGCAGTCGGCGAGCACCGTCAGCATCTTGGCGGAGACCGCGACTGAAGCGATGTAGCGGTTGTCGCCGGCATCGTGGCCGGCGAGACCCCAGAGGTTGGGCCGGTAGTCGATGTCGAGGATCACCCGGGCGCCATTCGCCTTGGTGATCCGCATCGCCTTGCGCTGCGCGCATTCCGCATTCGGCTTGGCGAAATGCGTGCCGGTGACGAGCACGGCGCCGGCGGAGCGGATGAAGGCCTCGTCGACATCGGCCTCGCACAGCGCATTGTCGGCGCAGTTGTCGCGGTAGAACAGCAGCGGGAACGAGGTATCGCTCTCGACCGATAGGATGGCCAGCGCTGTCAGACGCTCGGGGTCGGTGACGATGCCGGCGGTCTCGACGCCCTCGCGCGCCAGCTGCTCGCGGATGAAACGGCCGAACTGCTCGTTGCCGACGCGGGTGAGGAGCGCGGATTTGAGGCCGAGCCGCGCGGTGCCGACGGCGATGTTGGTCGGACAGCCGCCGACCGATTTGGCGAAGGAGGAAATGTCCTCCAGCCGTGAACCGATCTGCTGGCCGTAGAGATCGACCGACGACCGGCCGATGGTCACCAGATCCAGCTTGCGCTCCTGCGGCATGGCCCCTCCCCCGGATGCCCCGACGCATCCCGTTTCCCAACGATCTGACGAAACATAAATGCCACAGCACCGTCAAATGGAATTTTTATTCCATTGAACCGAATTCTGACCGCCGCTGCCGCTCCTCGGCGACGGCGACGGTCAAGGCCATGGCGAAGGCCATGGAGGCGGAGAGCAAGCGGAAGCCGGCATGGTCGGCCTCGGCGAGCTCGAACCAGGCCTCCGACGATTCGACCAGCGGCGAGAAGGCCGAGTCGGTCAGCGAGACCACCGGGATCTGCCGCGCGGCGAGGCTCTTCGCCTGAGTGACGGTTTCGGACGCGTAGGGCGAGAAGCTGACGGCGAAGGCGGCATCGCCTGGTCCGGCAAAGCGCAGGATGTCGTCGTCGAGGCCCGCCGCCGACCCCGCCATCTGGCAGCGGATGCCGAGCTTGCCGAAGGCGTAGGCCATGTAGCTGCCGATCGGATAGGACCGCCGCTTCGAGACGAGGTAGATCGTCTCGGCCGAGGCGAGGATCGCCACCGCCCGTTCGAAGGCTGCTGGATCCACCGCGGTCTCCAGCGTGTCGAGCGAGCGCCGCGCGGCGGCGGTGAAGCCGGAAAGTATCGCGGAGGCTCCTTGCTCCGGCGTCCGGCGCAAAGCGCTCAGCCGGTCGCCATAGTCCGGCCGCCGGTCGCGCAGCCGGGCGCGGAACAATGCCTGCAGGCTGGAAAATCCCTCAAAGCCGAGGTGCTGGGCAAAGCGCACCAGCGTCGAGGGCTGCACCGCGGCAGCTACAGCGATGCTGTTGACGGTGCCGAAGGCGATGTCGTCGGGATGGTCGAGGGCGAACATTGCGACCTGCCCGAGCCGCTTCGGCAAGCGCGCCTTGCGCTCCAGGATAAGGCTCTTCAACGCCTCGAACGTCTCCGGCAGCGGAGGCGTCTCGGGCGAGAAGGGCGCTTCGCTCATCATGGGCTCTCCGCGCGGGGTTACGGCTGAACCGCGATCGGTGGAATAAATACTCCGTCCGCGCGTCCCCATCAATCATTCATTCCAGAAAGCACTCGAAAGCATGGGATAGGCGCGGTAGAAGGAAAAGGAGCCTCCTGGCTGCGTGAGGGCCGTTCGAGCACAGTGATCGGATCGCGCCACTGATCGGGGAAGAGGCTCCCGGTGCAAAAGAGGAAGCGTCCTGGTGCGTCCGGTCGGATGCGTGGCGCTGGGAGGAGAGCGACATGGCGGGTTTGAAAGTGCGGCCCTCGGCGACGGCGGGACAGGTGCACGACGTGACGCCGGCGAGCGCCGACTGGACCTATGTCGGCTTCGCGCTGCACCGGCTGGCGCCGGGCGACAGGCTGGAGGCCGCCTCCGGCGACCGCGAGGTCTGCCTCGTCCTGGTCTCCGGCAAGGCGATCCTTTCCGCCGACGGACAGTCGTTCGGGGAGGTCGGGGAGCGGATGACGCCGTTCGAGGGCGCGCCCTACGCCCTCTACGTGCCCGCCGGCGGCCATTGGCAGATCGAGGCAACGACGACGCTGGAACTCGCGGTCTGTTCGGCGCCGGGCGGCGGTTCCCACGCGGCCAGGCTGATCCCGCCCGGCACCCACCCGCAGGCGGTGCGCGGCAAGGACACCAACACCCGCTACGTCACCAACATCATGCCGGAGGACGACGGCGCGGCGCACTCTCTGCTGGTCGTCGAGGTGATCACGCCAGGTGGCCACACCTCCTCCTACCCGCCGCACAAGCACGACCGGGACGCCTTGCCCGAGGAAAGCTATCTCGAGGAGACCTACTACCATCGATTCGACCCACCGCAGGGTTTCGGCTTCCAGCGCGTCTACACCGACGACCGCACGCTCGACGAGGCAATGGCGGTCGAGGACGGCGACGTCGTGCTGGTGCCCCGCGGCTATCATCCGGTGGCGGTGGTGCACGGCTATACCGGCTACTACCTCAACGTCATGGCCGGCCCGCAGCGGGTGTGGAAGTTCCACAATGCGACCGAGCATGCCTGGCTGTTCACCGGGGTCTGAAAAGCGCTTTCGCCGGATCGGGCGCCATGCGCCGCGGACGAGACGAGGCTACCGCCCCTCGCCCGCCGCCTCGCGCCGCCGCAGTTCCAGCTCCTCGCTGTAGCGGCGCAGCGTGTGGCTCTCGGTGAGGAGGCCGAGCACGGTCTTGGCGGCGACGTCCTCGACCACCGCCAGCGCTTCGCTCTCCGACTTGTCGAAGGTGGCCGCCGCCTCCTTGGCGCTCATCTGCGGCAGCAGCATCACGTCCTTCAGCCGGACAAGCCCCTCGATCCCTTCGTCGAGATCGGTGATCGCATCGGAATAGGCGTCGGGCACCAGCACCATGCCGGCATAGGCGCCGCTCTCGTCGGTGATCACCACACGCTGGGCGGAGCCGAGCGGAAAGTCGCGGCGGAAGACCTTCAGCGTGGTGTCGAGCGGCGCGGTGCGCACGTCGCGGCGCATCATGCGGCCGACGGTGAGGTTGCGGATCCAGCCGACATCGTGCGCGCTGCGGATGCTCTCGCCGCGCAGATGGAAGCGCCAGGTCGCGAAGGAGTAGCCAAAGGTCTTGCGCACCGTCAGCGAGGCCGTGACCGACGCCGTCAGCACCAGCGCGGTGATCGGAAAATCGCCGGTCATCTCCAGCGCCAGGAAGGTCATGGTCAGCGGCCCGCCGATGATCGAGACCGCGAGCGCCGCCATGCCGACGATCGAATAGACCACCGGGGTCAGCGTCGCCCCGGTGAAGAGGATCGGGGCGAACAGCGCGAAGAGCTTGCCGAGCAGCGCGCCGAGGAAGAGCGAGGCGAAGAACAGCCCGCCGCGAAATCCGCTGCCGATCGACACCGCCGAGGCCAGCGCCTTCAGGAGCAGGAGAAGCAGCACGGCCGAGGCGCTGGCCGGCATGTCGAGGTTGACGTGCAGCGCGCCGTGTCCGGAGGAGAGGACCTGCGGCGTGACGAGCGCAAGACCCGCCAGCACGCAGCCGCCGAGCACCGGCCGCAGCGGCACCGGCAGGCGGGTGCGGCGGATGCCGATCTCGATCATCGTCACGCCCTGCATGATGGCGATGCCGAGGCCGGCGGCGAGCACGGCAAGGAGGATCGCCGGCGGATAGTCGGCATTGGCGACGGCACCGGGCTCGCCGAGGTCGATGAGGAAGGTGTTGCCGACGAGGAGGCGGGCGACGAAGCTGCCCGACAGCGCCGCCGCGACCACCGGCGTCAGCGTGGCGATGGAATAGGTGCCGATGATCAGCTCGAAGGCATAGAAGGCGCCGGTCAGCGGCGCGTTGAAGGCGGCGGCGATGGCGGCCGCCGCGCCGCAGCCGACGAGCGTGCGCAGATCGCTGCGGCGCATCTCGAACGAGATGCCGATGCGCGAGGCGACACCGGCCGAGAGCTGGGTGTAGGCTGCCTCCAGCCCGACCGAGGCGCCGAAACCGTTGGAGATGAGGTTCTGCAGCACGATCGTCACGCTGTCGCGCAGCGACATGCGCCCGCCATGCAGGGCGTTGGCCTCGATCGGATCGACCAGCGGACGCTTCTTGCGCAGCGAGAGGACGAACAGCAGCAGGCCGAGCACCACCCCGCCCGCAACCGGCACGAGGACGAGCCAGGGCGAGGGCAGCGCGGAAAGCCCGCTCAGGCGCTCGCCCGCGGAAAGCTGGAAAAGGACGACGTGCAGGGCCTGCGCCGCCCAGCTCATCGCCGTCACCATGCCCCCCGACAGCGCGCCGACGACGACCGCCACCAGCACGAGCGCCACCTCGTTGCCGCGCACCATCGCCCGGAAACGGCTCGATGGCTGGATGACGGGGGCGTCGATGGCGGAGGCAGCGTTGGGCGCGGGGGTCTGCGACATGATCGTCCAGTTTCGAGGCAGGTCCTGCCGTATAGACCGGGCCGAACGGGCGCAACGGTCCATCGTTTGTCGCCCGCCATCTTTGCCGCCGCGCTGGTCTTGCCGGACGCGGCACGGCATAGGGAAACGACATGACACTCGATCAGATGATGGCCTTCGGCATCATTGCCCTGATGATGCTGGCCTTCATCTGGGGCCGCTTTCGCTACGACGTCGTCGCCGCCGGCGCGCTGCTGGCGGCACTCGCCGTCGGCCTGGTCAAACCCGCAGACACGTTTTCAGGCTTTTCCGACGACATCGTCATCATCGTCGGCAGCGCGCTGATCGTCAGCGCGGCGATCGCCCGGTCGGGCATCATGGATCTCGCTTTGCAGCGGTTCGCGCCCGAGGTCTCGTCACCCCGCGCGCAGCTGATCGTGCTCGTCGTCATCGTCACCGTGCTCTCGGCCTTCGTGAAGAATATCGGCGCGCTGGCGATCATGCTGCCGATCGCGTTCCAGATGGCGAAGCAGTCGAACGTCTCGCCCTCGATGTTCCTGATGCCGATGTCCTTCGGCTCGCTGCTCGGCGGGCTGATGACGCAGATCGGCACCTCGCCCAACATCATCGTGTCGCGGCTGCGCGGCGAGATCACCGGGACGCCCTTCACCATGTTCGACTTCACCGCCGTCGGCGCGATCCTTGCCGCCGTCGGCGTCGTCTTCCTCGCGCTGTTCTACTGGCTGCTGCCAGCCCGAAAGGCGGCGGGCGGCGCGCTGGAGGAGGCGATCGAAATCAAGAATTACACGACGGAAGCCAGGGTAACGGCGCAGTCGGCCATCGCCGACAAGACCGTCGCCGACCTGCAGAAGCTCGGCGGCGGGGATGCCATGGTCACCGCCATCGTCGGCGCCAACGGCAAGCGGCGCACGCCGCTGCCGGATGCCACCCTTCACGCCGGCGACGTGCTGATCCTCGAGGGCGATCCGGAGGCGCTGGAGCGGCTCGTCGCCCAAGGCGCACTGACGCTCGACGGTCGCTCCTCGCGGGGCGCCGACATCGGCACGGTCGAGGCGATCGTCGGCCAGAACTCCGGCTTCATCGGCATGACCGCGCAGCGCCTGGTGCTGTTCCACCAGACCGGCCTGACGCTGCTCGCCGTCAGCCGGCGCGGCAAGCGCTTCACCGAGCGGCTCGGCGAGATCACCTTCCGGCTGGGCGACGTGCTGGTCCTGCAAGGCGATGTCGAGCGGCTGCCGGAACTCCTGCGCGAATGGGACTGCCTGCCCTTGGCCGAGCGTCGCCTGCAGCTCGGCAGCGTTCGCAAGCGGATCCTGCCCGTCGCGATCCTGGCGGCCGCCATGGCAGCGACGGCGACGGGCATCGTGCCGGTGGCGGTCGCCTTCTTCGCCGCCGCCGTGCTGATGGTCGCCACCAAGGCGCTGCCGCTGCGCGAGGTCTACGGCCATCTCGACGCGCCGATCCTGTTGATGCTGGCGGCGCTGATCCCGGTCAGCGAGACGCTGAGCCGCACCGGTGGCACCGACCTCATCGCGGTCTGGCTGTCGGGCGTCGCGGTATCGCTGCCGCCTTACGGCGCGCTGGCGCTGATCATGATCGTCGCCATGGCGGTGACGCCCTTCCTCAACAACGCCGCGACGGTGCTGGTGATGGCGCCGATCGCGGCCACCTTCGCCAGTTCCCTCGGCTACCGGCCGGACGCCTTCCTGATGGCGGTGGCGATCGGCGCCGGCTCGGACTTCCTGACGCCGATCGGCCATCAGTGCAACACGCTGGTGATGGGTCCCGGCGGCTACCGTTTCGGCGATTATGCGCGGCTCGGCCTGCCGCTGTCGTTTCTGGTGGTGGTGGTCGCGGTGCCCGCGCTGCTGCTGGTCTGGCCGCTGAACTGAGCTTGCGCCACCCCGCTGCGCCGGCGACGGGACGACGCGGCTCGGCCGTCATCGGCCTGTCAGGCGTCGGGGCTTGCAGGCGGAAAGCGCGCGCCGGCGAGCAGCGTGTCGGCGATCGCCAGCGCCCGGCCGGTGGTCTCGGCCATCTGCGGCAGTAGCAGCCATTCCAGCGTCCAGGCGGCGCCCGAGCGCTCGTTCTCGTGGATCATGGACTGGCCCATCGTGCCCAGCAGCCCCGCGTTGAAGCGTCCGAGGGCGACGAGCACCTCGGCGCCGACGGGGTTCTGCTTGTGCGCCATGGCCGACGAGCCGCCGCCATCGGCGAGAACCACCGTGCCGATCCCGGTCTGCGCCATCAGCGCAAGATCCTGGCCGATCTTGCCGGTGGTGCCGGACACCAGGGCGAAGGCCTGGGCGATGTCGAGGATCACGCTCCGGTCGGACTGCCAAGGCGCGGCATCGGCAAGGCCGAGCTGCGCCGCCAGCGCGCGTCGAAGGTCGGCATAGTCGGGGCCGAAGCTCTCGCCATGGCCGATCGGGCCGCCGAGCTGCAGGGGAAGCGCGGCCTGCAGCGCGGAGAGGCGTGCCCGGTGCTTCTCCAGCGGGCGGCGCCAGCTGGCCAGCCGGTCGGCGAGGGTGAAGTTCAGGGCCGCCTGCATGCGCGTCTGCGCCATCAGCGGCTGCGAACCAGCCTTATCCGACAGGCAACCAAGCCGGTCGCAGAGCTGCCCGAGCCGGGCCCCGAGAAGCGAGAGAACGCCGCGAAGCCGCAGCATCAGGCCGGTGTCGATCGCGTCCTGGCTGGTCGCGCCGAGGTGGACGAAGCGGTCGTGCGGCGGGCCGATGGCCTCGCGGAGCGCGGCCACCAGAAATGGCACGCTGACGCCGTCCCGCACCATGGCGATCCGGAGCGCCACGGGGTCCGGGCGCAGCCCTGACGCGGCCTCGGCGATGCGGGCGGCCGCCTCGGCCGGGACGAGGCCAAAACCGACCTGGGCGTTTGCCAAGGCCGCCTCAAAGTCCAGGATCGACGACAGCTCGCCCTCCGCCGAAAACGCCGTGGCGATCTCGGCATCGCCGCAGAGTGCTCCAACGAGCGTCGTCGCCGTCATGTCAGACCCTCTCCAGCGCGACGGAAATGCCTTGGCCGACGCCAATGCACATGGTGGCGAGTGCCCGGCGCTGGTCGGTGAGCGCAAGCTCCAGCGCGGCCGTTCCGGTGATGCGCGCGCCCGACATGCCGAGCGGATGGCCGAGCGCGATCGCGCCGCCGTTCGGATTGACCCGCGGGTCGTCGTCGGCAATGCCGAGGTCGCGGAGCGTCGCGAGCCCCTGGCTGGCGAAGGCCTCGTTGAGCTCGATCACGTCAAAGTCCGCGGCTTTCATCTGAAGCCGGTCGAGGAGCTTCTTCGTCGCCAGCGCCGGGCCAAAGCCCATGATGCGCGGGGCAAGGCCGGCAGTCGCGCCGCCGAGGATGCGGGCGATCGGCGTCAGGCCATGGCGGCGCGCCGCCGCTTCGCTCGCGATGATCAGGGCGGCCGCGCCGTCGTTGACGCCAGAGGCATTGCCGGCGGTGACCGAGCCCCCCTTTCGGAACGGCGTCTTCAGCGCCGCGAGGCCTTCGAGCGTCGTGTCGGCGCGGGGTTGCTCGTCCTCGCTGACGAGCTTCGGATCGCCGCGCTTCTGCGGCACGGGGACAGGCACGATCTCGCGGGCGAGCCGTCCCTTGGCCTGCGCCGCGACCGCCTTCTGCTGCGAGCGTAGGGCGAAGAGGTCCTGGTCCGCCCGCGAAACGGCAAAGTCCTCGGCGACATTCTCGCCCGTCTCCGGCATGGAATCGACGCCGTAAAGGTTTTTCATCAATGGGTTGACGAAGCGCCAGCCGATGGTCGTGTCGTGGATCTCGGCCTGGCGCGAAAAAGCGCTCTCGGCCTTCGGCATGACGAAGGGCGCTCGGCTCATGCTCTCGACGCCGCCGGCGATGATGAGGTCCGCCTCGCCGGCCTTGATCGCCCGCGCCGCGGTGATCACCGCATCCATGCCGGAGCCGCAGAGCCGGTTGATCGTCGTGCCCGGCACGCTGTCGGGAAGGCCGGCGAGGAGCAGCGACATGCGCGCGACGTTGCGGTTGTCCTCGCCGGCCTGGTTGGCGCAGCCAAAGATCACCTCGTCCACCGCCGAGAAGTCGACGCCGGGATGACGTTCCATCAGGGCCTTCAGCGGGATGGCGCCGAGATCGTCCGCCCGCACCGAGGACAGGGCGCCGCCGAAGCGGCCGATGGGGGTGCGCACATAGGCGCAGATGAAGGCGTCTGGCATGTCAGATCTCCGGCACAACGAGATCGGCGACAGCGCCCTCGACGTGCAGCTTCGCCCCGGTCGCGGCCTGCAGGTCTTCGAGCGACAGCGACGGCAGCTTCTCGCGCAGGACGAAGCGGCCGGCCTCGATGTCGATCACGGCAAGGCTGGTATAGACGCGCGTCACGCAGCCGACGCCGGTGAGCGGCAGGCTGCAGCGCCCGACGAGCTTCGGCTTGCCGTCCTTCGTCACGTGGTCGGTGATAACAGCGACGCGCTTGGCGCCGTGCACGAGGTCCATGGCGCCGCCGACCGCCGGCACGCCTTTCGGCCCGGTCGACCAGTTGGCGAGATCGCCGGTCTCGGCCACCTCGTAGGCGCCGAGGATGGCAACGTCGAGATGGCCGCCGCGCACCATGGCAAAACTGTCGGCATGGTGGAAAAAAGCGGTGCCGGGCTTGAGGGTCACCGCCTTCTTGCCGGCATTGATAAGGTCCCAGTCCTCCTCCCCGGATGCGGGGGCCTCGCCGAAGCCGAGGATGCCGTTCTCGGTGTGGAAGATCGCCTGCCGGCCGGGGGGCTGAAAGCGCGCGACCATCTCGGGAAAGCCGATGCCGAGATTGACGTAGGCGCCGTCCTCGATGTCCTGCGCCGCGCGCCAGGCCATCTGGCTGGAAGTCAGTCTTGCGGTCGTCGGGCTCGCGGTCATCGGGCGGTCTCCGGATAGGCGGCCTTGGCGCGGTTCAGCACTTCCTCCTGCGCGGGATCGGCCACCTCGACCAGGCCTTGCACGAAAATGCCGGGCGTCACCACGTGCTCGGGATCGATCTCGCCGGGCGCGACGATCCTCGACACCTGCACGATGGTGGTGGTGGCGGCCATACACATCAGCGGGTTGAAGTTGCGCGCGGCCTTGTTGAAGGTGAGGTTGCCGAGCGTGTCGCCAAAATGCGCCTTCACCAGCGCGACATCGGCCTTCAGCCAGCGCTCGCGGATATAGGAGCGTCCGTCGAAGACCTCGACCGGCTTGCCCTCGGCAAGATCGGTGCCGTAGCCGGTGGGCGTGTAGAAGGCCGGGATGCCGGCGCCGCCGGCCCGGATGCGCTCGGCGAGCGTTCCCTGCGGCACGAGCTCCAGCTCGATCTCGCCGGCAAGGTACTTATCGGTGAAGACCCGCGGATCGGCCGAGCGCGGGAAGGAGCAGATGAGCTTTGCGACCATGCCCTGCGCGATCAGCGCGGCAAGGCCCACATCGCCATTGCCGGCATTGTTGTTGACGACGGTGAGGTTCGTCGGCCGGCCCGTTTCGATGAAGCGGTCGATCAGCGCGTGGATCAGCTCGATCGGCGCGCCCGAGCCGCCGAAGCCGCCGATCATCACGGTCGCCCCGTCCTCGATGCCCGCAACGGCCTCGGCAATGCTGCTCAGCGTCTTGTCCATGTCACTCCTTTGCAGGGGCCCGCCCCGCCGAATGCCGAAAGAAAGGGGGCGCCGAGGCGCCGAAGACGCCCTCAGATGTCGAGAAAAACCGTCTCGCGCTCGCCCTGCAGGCGGATGTCGAAGGTGAAGACCGGCAGGCCGTCGCGCTCGGTCCGCGGGGCGATCAGCGTCTCGCGCCGTTCCGGCGACGGGATGCGCTGGAGCAGCGGGTCGGCGGCATTGGCGTCCGTCGCGTCGGCGAAATAGAGGCGGGTGTGCAGGCCAAGATTGATGCCGCGGGCGACGATCCAGACGGTGATGTGCGGTGCCTGCGGGCGGCCGTCCGGCATCGGCACGGGGCCGGGGCGGATGGTCTCGAAGCGGAACGTGCCGTCGACGTCCGAGACTGGCTGGCGTCCCCAGCCGGAGAAAGCAGCGTCCGCTTGCCCCCGGGTCTCCGCGGGCGACGGGTGAAGGCCGGCGGCATCGGCCTGCCAGATCTCGATCAGCGCGTCGCGCACCGGCGCCCCCGCCCCGTCGGTCAGCCGGCCCTCGACGAGGATGCGCTCGCCCTTCGTTTCCGGGCCGACCAGCACCAGGCCGAGATCGTCCCGCCAGACGCCGGCGATCTCGACCCAGTTCGGGTTGGTGCCGATGTGGACGTAGGGGCCCGCGGTCTGCGACGGCGATTCCTTGAGATAGGCGAGCGACTGGACCATCAATTGCCCTCCATCCGGTTCTCGAACATCGTCGACCGCCGGCCGCGCAGCACGATGTCGAACTTGTAGGCAAGGCTGTCCATCGGGATCGTCGCATGGCGGTCGAGCGCGGCGACGAGCTGCTCGATCGCGGCCCTGTCGGGGATCGTGCGCACGATCGGGCACTGCCAGATCATCGGGTCGCCCTCAAAATACATCTGCGTCACCAGCCGCTGCGCGAAGGCATGGCCGAAGACGGAGAAGTGGATATGCGCCGGGCGCCAGTCGTTGACGCCGTTCGGCCAGGGATAGGCGCCGGGCTTCACCGTCCGGAAGGCGTAAGCACCGTCGGCGTCCGTGATCGCCCGTCCGCAGCCGCCGAAATTCGGGTCGAGGGCGGCGCGGTAGCCCTCGTTCTTGTGGCGGTAGCGCCCGCCGGCATTGGCCTGCCAGAACTCGAGGAGGGCCCCCGGCACCGGCCGCCCCGCCTCGTCCAGCACCCGGCCGTAGACGACGATGCGCTGGCCGATCGCCTCGCCGCCGTCCTGGCCGAAATTGCGGATGAGGTCGTTGTCGAGAGGGCCGAGAATATCCTGGCCGAACACTGGCCCGGTCTCCTCCGACAGCGTCGTCGGCATCGACAGCAGCGCCTGCTGCGGCGCGCGCAGGACCGAGGTCTTGTAGGTCGGCGTCAGCGCCGGCGGATGCCAGGACCGATCGCGCTGGAAATAGCCGTTGCTCATGACGCCTCCCCCGCCAAACCCATGTCGGACAATGTCGCCTTTGCGATCTTGATGGCGTGGTTGGCGGCGGGAACGCCGGCATAGACGGCGACATGCATCAGCGCCTCGGCGATGTCCTCGGCCGTGGCGCCGGTATTGGCGGTGGCGCGCACGTGCATCGCCACTTCCTCGTCCTGGCCGAGCGCGGCAAGCAGCGCGATGGTCACGATCGACCGCTCGCGCCGGGTGAAATGCGGGCGCGACCAGACGGTGCCCCAGGCGCCTTCGGTGATGAAGCGCTGGAAGGCGGCGTCGAAGGGCGTGATGCCGGCGGTGGCGCGCTCGACATGGGGGCTGCCAAGAACCGCGCGGCGCACCGCCATGCCGGCGTCGAAGGCCGAAGCGCCGGTGTCGCCCGCCGAGTTCGCGGCCGCGTCCGTCGACGCATGCCGTTGGGTTTCCGCGGCCGCGAGGTGCCGGCGGATCGCCGCGGCGATAACGGTGGGATGCTCGAGGCATGGCAGGTGACCGGCGCCGCTGATGGTCTCGAACCCAGCGCCCGGAATGCGCCGCGCCGTCGCTTCGACGATGTCGGGCGGGGTGGCGAGATCGCCGTCGCCGACCAGCACCAGCGTCGGGGCGCGGATGCCGGCGATGTCTTCGGTAAGGTCGCCATCGCGCAACGCCGCGGCGATGCCGGCATAACCGGCGGTGCTGGTCTGCGAGAGCATCGCGCGCCAGCCGGCCAGCACTGCCGGCTGCGCCGTTGCGAAGGCCGGCGAGACCCAGCGTGCGGCAACAGCCTCGGCGATCCCCGCCACGCCGCCCGCCTCGACGGCGGAGATACGCTCGTTCCAGCCCTCCGCCGTGCCGATCTTCGCCGCCGTGTCCATCAGCACCAGCGCCTCAACGCGGCCGGGATGGCGAAGGGCGATGCCTTGGGCGACGAGGCCGCCGACGGAGAGACCGACCAGCGATGCGCTCGTCCAGCCGACGGCGTCGAGGAGACCGACGGCGTCCGCAACGAGGCGGTCGAGGGTATAAGGGGCGGGCGTCGCCTCGCTCAGACCATGTCCCCGCATGTCGTAGGTCAGGATCTCGCAGGTGGGCGCGAGGAGGGCCGCCACCTCGTCCCAGATCCGGAAGTCGGAGCCAAGCGAGTTGAGGAAGAGAAGGCGACGTCCTCCGGGTGTCCCGCTCAGGCGGTAGTGCACGGCGATGCCGTCGACCATCGTGAATGCCATGTCGCCTCCTCCCATGCTGCCAGGATCCTGTATAATCGGCAGAAGCGGTGATGTTAAATGAGGATTGCGAAGCCGTGCATAACCCTGGAGTTATGAGGCATGTCCACTACCGCGATTCGCCTCCGCCACCTCCGTACCTTCGTCACCGTCGCGCGGGAGGGCAGCGTCGGGCGCGCCGCCGAGGTGCTCTCGGTCACCCAGCCGGCGGTGTCGAAGACCTTGAAGGAGCTGGAGCTGATCCTCGGGGTGACGCTGCTCGACCGGTCGCGGCGCGGCGGCTTCCTCCTGCCGGCGGGCGAAATGTTCCTGCGCCATGCCGAGACGAGCCTCTCGGCCTTGCGTCAAGGGGTGGAGGAGCTCGAAGGTCTCGGCGCCACCGAGGCTCTGCCGGTGCGGGTCGGTGCGCTGCCGACGGTCTCGGCGCGTCTCCTGCCGCCCGCCATCCAGCGCTACCGCGCGCACGGGCCCCGCGCGGCGCCGCGCATCGTCACCGGGCCGACCGCCTACCTGATGGCACAGCTGCGGCAAGGCGACCTCGACATCGTCATCGGCCGCATGAGCGCGGCGGAAGAAATGACCGGGCTGCTGTTCGAGCATCTCTATTCCGAGCGGATCGTCTTCGCCGCGCGGGCGGGCCATCCGCTGGCGGGGCTCGCCTCCCCCGGCGCGGAGGTCGGCCGCTTCGAGTGCCTGATGCCGCCGCCGGGCTCGGTGATCCGCCCGACGGTGGACCGGCTCTTCCTTGCCGCCAACCTTCCGCGACCAGCCTCCATCGTCGAGACGGTCTCGCTGGCTTTCGGCCGCACCTATGTCCGCGCAACCGATGCGCTCTGGATCATCTCCGAGGGCGTGGTGCTGGAGGATGTGCGCGCGGGGGCGATGACCCTCCTCGCCATCCCGACTGCCGACACGCTCGGCCCCGTCGGTATCTCGACCCGCGCCGGCCTGCCGCTGTCGCCCGCGGCCGAACTGCTCCTCGCCAACCTGCGTCTCGTCGCCGCCGAGATCCGGGCAGAGCCGACCAGCGCCGGCGGGTGAACCCGGCGCTGATGTTGCAATCACGAACTAGTTCGTACACTTTCGGAAGGACCCGTTGGGACAAGCGGGAGTCATTCTGGGAGGAAGTTGACGCATGTGCCCTCCGAACTGCCTGCATTCCATCTGCGAAACGGCGACGCGCCGCGGCCTCCTGAAGGGCGGCTTCGGCCTCGGCCTGGGACTCGCCGCCGCGGGTCTCGGCCTCAGCCCGCCGGCGCAGGCCGCCGCCCCCGCGCCCGAGTTTCGCTTCTCGAAGGTGCATGACCTCACCCACACGCTGTTCGAAGGCTTTCCGACCTTCAGCGGGGAGAAGTGGTTCACGGTCGAGAAGCCGGTGACCTGGACGAAGGACAAAGTGAACCTCCACCGCTGGACGCTGATGGAGCACACCGGCACACACATCGACGCGCCGCTGCACTTTTCGGAGAACGGCATGAGCGTCGACATGATCGAGATCGCCGACCTCGTGGTGCCGCTGGCGGTGATCGACATCCGCGCGCGGGCGGCGGAGGACGCCGACGCGGCCCTGACGCCGGACGACATCAAGGCCTGGGAAGCCGAACACGGCGAGCTTCCCGAGGGCTGCTGCGTGGCGATGAACTCCGGCTGGCACCGGCTTCTCGACCAGCCGAAGTTCACCGGCCGCGACGCCGAGGGCCGCAACCACACGCCCGGCTTCCACGCCGAGACGGCGGAATTCCTGATCACCGAGCGCCGTGTCAAGGGCATCGCCGTCGACACGCTGTCGCTCGACCGGGGCCTCGCCTCCGCCGGCGATTTTCCCGTGCACTACCAGTGGCTCGGCAGCGGGCGCTGGGGCGTCGAGGCGATTGCCGGGCTCGACGACCTGCCCGCGAAGGGCGCCATGCTGGTCGTCGCCGGCCCGAAGGTCCGGGGCGGCACGGGCGGCCCCAGCCGGGTCATCGCCCTCGTTTGAGCCAGCAGACGATCTGAAGACCGCCGGCCGGGTGCCTCTGGCGACCCGGCCGGGTCCCTCGCTGAGCGGAGCTGCGCCATGAAGACCTCGATCGCCACCGTCTCCCTCTCGGGCGACCTCGCCGACAAGCTGAGCGCCACGGCGGCGGCCGGGTTCGATGCCGTCGAGATCTTCGAAAACGATTTCCTCGCCTTCGACCTCGGGGCCCGCGACGTCGGCAAGATGGTGCGCGATGCCGGGCTCGAAATCTCGCTGTTCCAGCCATTCCGCGACTTCGAGGGCCTGCCGGAGCCGCAGCGCGCGAAAGCCTTCGACCGCGCGCGGCGCAAGTTCGAGACGATGAACGAGCTCGGCACCGACCTCATCCTGATCTGCTCCACCGTCTCGCCGCTAGCGCTTGGGGGCATCGACCGGGCCGCCGACGATCTGCGTGATCTCGGCGAGATCGCCAAGGCCGCTGGTGTGCGCATCGGCTACGAGGCGCTCGCCTGGGGCCGCTATATCAGCGACCACCGCGATGCCTGGGAGATCGTGCGGCGCGCCGACCATCCGAATGTCGGCCTGATCCTCGACAGTTTCCACACGCTCGCGCGCGGCATCGACCCCGGCTCGATCCGCTCGATCCCGAAGGACAAGATCTTCATCGTGCAGATGGCCGATGCGCCGAAGCTCGACCTCGACCTCCTCTCCTGGAGCCGGCACTACCGCAACATGCCAGGCCAGGGCGAGCTGCCGGTCGCCGACTTCATGGCCGCCGTCGAGGCGACGGGCTATGCCGGCTACTACTCGCTGGAGATCTTCAACGACCAGTTCCGCGCCGGCTCGGCCCGGCAGACGGCGGTCGATGGGCGGCGCTCGCTGTTCTTCCTGATGGACCGGCTGAAGGCGGAGGGACGCGCCTTGAACGGTCCCTCGGAGAAGGAGCCGTTTCCCCCGCCGGCGAAGACCAGCGGCGTCTCCTTCTGCGAGTTCGCCACCGACCGCGCCTCGGCGACAGGGCTTTCGGCACTTCTCACCTCGATCGGTTTCCGCCATGCCGGGCACCACCGCTCCAAGGATGTCGACCTCTTCACGCAAGGCGATCTGCGCGTCGTGGTGAACACCGAGACCGAGGGCCTCGCCCACTCGTCCTATGTCGTCCACGGCACCAATGTCTGCGCGCTGGGCTTGCGCATGGCCGACGCCCCGGCGGCGCTGAAGCGCGCCGAGGGGCTGCTTGCCGCGCCCTTCCGCCAGCCCGTTGGTCCCGGCGAGCTCGAACTTTCGACGATCCGCGGCGTCGGCGGGAGCCTTCTCTATCTCGCCGCCGAGGACGATGCGCTGGAGCGGCAGTGGGAGATCGATTTCGCGCTGGAGCCCGGCTGGAACAGCCATCGCGGCGCGGGGCTTGCCGCGGTCGACCATGTCGCGCAGACCGTGCGCTACGAGGACATGCTGTCCTGGACGCTGTTCTACCACTCGATCTTCGATCTGAAGGTCATGCCGTCGATCGAGGTGCCCGATCCCGGCGGGCTGGTGCTGAGCCAGGTGCTGGAGAATGCCGACGGGAGCCTGCGCGTCGTGCTCAACGGCTCGCAGTCGGTGCGGACGCTGTCTGCGCGCTTCGTCAGCCAGTTCGTCGGCCCCGGCGTCCAGCACATCGCCTTCCGCACCGAGGACATCCTGAAGACCGTCGAGACGCTGCGCGCCAACGGCGTCGAGCTCCTGCGCATCCCGCAGAACTACTATGACGACCTCGAGGCGAAGTTCGACCTGGCACCCGAGATGCTCAGCGCCATGCGCGGCGCCGGCATCCTCTACGACCGCGACGAGGCCGGCGAGTATTTCCAGATTTACCTGAAGGCGCTCGACGGCGGCTTCTTCATCGAGATCGTCGAGCGGCGCGGCTATCGCGGCCTCGGGGCGGCCAATGCGGCGATCCGGCTGGCCACCCAGTCCCGCTCCTCCCCCGCCGGCATTCCGACGCGGTAGCAGCCGCCCGGGCGGCGCGCGTCAGGTGGTCCGCAGCAGCGCCAGGACGGCGTCCTGCAGCAGCGCCTTCTGGCGGGCGCGGGCCGTCGGCTCGGCGAGGTCGCGCCCGAAGATCGTGCCGAACGTATGGCGGTTGGAGACACGGAAGAAGCAGAAGGACGAGATCAGCATGTGGAGGTCGATCGGATCGACCGCGCGGCTGAACGCGCCGCTTTCCTTGCCGCGGGCAAGGATCGTCTCGATGGTCGAGATGACCGAGACGTTGAGCCGGCTGAGGCTGGTTGACTGGCACATGTGCTCGGCGCGGTGGATGTTCTCGATCGTCACCAGGCGGATGAAGGCGGGGTGCGCCTCGTCATAGTCGAAGGTGAAGTCGATCAGCCGGCGCATCGCCTCGACGGGCTCGAGCTCGGCCAGCTTCAGCTCGTCCTCGACCTTGCGGATGGCCGCATAGGCGTCTTCCAGCACGGCGAGGTAGAGCCCCTCCTTCGAGCCGAAGTGATAGTAGATCATCCGCTTGGAGGTGCGGGTGCGGGCGGCGATCGCATCGACCCGGGCGCCCGACAGCCCGTTAGCGGCAAACTCCTCGCAGGCGACGCGCAGGATGTCGCTGCGGGTCTGCTCGGTGCGGTCGCGCTGGCCGATGCGGACGGCACCAGCAGCGCTCCCGCCACCGCTCTCTTCGCCGACGGGCCGCTCCGACACCCCGTCCGAACTCTCAGTTGTCATCTCGCCCCACGTCTTCCGGACCCGACTTCGACAGATATCAACAAACAGCCAGCGCCCATGATCGGCCGAACATCTTCCGGCCTACCACGAAACTCAGCATTTGACCTAACGAACCGGTTAGTACATCTTTCCTGCGGTTCGGGGCGGCAGGGTGGAAAAGCCAGCCTCGATAAAGTCATCCCTCTTGCGCGCCCGGCCCCTCCCGAGGGAAACCCCGACGCACCGGCAGGGACAAGAGAACAAGCGCGAATGCGCCGATCGGTTCGGGAGGACGTCTGGTCATGAAGCGAATCGTCGATGCCTATTTCGCCCTGCTGAAGGTCGCCATCGTGCTGCTTCTGGCCGGCATGGTCGTGCTGGTCTTCGGAAATGTCGTGCTGCGCTACGCCCTGAACAGCGGCATCACCATGTCGGAGGAACTGTCGCGGCTCGCCTTCGTCTGGCTGATCTTCCTCGGCGCGGCGCTCGCCTTGCGCGACCATGCCCATATCGGCATCGACAGCCTCATCCGGGCGCTGCCGCCCCGCGCTGCGAAGGCTTGCGTCCTCCTCGGCTACGCCCTGATGCTGGTCGCTTGCGTGCTGCTGTTCCAGGGCGGCCTCGAGCAGGCGATGCTGACCTGGACGGCCGTGACGCCGGCCGCCGGCATCTCGATGAGCTGGTTCATGATCCCGGTCGTCGTCTTCGCCGTCACCGCCTTCCTCGTCCTCGCCGTCGAGTCGCTCGCGATCCTCACCGGACGGATCGACATCACCAGCGCCGTTCTCGTGCAGGAATCCGAGGATCTTCTCGACGCCGACGCTGCCCACCCGCACCCCACGCCGGCTGCCGCCGGCCCTGGCCGCTGAGGAGTCGGGCATGGTCGTCGCGGTCTTCCTCGGCTCGCTTCTCGGCACGATGGCGCTCGGCATGCCGATCGCCTTCGCGCTCGTCCTCTCCGGCGTCGCGCTGATGATCCACATGGATCTGTTCGACGGGCAGATCGTCGCGCAGACCATCCTGCAAGGCGCCGACAGCTTTACGCTGATCGCCGTTCCCTTCTTCATGCTCGCCGGCGAGATCATGAACCAAGGCGGCCTGTCCAAGCGGATCGTCAACCTCGCCGTGGCGCTGGTTGGCCACCGCCGCGGCGGGCTTGGCTTCGTCTGTATCCTGGCGGCCTGCGTCCTCTCCAGCCTGTCGGGCTCGGCGGTCGCGGACGCCGCCGCGCTCGCGGCGCTGTTGATGCCGATGATGGTGCGGTCCGGCCATGATCCGGCGATGTCGGGCGGCCTCATCGCGTCGTCCGCGATCATCGGCCCGATCATCCCGCCTTCGATCGGCTTCATCCTCTACGGCGTCGTCGGCGGCGTCTCGATCACCAAGCTCTTCCTCGCCGGCATCGCGCCCGGCCTGATGATCGGCGCGGCGCTGTGCGTCGCCTGGCTTTTCGTCATTCGCAAGGAAAACATCGCGCTTCCCGTCCGGGCGAGCGCCGGCGAGCGGCGGCACGCGCTGGTCTCCAGCCTCTGGGCGCTGATGCTGCCCGTCATCATCATCTTCGGCCTGAAGTTCGGCGTCTTCACCCCGACCGAGGCCGGCGTCGTCGCCGCCGTCTACTCGCTCTTCGTGGCGATGGTGGTCTACCGCGAGCTGACGCCGTCGATGCTCTTCGGCGTGTTCGCCGCCGCGGCCAAGACGACGGCGGTGGTGATGTTCCTCGTCGCGGCCGCCTCGGTCTCGGCTTGGCTGATCACCGTCGCCGACCTACCGGGCGCGATGGTCGCGCTGCTCGAGCCGCTGATGAACAACCAGACGCTGCTGCTCATCGCCATCATGGTGCTGATCGTCGCCGTCGGCACCGCCATGGACATGACGCCGACCATCCTGATCCTGACGCCGGTGCTGCTGCCGGTGATCAAACAGGCCGGCATCGACCCCGTCTATTTCGGCGTCCTCTTCATCATCAACAACTCGATCGGCCTCATCACCCCGCCGGTCGGCACGGTGCTGAACGTCGTCTGCGGCGTCGGCGGCATCTCGATGGCCAAGCTGATCCGCGGCGTCTGGCCGTTCATGGTGGCGCAGCTGATCGTCCTGATGCTGCTCGTTCTGTTTCCGGCGCTCGTCATGGTACCCGCGGCCTTCTTCTCCGGCCGCTGACCGCGTCGCTTTTCGCCCGCGCTTGACCGCAAGGGCCGTCACACTGCCTTCGGGCACAACCGGGACGGAAGCAACCGTCCCCCTCGGGAGGAACCACACTATGCGCATGACCACCAAGATCGCCGCCGTTCTCGGCCTTGCCACGATCCTCGGCTCGGCCGGGATGGCCGGGGCGGAGATCCAGGAGCGGACCATCAAGTTCGCCGCGCAGAACTCCAAGGGCCACCCCCAGGTGACCGGCATGGAGCGCTTCGTCGAGCTGGTGAAGGAGAAGAGCGGCGGCAAGATCACCGTGAAGCTCTTCCCCGGCGGCACGCTCGGCGGCGACGTGCAGACGCTCGCCTCGATCCAGGGCGGCACCGTCGAGATGAGCGTGATGAACGCCGGCATCCTGTCGGGCACGGTGAAGGAGTTCGGCGTCGTCGACTTGCCCTTCCTGTTCACGACACCCGAAGAGGCCGATGCCGTGATGGACGGCAAGATCGGCACCGATCTGATGAACCGGCTGCCCGAGCACCGCCTCCTCGGCCTTGGCTTCTGGGAGCTTGGCTTTCGCCACCTCACCAACAACCGGCACCCCGTCGAGAGCGTCGACGACGTGAAGGGCCTGAAGATTCGCACGGTGCAGTCCGCCGTGCCGCTCGCCACCTTCAACGCGCTCGGCGCCAATGCCGTGCCGCTGCCCTATCCCGAGCTCTACAGCGCGCTGGAGACCGGCACGGTCGACGGCCAGGAGAACCCGCTCTCCAACATCGTCAACGCCAAGTTCACCGAGGTGCAGAAGTACCTGACCCTCACCGGCCACCAGTACAACCCGCAGATCGTCCTCGTCTCCAAGGTGTTCTGGGACAAGCTCGACCCCGAGGAGCAGGCGCTGCTGCAGGCCTCAGCCACCGAGGCCCGCGACTACCAGCGCAAGGTCTCGCGCGACGCCAATGCCGGCTTCCTCGCCGAGATCAAGAAGACCGACATGGCGGTCATCGAACTCTCGCCCGAGAAGCTCGACGCCTTCCGCAAGGCGGTCGAGCCGGTGGTTGCCGAGTTCCGCGAGACGATCGGCGCCGAGACCGTCGACGCGGTGCTCGCCCAGCTGAACACCCTCCGCGGCACCAAGTAGACCGACGTCCGCGGCGGCGGGCCTCTGCTCGCCGCCGCGATATTTTCCTTTGCGCGAAGGCCACCTCATGCTCGACACCCCCACCAAGGCAATCCGGGTCGGCCTCATCGGCAGCGGGATCCAGCTCTCGCGCTCGCCGGCGCTGCACGAGGCGGAAGGGCGCGCCACCGGCCTCGCCCTCACCTATGAGCTGATCGACCTCGATGTCCGCGGCGTCGGGCTCGCCGCCCTCCCCGCACTGCTGCGCGAGGTGGAGGAGCGCGGCTTTGCCGGCGTCAACATCACCCACCCCGCCAAGCAGGCGGTGATCGCCGAGCTCGACGCGCTCTCGCCGGAGGCCAAGGCGCTCGGCGCGGTCAACACCGTGGTGCTGCAGGATGGCCGGCGCACCGGGCACAACACCGACTGTTCCGGCTTTGCCGAAAGCTTTCGCCGCGGCTTGCCGGACGCCGATCTCGCCGATGTCGTCCAGCTGGGTGCCGGCGGCGCGGGAGCGGCGGTCGCCCGCGCCTTGCTGCAACTTGGCGCACAAACGCTGACGATCTTCGACCAGGAGATCGCGCGGGCCGAGCATCTCGCCGAAAAGCTGACGCGGCAGTTTCCGGACGCCACCGTCGGCGCAGGCACCGACCTTCGAACCGCCATGGGCGCGGCACGGGGCCTCGTGCACGCCACCCCGACCGGCACCGCCGCCCATCCCGGCCTGCCGCTCGACCCCGACTGGATCGAGCCCCGCCATTTCGTGGCGGAAATCGTCTATTTCCCGCTGGAGACCGAACTCCTGCGGCGCGCCCGTGAAAAGGGCTGCCGGACCGTCGATGGCGGCGGCATGGCCGTCTTCCAGGCCGCCGGCGCCTTCCAGCACTTCACCGGCGTCGAGCCCGACGCCGAGCGCATGCTCGCCGCCTTTGCAGCGATGGGCGACTGAGGGCGCCAACAGCTTGATTTCGGCCCGATGGAGTTCGGGCGATGGGGGCTAGCCGACAGCTGTAATATCGGCTCACGTTGGAACGCCTCGGACGAATTGTGCGGCGGGCCAGCCCCACAATGCCGACGGCACAACCGCATCCAGCGCAAGATGTTGCTTTGACGTGGCGATGCGCGAAGGCCGCGCTACCTGATGGGCTTGCACCAGATGCGCGCCGGCGATCCGAAATCGCGGTTGTCGCCGGCAAGGCTGCCGCGTTGTCGCTGGTGGGCGGGACGCGCTGGATGTCCGAAAGGCGACGCTTGAAGAAGCGAACGCTCTGGCATTCACGGCCTGCATGACGAACATTGAGGAAACCAACATGAACGACCTGCCCAAGATCATCTGCCACATGATGTCCTCCCTCGACGGCGGACTTCACCCCAGCCGCTACACGGAAAGCGCCGTCGGCGGCGTCAAGGATTGGAATGGCGCCTATGAGGCCGTCCATGACGCCCTGTCGGCCAATGCCTGGCTGGTCGGCCGGGTGACGATGGCCGAGATGGCCAAGGGTGAACCACATCCCCCGCAGAACACGCAGACCGTCGAGAGGCCCCTCCACATCGCGCCGCGCGGAAGCGGGAAGCATGCGGTCGCGATCGACCGATCGGCGAAACTTCACTTCCGCCAGGCCGAGATCAACGGCGACTCCGTGATCGTTATCCTCGGCAGCGACGTCGCCGACGCGCATCTGGCGGAACTCGCGGGCGACGGGATCTCCTACATCGTGTCCGATGGCCCGGAGATCGACCTCGAGGCGGCCCTTCGCACCTTGCGCCGGGAGTTCGGTATCGAGACCCTCCTGCTCGAGGGCGGCGGCGGCACCAACGGCGCGTTCTTCGCCGCGGGGCTGGTCGACGAGCTCAGCATCATCCTCGCCCCGGCGCTGGTCGGCCGCGTCAACGAGCAAGGCATCGTCGCTTTCGGGGACGAGGGCCTGAAGGGCAAGGTCCGGCTCTCGCTGATCGGGGCCGAGCCGCTGGCGCACGACCTGCTTCACCTGCGGTATAGCGTGAAAGCAGCCTGAGGCAGCTAAGTCCTAAAAGACGAAGGAGATACGCTTCTTCCTCGGCAGGCTGTTCCTGCGGCCGATTACGCGGTCGCAGGGGCAGTCGGTTCTAGCGAATGTCGAAGCTGGTTTGCAGTGGCCGGAGCAACAAGGCAACGACCCACGCTCGCGCCACTCAATCATCACGGCAAAACTAGAAAATCAGAATGGTCGCTAGCGTCATCTCGGGACTGACGGGACCGATGTGCTGGTCGGAGTGGCAGGATTCGAACCTGCGACCCCCTCGTCCCGAACGACAGTGGCGTGTCCTCAAAGCCCTTTGCCACAAGGGTTCCGTCCTGTTCATAGTGCCCCCAAATCACGGTTCGTTCCCGTCGTTCCTGTCGCATCCTGTCGCGGTGCCGTCACGCGGTCGCGGCGGGACACGCCCACGCGGCGCCCCGCCTTGCCGGAGCTGAAGGCCTTGCCAACGGCAACGTCCGCGTCGGGATGCTCCTTGCCGTAGACCTCGACCACAATTTCTCGGGTCATCGACATGTACGACGCGATGTCGCCGATGTCAGTGCCGGACCACATGAGCCATGTCGCACAGGTGTGCCGGAAGGTGTGCCGGACGTAGGGGTGTCCCTCGCCAAAGACAGCGTCCATCGCGTTCGACAACGCCTTCTTCGGATCCGCCGGGCGGCCCCTGAACTCCACTAGGTAGTCGCGGGGGACCCGCACCCTGGTCTTCTTGTCGATCGCGCCACGCTTCCAGCGACGCATGTGAGCCAGCAGCCGCTCCGGGATCCGGATGGACCCGGCCCGCTTGTTTGTCGGCGCGACCTCCCCGTCGGCGAGGCGGTAGTAGACGCCGCCCTCGAGATCAAGCCACGGCCGGCCGGCTTCCTTGACGTACGAGGCGTTCCAGATGCGCGCGCTGCGCGACCCGGTGTAGACCGCTGCGAGGATGTAGGCGCAGACGTGCCGGAGGTGTCGCTTGTCCGTCTCGACCCCCTTCTGCACCTCACGCGCGCGCCAGCAGTACCAGAGCAAGTCGGCGATCTGGTCGCGGCTGAAGTAGTGCAGCCTGCTTCCGTGCTTCTCCGGCAGGACGACCAGCACCTGATCCCGTAGGAGGCCGTCCCGGGCGTAGAGATTGACCGCCGAACGCAGGTCCTCCAGTTCGCGGCGCGCGGCCGACTGCGAGCCCCGGCTTTTCGTGTAGGCCTTGCACGAGAACCCGGTGATCTGGCTGAGGGGCTTGTGGCCCCACCAGGTCAGGAGACGCGTCATGCGCCCGACGAACTCTACGGGACGCTTCACGTCGCCCCCGGCGTCGTCCGCGTAGTAGCGCAGGACGTCGGAGATCAGGATGTCGGACGCGCCGAGGTTCGGCTCCGGCTCGGTGGCGGCGTGCTCGCGCGCGAGGTAGTCAGCGAGCGCTCTTTGAGCGCCAGCAAGGTCGCCAGCGCCGCAGCCTGTGCGGTGCTTGCGAGTTCCGTGCCGGACGATCCAGGTCGCGGCATGGGTGACCCGGCCCTGCGCGTCGCGGCGCTCGGGTTCGAGCCAGAGGCGGGCGGGCTTGGCTGCTCTCGGCATCGTTCTCTCCACGCGCGGATCGCCGTCCGCGTGACATACAGGTTCTTGCCCGTGCGCTCGGACACCAGCTCGCCGCGGGAGATCGCCCCCCGCAACATTTTCACGCTCCAGATCATGGAGGGTTCGAACAGGGACCCACCAAGTTCCGGCAGGCAGACCGCCAAGTAAAGCGGCATCGGCGCATCCGGGTGCGGATCGCCGACGGGTGTAAAATCGATTTCGCCGACGACGAGTTGGTAAATTCCTTCGCTCATTCCCAATCGTGCCTTCGTACCAGTCGCGGTGTCAATGAATTTTTGAGATAGTTAAACTTGCGGATTTCCCGACGTTGCAAAATGCGCGGTCTATATTGTTGACAAGAACCTACTTCTCCTCGCTCCGTTTGGTACGCTGTACCAATGAGGACTTGGAAACGGACCTGCGACCCCGTTCAGTGCTTGGCCTTGCTGTGCGCCTCGACCATCGCGATCGCCTCGGCGACGCTCATGCCTGGCTCCTGCCGGATCTCCTCTACGGCGGCGCGTACGCGCTGGGCGACGTCGCCGACGAGGAGCCAGCCGTCCGGTCGCCTTGGCTCACATCGGCGTGCGCGCGCCGCCTCGATCGCGCGCCGGGACGCCTCGCGCGCTGCGGCCAGTTTCGCCCTTAATCGCGCGCGGACCTCCTCCGTGCAGTCCATCCTGTCGATGGTCTCGTCGAGTGTCCGAGGCTTCCGGTCATCCGTTCCCATGGGAGTCTCCTTGTGGCCGTGACTCGATCTCGATGACGAGGCGAGGATCCCAGCCCGAGTACTCGTGGCGGTAGCCGGCCGGGTTGCAGACGACGCGGGTGTCGCCGACGAGGTGGTCGCACGCCGTGTGGACATGCCCGTGCACCCAGAGGTCCGGTCGGCCCGCCTCGATCGTCGCCGTCAGGTCTGACGCGAAAGCCGGGTTGAGGACGCTCTTGCGATACTGCGGAGCGACGCTTCCCGGATGCGGCGCATGATGCGTCACAACGACGGTCGCGCCATCGAACGGCTTCGCCAGCTCCGCCTCGATGTACGCACGCGATCGCTGATGCACCCGACGGGCGTCCGACGGCATCCACGATCGCGCTGCCCCGTCGCCGCCGACAAGGACGCGGCGATGGTCGTTGATCAGTCGCCCGGCCACCTCCATCGCGTTCGCGATCTCGATGTCCGCGCCCTTCGGCTTCATGCTTCCGGCATAGAGCGCGTAGTCCGTCCAGAGCGTTGCGCCGACGAAGCGCACGCCGTCGATCACGACGGTGTCGTCGTCGAGGAAGTGGATGCCGGGCACCGGGTCCGCCTTCGCCAAAGCGCGCGCGCGGACGAACTCGTCGCCGTAGAACTCATGATTCCCGGCGACGAAGACGACAGGCATGCGGCGACCGACGCGGGTTCCGAGGAGCCGCAGGGATCCGAGGAGCGGCTGAGAGAGGTCGCCCGCGCAGACGCAGACATCGGCATCGGGGATGTCGAGATCGACGTCGTCCTCGTGATGGCCGAGGTGGAGGTCGGAGATGATCCAGATCTTCATGGCTTCGACTCCGCATGCTCGTCACAGCGCACCGAGTACCATCCGCTGCCGCGCATGCGTCCCGGGGCGGAGCAGATCTCGCAGGTCTCTCGGCTCCGCTCGGTCGCCGCGTCGATGAGGTCTTCGACGTCGGTCTCGCCGTGGGCGTAGATCCTCGCGGTTCCGAACTTCTCTTTGATGTCGCTGATGCGGAAGCTTGTGTCGTCCGCCGGCACCGCCGCTTCGATCCCCGCGAGCAAGTCGAGCACGATACCGGACCAGCCGTCGCCGACGGCGGCATACATCGGGCGACCGCCGAAGAGGCGGCTGAAACGGGCGTTCATGGTTTCCTGCCAGTCGGCAGGGGGAGTCTCGTCGGGCATGTTACTCGTTCTGTCGCAGGGGGTGTATCCACCCCAGCCGACGGCCGAGGTGCGTTAAACGGGCTTCTGGGAGGGGCCTCTCGTGGCCTCGGGCCGTATGAGGGCGGTCACTGCACCACCCCCGTCGACGTCGCGTGCACGTCGTCCGGCACGCCCATCGCGAGCCATCCGCGGAGCGTCAGTACAGCGGACATGTCGGGCATGTGGGCGTACACGGTGCCGACGTCGGCGCTGATCTGCCCACGCTCGCCCTCGCGCCGCCACGTGCCGCGGAGCGACGGCACGCACTCCGATGCCCACCGCCAACCGTGAAACACGGGCGCCGTCGCGAGACGTTCGACGGCGGGGCGACGGAGGATGGCGAGCTCGCGCAGCGCGGCGCCGAGCGCCTCGTGCCGGCGGGCCTGTTCGAGGAGGTCGGCCCGTTGGGCCTGCGTCATCGGCCACATCAGCGGAGCTCGCATGTCGGGATGATCTCGAGCTTCGGGCCAAGGCGATACCAGCCGCCTGCGGTGCGCATGACGCGGGCCTCGAAGGACACGGCGACCAAGGGTGCCGTGTGGACCCACGTGCCGCCGACCTCGCCTTCGATTGCGTCCAAGGTGGCCGAGGCCCGGCACCAGCCATCGAGCTGCGGCGCATCCGGAAGCGACGGCCAGCCGTTCGTCAGGATATCACGCAGATCAGCAGCGATGGACTCGTGACCGCGGAGGGTGCGCTCGATCTCATTGCGCTCGACGTCGGAAAGGGGGCGGCGGCTCATCGGGAATCCTTTGGGGTCAGGGGCAGGCACCATGGGTCTTCGAGGCGGATGTACGAGCCGTCCGGGCGGCGTGCCCAGTAGCCGGCACTGTCGAACGCGTCGACGTGGCACGACACAGGGTGCCCAAGATCGTCGATGCCGAGAAGGCGCGGCACGCGGTCGACGATCGAGATGGACCAGCGACGGAGGACCGGGAGGTCTGCGTCGACGGCGGGAGCCGGGCCACCGTCCTCGGCGTTGCGCAGCGTTGTGCGATCAGCGAGGAGACGGACGTCGATGGGACGGGGCGCGCGGAGCGAGCGGGGCGGCATGTGGATCTCCAAGATACGCATCACCGCATGATCGCGGCGGCCAGACTGACGGGGCGGTCAGCGACGTATCGAGAAGGTGTCCATTATGGGGGTGGCTCCGGGGTGAGGCCTAGAGGTAGCCGGCGCGAGGCGCGCCGTCGATACCCCTGCCGGGTGTGTGGCGCCGGCAGGGTTAACGGGATGTGATCGCATCGGTCAGAACGGGATCTCCGCGTCGTCGACATCATCGGCCGCCGAGAGGTCGATGTCCTCGGGGAGCAGCTCGTCATCTTCGAGGTACGGGACATCCGACCCCTGCTCCTCGTCGACCTCCCAGGCGAGCCAGTTCGCCCCGGGGGCGTCGGCGACCGGGCGCGGCTGGCGCTCGAGCACCTTGAGTTCGCCCTTGGCCAGTCCGTCCGAGATATGCGCGTCCCGCCAGTTCGTGCTGAGCGCGCCACCCCAGCGATGATACGGGGATAGGGTCTCGCCCTGGAGCCATCGAATGAAGGCCTTCTCTAGCGAAGTATCCTCGATGGCCCGCAGCAGGGCCTCGCCGTAGAGGTGCCACATCTCCGGCGGCCGGCCGAGCGGCGGCTGGCGCCCGAGCCGGGCTTCGTCCAGCGCGTATCGCCAAGCTAGGTTGGCACCCGCCGGGTCGAGCCGCCGCGCGCGATCCTCCGGATTAGACTTGTGGCCTTTGGACGTCGGCCAGCAGAGCGTACACGCCCTGCCGATGAGCCTAGGCGACGGCATCAGGTGCGGCGGATGGACGACGTCGTGCGCGACCGCCGAGCGGTAGGTGTACTGCTTCAGCGGCATCGTGCGCGTCTCGTCCATGCGCCTGTCACCCTTCGGGTAAACGCGGAACTGGATGTCGAAAACCCGCTTGCCGCGAGCCTTCGATCGAGTCAGCTCATGCTCGATCTCGATGCGCCGCACGTGCTTCGCGATGTCCTCGAAAGCCGGAGTCAGACACCGCTGAGCGAACGAGCCCCAGTGGAATGGCTTCGCATTCCAGCCCAAGGCCTCGGCAAGCTTCTCGGGCGACGTCGACCAGCCGCCCCGGCTCGCGTGCGACGTCGCGAGACCGTAGAGGCGACCTGCGTATTTGGAGCTGAACTTTGGGAAAGCGGACAACTCTTCGTATGCGTACAGACGGGCGTACCGCAGGACGGTCACGAGGATGGTGGGGAACTCCCACAGGATGAAGTTGCGACCCCGCCTCGCGCCAAGGCCCTCGCGGGCGTGGACGTTGATCATCGCGACCTCGCCCGCCTCGCGGAAGAGGTGGTTGCGGTAGGCGAAGGCGACGCGGGTCTGCGACAGACGGGCGACCGAGCGCTTGAGGTCCGTCCATCGGGTCGTGCCGAGGAACTGGTGCGCGGTCTCGGCCGCGATCATGTACCTCCTTTTCTCGAACCCCTGCTCGCGGGCGATGGTGAGGAGTAACTTGTAGAGGGCGTTGTCCGCAGCCGTCAGGGTGTCTTCGCCGACGACGCGCATGCGTTCGAGGACGATGCGTGGCATCGGGGACGTCGGGTCCTGCCGAGCCATCTCGGCCGGGTCCGAGAGCGCCTTCTTCAGGTCATCGGCCCGAACGCCGGGATACCACTTGCGACCCCCGTCTGCGGCCAGCTCCGTGTCGATGGCCCTGAAGCCCCAATCTCTCGCCATGATCGTTCCTGTAGCGCCTTGCCCCACTTGCTACAGCGTGACCGCCGGCGTAGCGTCGCGCAATCCTGTAGCAGATGCTCCGCGGAGGATGCGCTACAGGATGTCGAGTTGGCAAAGCCTTGTTTCGCAGGGGCTAGGAACCTGGAATGTGCCAAAACCTTCAGCGGCATACTAAAAGATTCTCTGGCTCGCGCCCTTGGGAGTCCCGACTCTGGCTTTGCGGAGTCCCGACCTCCGTCCGTCGTCAGCCCCATGCGCCGTCCCGATGGCCCTGCGGAGCAAATGTTACGTTATCGAGGCGCGGTTTCTCGGACTCTCTCCAGAGTCCGTCGAGATCCGTCCACAGATTGGTTCAGCGGCATACTAAAAGAATCTGGCTCGCGCCTTTGGGAATCCGCCTCGCGCATGGGGAGTCATCGGCTAGCGCCCTTTGGATCCAAACCTGTTTGCCGACTCCCAGCGCCCTTGGCCTCGATTCCAGCCGTGGCCCTTCGGGCTGATCTTGCCGGAGGCTGGGGAGAACCGTACCGCCTGTCCCGTCCCACGCCGCGCCAGCTCCGCACGGACGTCTCTTGATGCCGTCCTGATCGATATCCGACCTGACCGTCGACCACGCGCCGCAGCGCGATGATACTCCCCCGGGCTCCGCCCAAGGATAACCCTGGCCCGTGGCCCGAACGGGATCCCGTCAGTCCGTTCGCCGACCTGCCTGCGTCGTAGCCTCCCACTGGGTCTGAAGCCCGTTTGGGGCCCACTTCAATATCATGTCGGACATGTCCGGCAGCATATTGCATTCCGCTCGCCGGCGGATCACGCTTGGTGTCCAGAAGGAGGAGACCAGCATGCCCGACACCCAGGCCCAGACCGCTGCCCTTGCTGCCCTCTACAAGGTCCTGGCTGCCAACAAGGCATCGGGGCCGAAGGTCGTACGCGACCTGTCGCCCGAGGACCGGACCGCGTACGACCGGGAATCCAAGAGGCGGCAGAGGGAACGCGCAAAGGCGGCACGGGAGGCCGGCCGGCCCGAGGCCAGCGACGCTGCCATTCGCGAAGCCTTGGCTGACGCCGCGATCCTGCTTCTTGCGGTCGGAGGCCCGGGCGCGGATGCCATCCAGTCAGCCGTGCACCTTGCCTTCCCAGGGCGGTACGCCGTCGCCAGCACCGTTCGCGCTCGGTGCCGTGCCGGGACGCTGCGTCCGCGTGTTCTCACCGCAGAACGGCTGGCGACGAAAGGCTGATCGTCCCTTGCGTCGCCGAAGGGCAACCTCACGAGGTGAGCGAGGGGGGCGATATGGCGACGACGACGAGACATGCAGAGGAGCAGCGGCGGTACCGAGCCCGCCTTCGCGAACGCGCGAGGGCCAAACCAGACGGGTCGGCGGCTCCGCGCGGCGCGCCCGAGACCCGCGCCGTCGTACAATCTCTGGCAACGGCCGTGCGTAAGCTTGCGGCAGCCGCGAAAAGGTCTCCGGATGCGCCGGCGGCCGCCGTCTACCAGACGCTCATGCAGGTCGCCCACAAGTCGCTTGTGAAGCAGGGATACGACGCCGGGGAGGCATCCGCACGTCTGGTGCACTACACGCTCTCGGACGAAGCGAAGGCCCGTCGACAGCGCGCGGCGACCGAGGAGCGATACTGGTCCGCGGGAAGAGTCCCAGAGTAGGTGCCCGGCCATTACTCGATCCATGCGGTGACCCCATCCTCTGCTCACCGCATGGATGGAATCTTGCGTCGCCGGCAGGCCTCCTTGGTCGAACAACCCGGGGGCATCAGCATGACCGATAAGACCGACCGCCAGCTACAGGCTTCCGCAGACCGCGCCAAGCAGACCCGCCTCGACGCCGACCTCGCCGAGGCGTTGCGCCGGGGCGGCGTCATTCTCGTCGACGGCGTTCGGCCCGGCTTCGCCGCTCGCCATGCGACATCGACAATCCACATTACGCTGTTCGACGACTTCGAGAGCTCCGTCGCGTTCGAGACCGAGGCGGTGATGTCGCTCGCCGAGATGATCGACGCGGGCATCCAGAAGGGTATCCAGGCGACACGTGGCGACGAGGGCCTGCGCGAGGGCGCATCGTTCAGCGCCGTAGCGCCCAGCGCCTGCAAGACAGCCGCCGAAGTGATCGCGGCGAACGACCGGACCTTCTTCCAGTCCGACCGTCACTGGAAGGCCGAAACGATCACCATCCCGAACGCGGAGTACGCCGACCTCATCGAGGCCAAGCGCCGCGCGGAGACGAGCCTCGCCGCATGCTGCGCCGCCCTTCAGTCAGCCCCCGAGGTCGGTGCCGTCACGCTGCCCGACGGCTCGGTCGCCCAGATCCGGGCCGGGTCCTACAAGGCACTCGAGGCCATATGGACCGCCCTCGGAAACTACCCGTTCGAACGCCCCGTGTCGGCGAGCTTCGACGAGCCCGTCGGCGGCGAGATAGACCTCGAGGACTTCGGCGCGGCGACGACCGTGGGGGTGTCCGACGGCCTTCGGGATGACGGCGGCTCGGTAGAGCTGGAGCTCGACATCGACGCCCTCGTCTCCAAGGCTGCGGAAGCCGCGGACGTCGGCGTCACGACCTTCGACGTCCGCTACGGCACCGCCTCTCTCAGCGTCAGGGGGACGGCGCAGGATGTGCAGCGCCTCGTCCAGATCGCCTACGGCGGCCTCGACTATGGTCAGGTGAGCTGATGCCCGCGCCCGATCTCGCCAAGGGCATGGCGGCGTGGGAGGCCCTGTTCGGCTTCCCGTACACCACCCGCCAAGTCTCCCACGACGAGGCCCGCGATGTCGCGCGCCGCCTCATCAACGGATCCTTCCGGCGCGCCGGCGAGCGGCTCGACTACGGTCGTGGTCCGAGGTTCTCGATCCCGACGCGTCCGGACCACGACGACGACTGCCTCATCACGGCGTACATCGAGCAACAGCGCGAAGCGGCCCTTGTCGCCGCGCACGAGTCCGAGGTGCTGAGGCAGTCGCTGAGCCAGCCTCGCTAGGCGGTGCTCGCCGCAGTCGCGGCTGCATCGAGGGCGACGCCGTTCGCCCTATAGAACTCGACCAACGTCGAGGCGGCTGAGAGTGCATCCCTGACCTGAACGGCCTGCGGCTCGAAGTCTGCTTCGACATCGAGACCATGTACGATGAGGCGTACAACGGCCGATGCGGAGGTCTGGTGAACGGTCATCCCGGCGCCTAGCAGAAGCACCACAGCCGGATGCAGCAGCGCTGCCGAGGTGTTGCCGAAGTTGAGGTCGATGAAGCCCCTGTCACCCTTGAAGGCGATGTGGACCCCGTTGGGACGACCAGCCATGAAACGCGGCCTGAGCGTGATCCAGGAGCTGCCCTTGGTCACCTTCGGCTTCTTCATCTCCAATGCAGGATAATCCCGAACGGCGAAATTGTAGACAGCCTCCCAGAAGGCGTTCGTCCCAACGTGCTCCTCCCTTTTCCAGGAGTTCAGCCGCCTCGTTCCCGCCGTCTCGAGAAACGTCGCACGATAGAGCGACCGCACATCGCCTTGAGCGCGCAGCAGGCTAGCAAGGCTCTCGAGCGAGATGAGACGGTCGAAGCCCGCAAGATCGATTCGGTTCTCGATGTAGTACCTCGGCGCGCAGAGGATCACCTCGTAGTCGACGTAATCGCCGGCCGCGACGTCCCGCTCCGCTCGGGCCCGGTATCGAGCTGCCTGGTCCGGCTGGAGGTTCGCGTCGACCTTGTCCTCTACCAGCAGTGCGAAGCGGCTCCCGTCATCTCCTTGGTAGACAACGATCAGATCGGACTCCCCGAGGTTGTTGCTCTTCGAAACCCAGAAGTCGGACACTGTTCCCACTTTATTAGCAAAGCGCGTCATGGCCTTCAGCCCGTCGGCGAACGCTGGGTTCACCGCGACTTCCTCAGCAAGGAGTAGATCGACGTCCCGCTCGTACTTTCGCTCGACTGTCATAGCTTTCCCGTTCGATTGCGGCCCAAACCTACGATGACGTTCGGATGCGGAAAAGCCTGACTAGCGTCTTGCACCGACCGACGGCGTGCTGACCGGGACCCACCACGACGGCGACCCGCACATGGCAGCACCTCGCAGTGAAACCTTTCTTCGGCGTCGTGAACGGTGTGAAGGGATACTGGCGTCGACCGAAGCGCCCTCGCGCGACAGCGCCCCGGAAGCGAGGGGTCACGCAAGCGCCGCCGTCCGGCAAGCCCACGTTGCTTCTCGCCGTCGCCTAAGAGGCGAACTACGACAACCCGCTTTTCAAATACAACGAGACCATCGCGCAGGCGTACCGACAGTTCGGCTCGAAGGAGACCTTCGATCGCGAACTCCAGAAAGAGATCCAGCGCCTCATGGACAAGTCGTCGAGCGGGCCCACGCCGCGCTCGCCAGCGGCCGCACCTGCTGGCGGGAACGCGGGATACCGCCGACCAAGCTGGCTTGGCGGCGGGCGCGTCAATCCCTGACGGGCGGTCAGGCGGTCAGCATCTCGAACTTCTGGCCGGCAACGCGCCATGTCACGGTCTCGAAATCGGAGAACGACGCCCAGAAAGCCTTCGCCCACGACACCGGATCAGCAAGGAAGGATTCGTAAGCGTCCTTGCCGGCCCCAAACAGGATGTGGTCCGAGCGGACGGTCCCGCAGGCGCCGGCGCTGCAGAAGTACGCCTCAACGAGGCCGGGCTTCGCCGTGAGCTGGACGCCCCAGCCGTCCGGGGCGTCGGGGGCGTTCAGAAGGAAGAGGACGCACACCCCTTCCTCGAGCGAGAAGCCCTGACAGATGTAACCGTCGACGGCGTCCATGAGGCTGGCCTCGAGCGCTTCGTCGTCCATTTTCGACATCAACATGCCTTGGTCTCCTATCGTCGCCGGGACCGCCGGCACGGGCGCGGAGCCGAGGCCCCGCGCTACGCGTGCTGTTAGGCTGCCCGTTTGCGGCTGAGCCATCCGGTCGCGCCGAGCGGTACGCTGAACTGCGCGACGACGACCTCCTCTCCGGAAATTTCGTTTTTGCCCGCCGGGCTCTGCTGATAGGCCAAGGCGACATCGAGCGCCTTGTCGATCCCGTCGCGCATCGCGTCGACGAACTTCCGCCGGGCGTCGATCCGCTTGATCGCGTGCGTCAGGGCGGCGCGCGGCGACCTCTTCACGTCGTCGTGGGTCCCGTTGAGGCGGATGTTCCAGCCCGAGGCCCCGGCAAACCGCCTGCTCTCGATGTCGATCTCGATCTCGATCGTGGACTCCTGGTACTCGATTACGAAGCGCGATGAGGTGTGGCTCACGATGGTCGCCCCCGCTGCGGCGGCGGCGCCTTCGATCGCTGTGTAGGCCTTGTCTCGCATGTCTTCTCTCCTGTCCCTGCTGGACCCGGCGACCCGCCCCGTGGCGAGTCCGCATGTACAAGCTGAGGTGAGCGGCTTCGGATGACAAGCAAAATCCGTTAACGAAGGCCGATAATGATTAACACGGAATCCATAAACAGTTCCTTCAAATGGAAGGCAGGTTCGGTTTATCCCATACCAACAATTACTATACACCTCTGCATTTCGCACGCACGTACGAAATGCCGAATCTTGGCGATTAAAACGGGTCCGTGATGACGATCTACTTCAGTTGACCTGCGCGCCGCCTGCGACCAGCATCGTGCTCGTGTCCATTCGAGCACAGGGAAAACGTCACCATGGTCATCAGGACACAGAGAACTCAGACAACCCGTACACGCCTCCGTGCGGTCACGGCACCACCCGCCTTAGCGTTGCCGAGGCGCCCGACCGTCCCCACCAGGCTGCGCCGCGACACGCCGTCCGAGACCTTGGCAAGGTCGCTCGTCGCCGCCGTGTCAGGCGCAGGGGGCAAGATCCGGCGTCGCTCTCTCGAGGGTCTGCGCGCCGCCCGCGAGATCCTCGGGCATGGATCCGTCGAGCTGCGCGACGTCGGTCGCTTGATCGCCGACCATTCGGCGACGCTCGACCTCGGGCATCTGCGGGACGGGTACGTCGATGACACCCACCTGTGGAACGACGCCAAGGACGCGTTCTACAAGGCGACCTCCGCACCTGTGACACCCACATCGCCCGAGCGTCTCGGCCGGAACCTCGCGGTGATCGAATGCCTGCTGGCGGCTACGAAGACAGAGCGCGACGCGGCGCTCCTGGTCGGCGGCGCTCCGGTGGTGTGGGAGCCCACGCAGGAAGTCGAGGGCTGCGACCCCGACCCTGAGAAGCTCGACCTGTCGACCCCAGAGTTCGTTGCCCTCTTGCAGGCGCCGATTTTCCTGCGATCGGTCCGTGTCGACGTCGACGGCAGCATCGACGACGTGCACCACGCCGTCATGGATGGCGTCGACATGCTGAAGGCTCCCGCGCCTCTTGGCACTTCCTGCGGGGATGTCTGGATGCATCAGGCGACCCCTCACGATCGCTTGGCCGCGCGGCATTCGATGGAGGCATCAACCAAGCTCGGACAAGGCTTTTGGCGGACTCAGCTCCGCCGCCCCCTTTCCGAGATGTCTGCCCCGTTCACGGTTGAGAGCATCCTAGCTGAGGCCGTGGAAGCGCAGCGCCGCAACCTGCTGGCGGTTCGTGTGGGGCCTGCGACGTACGTGCATATGGATCTGGCACGCGACCTCGTCGAAGTTGCAAAGGTCGCATGCTCGTCCGACAACGAGTCCAAGCGTGACCGCGCCAAAAAGGCGGTGCGCTTCCTTCTCCAGCGCATGCGCGATGCCGACTCCTACAGGAGCACGGCGTGGGTCGATGCCGATGCCGGCTTCGACGGGAACGACACGGCCCTCGCCGAGAAGGCGACCTGATGCGGCACCTGTCCTACAGCACACGGGGCGACCCGAGCTCGTACTTCGGCAGCGTCCGGATGGCCGTTCGGCCCGCCCTACTCTCGCTCGGCGTCGAGCTGACCAAGGAGGAGGCGAACCCGGTTGTCGCCGCATTCCTTGAAGGGCTTGAACGCCAGAAACTGGTCGTGCTGCCGCACAAGCCATCGCGCGCAATGGTCGAGGCTTCAATGACTGCGCTCCACCAAGTCGCGCGGCCGTCAGTCGGATGGGTCGACACCCCGACCAAGCACTCGTGGCGTCTGTTCTGCGCGCTCGGCGCCGCGCCGGACTGGCGCGAGGGCAAGCGCGCGGACGCCGAGGGCCGGGCGGCGGACCGCGAGAGGTCGGCACGGCAGCGCGCGGAAGCTGCGGCGGCCTAGCCTCCCAGGAGGGCGGTTGACGCCCTTTAGTCCCGGCGCCAAGGTGCCGGCCATGCCTGAGGATCCCGCCGACATCGCCGAGCTCGCCCGCCTCGAGGCCATCATGTTCGCGTCGTTCGTCGACGAGGACGGCAATCTGGACGGCGACAAGCGCGCGGCCCAGAAACAGGCCAGCCGCGATCGCGACGTGCTGCTCGTCAAGATGGGCCGAATGATCCCGGCCGAGATCGCCGCCAAGAACAGCCACTGGTGGGACGGCGTCGATTTCTCGCAGGTCCGCATCGCCGCCATCGGCGACAAGCCCTACGTCCGCAGGAAGTAGCCGCCCGCAGATGACCGAGCCTTTCCTCAAGTACCCAACCGACCAGTGCGACGTGCATGACCGGGTTGCCCTCGATGCGTTCAGGGCGAAGCTTGAGGAATGGCACACCTGGCTGTTCGTCGACGAGTTTTCGATCTGGAACCAGATCCACCGGATGACGTGGAACGACGCCATCTTCCGGATAGTCAACGAGAGCCGCAGGATCGCCTACGAACACGAGGAGGAGTTCGCGACGCAGGCCTCGTGGATCGCCGAGATTATTGACCAGGGGTTCTTCGGTACGCAGCTCTTCGCGCTCCGGAAGCTGATGGAGCCTGCCGCCAACAACGCGCACCGCCAGGTCATCTCCCTTCGGCGGCTCGTCGACGACATTGAGGCCCACGCTCACCTGTTCACTCGGGAGAACTTCGTGGCGCATGACGCGCTGCCCTACGACCCGACGGCCGCAGAGGAGGAGTTCTGGCGGACGGCACCGAAGGAAGGGTTCTGGACGAGCGAGTATCTCGGACCCACAGACTTCAGTAGCGCGAAGTGGGCCCATGAGAGGTTCAATCGACTGCGGAGGCACGGGGAGGCCCCCATGGAGCGCAGCGACCTGATGGGCCCGGGCGTCGTCGAGGAGGTGAAGTCCCAGCTTGCGGCCGCTCCGTTCGAAGACGCTGCCATCATCGCGAACAAGCGCTTTGCGCATTCCCCGGCTCCCAGCTCCATCCCCGTTGGCGGCATCCCCTCCATGACCTTCGACCAGCTCTGGCAGTGCCAACGCACCATCGTGGAGGTCACCTCCTTCATCGGGACCTACGTTCTTCAGGGTGGCACCCACGGAGTGGTGGCGATCCCGCAGCTCGACATTTTCGAGCGATGGGATCGCCCGTTCATTCCGCCGGGCTCGGACGAGAAGCTGCGCGAGCTGTGGGACTCGTCGTCGGAGGAGCGGGAGAAGTGGTCGCGGGACAATCCCACCGCGACGTTTGAAGCCAAGTTCCCATAGGCAGTCTCGAATCTTGCATGTCCCGGCCGCACCGTCGCCGTGGGTTGCCCGATCCGGCCGAAAGTGAGGCGCCCCGCCGCTGTCATGCAGCCCCATCCAATACTTGGGGGACGGCATCCGCGTTGGATGCCGACGAGCGCGCTGGAGTAAGTGCCGCGCCATAGGCGCAATCAGGGCGGCCTTTGGGTCGCCCTATACGCGGAAGGGTCGGCGCCAGCGCGGTGTCGGCCCTTTCTCACATTCCGAAAAGTCCGTCTGGTGGACTTTCTGGAATGTGAGGCCCGTCGTTTGTGCGTCCGTCAACGGATTGCTTTATGGGCCGCCGCGCCGCCCGTTGTGTCCCGCTCCGCCGGCAAGCACGCTTCTAGGTCAACGATGACTTGGAGCGCGCGCATGCCAAGCCGAAGCGGTTGGCGGCGGTCAGTGTCGCGCGAAGGCAGGCGGCCGGCTCGTAGACGGCGTTGGGCATAAAATTGATGGAGAGCTTGAGGTCGCCGCCTGACGGGAACAGCCGGGACGCCAGCTCAATGGCCTTTACGCGGCAAGCCTGATCGAAGCGGTAGCGCTGTTCAGGCGACACCCGCGAAAGCATGGCGTATCCGCCCTCGCCCGCCGTTCCGCGAACCAAAGCCTCGTATCCCCAGACCCGTTCGCTACCGACGTCGTAGATCGGCTGGAACGCCATCGAGAAGTCGAAGTCCAGTTTGATACCACTCTGGCATCCTTCGCAGGCGGTGGTCATGCTCATGGCTCCGATCAGTTGCGGCAGGGCACCATGCCGATACGACGTTCTCGAACAGTTAAGCTCAGATTGCCAAAGGTCTGAGCTGTCGCGAACTGTGCGTGGCCTGAAAAGAAAGTCGGTGAAAGTTTGCCAAGATCGAATCTGGTCGACCGCTCGCCCAATCAACTGTCCGTCGAATGCGTTGCCGGGATACACAGGGCTACCCAATTCCTTGTAGACAGCGAGCCCATAGATCCGATCAGGCCCAGTCCTCGAGCTTGCCCATCTCGCCACGCGGCAAAGCCTCGCCGAAGCGGAAGCTCTTCGGCCGCTCCGCCGGCTCGAGCCGCTCGGCGGCGAAACGCTCCAGCACCGCGCGAAGCGCCACTAGATCGACGCCATCTTCCGGCACGATGAAGGCTTTGAGGCGCCCGTTCACGCCAACACGAACCGCGATCTCGGCGATCCCGCCAAGTTCGCGCAGCTCTCGCTCGACGCGCTGCGGCCACACGGTGTTTCCGCCGACCTTCACCGCAGCGTCCCGGCGACCGATCGGTTTCACGCGGCGGGGTCCGAGGCGCTTCACGTGGTCCGGCATCTCAACGGCTTTGCCGTTGCGGTCGGCGATCTTCCAGTCGTCTCCGTTGGCTTGCATTGTCCAGCGCGGCAGGAGTTCGTAGCCGGGCGCAGGTGCATCGCGCAGGGCGATCGCGCCGGTCTCGGACGAACCGTAGACGTCGATGACGCGTTTGAAGCCGGCGTCGAGAAGATTGTTGGCCAGCGTATCTGCCAGCGTGCCCGCGGAGCTCACGGCGATGCAATCGTCGGGCACGTGCTGGCGCATGCGCATCATCGCCTGCCACTGGTCGGGCACGGCAATGACGAGGTCACCCGACTGGAGGCCCAAAGGGCTGCCGAGCGCCCGGTCGACAACGGGAACGCCGAGCGCGGCCGGCAGGAATGCCGTCCAGATCATCCCGTAGAGGTGATGGGCCGGCACGAGCGCGATAACCCGGCGCCGGCCGGGGAAGAGCGCGGCAAGGTCTGCGGCTTCGCCGAGGAGGTCCGCGACCTTGGGGACCCCCGTCGAGCCCGAGGTCATCACCGCAAGCGTGGAGAACCCGGATGGCCGGCTGCGGAAGAGCCAATCCAGTCCCCAACTGTTTCAGGAGGCGTTTCAGGCAGCAGCCTGTCGTCCTGCAAGTCGAAGGTTTCCGCCAATGCACCGAGCGCGCCGAGACGCTCGAGAGAGTCGAGGCCAAGTCCGTCCTCCGAAATTGGTGTACTGTCGGCCCAGTCCGTCGTCGGGAGTACATACGAGGCAGCTCCGCGGATCCGTCGCACCTCCGCCCCGACCACCGCCGATGCAATGCGCCTCACGACGCCCCCGTCAAGCTGCGACGGCGTCACGTAGAGAGACCGGAGTGAACCCGGTTTCGGCCGGAGGTCTTCACTTCGTAGAGACGGCTGTCGGCAAGTTCGATCAGGGCATCGGCCGATCCCGCGACTTCATCCAGCGTGGCGCATCCGAAGCTCGCCGTCACCGTCAGCGAACCGCCAGGCACGGGGACCGAAAGCCCGGCGATTGCCTTTCGCAAGATCTCGGCCTGCTCCAGCGCTCCATCAAGGGTGCAATCTGGCAGAAGAACCGCGAACTCCTCGCCTCCGATCCGGGCGAACAGTCCGCGGCGGGGGAGTAACTGACTACAGGCTTCGGCGACGACCCGCAGTACGGCGTCGCCGATCGGGTGCCCATATCTGTCGTTGACGGATTTGAAGTGGTCGAGGTCAAGGATGACGAGGGACAGCGTAAGCCCCAGCCTTTCCGAGCGGATGCGCTCGTCCTCAAGCGTCCGACGGAAATGCATCCGGTTGGCGGCCCCGGTCAGATGATCGCGGGTGAGAAGACGGTGCAAGTCGTTGGCCGCTGCCTCCCGGCGGGGCACGTCGCGGAGCACTACGAGAAAGCTTGCGGGGGGTTCGCCGTCCCTCTCGCTGCGTGCGACCACCAAGCGCTGGCACCAGTAGCGTTCGCCGTCGGTGCGCTGCTGCCAAGTTTCCTGGAGATGCCAGCCGTCCCGTGTCGCCAGCTCGAACTGGGCGTTGAGATCAAGGCTTCCGTCCTGGATGTCGTGCCCGAGCAACGTCTCCAGGGATCGTCCGACGACCGAGGTGCCGTCAAGGCGAAGATGCCTGGCGAACGCTTCGTCGGCCTTCAAGATGTCGCCACCAGGGCTGACACTGAGGACCGAGTAATCGTTGATCTTGTCGAGGAAGGTCGCGAACCACACGTCGGCCTGACGCAGTCTCCGCTCCTGCGCAACCTGTAGACTGATGTCACTCAGCGTTGCCATCAGCCTATCGGGGCCGAGCTTTACAAGGGTACAGGAAAGCACCTTGGGCTCGGCGCCCTTTCGACCGCCGCCGAGGTCGATGACGACGCGATGATCGCAGCAGATGCGTCCCGATGATTTCGAGAAAGTCATTGCCAGATTGCGAAGCTCGGGGGCGTGCTGCTCGAACACGGCGAACAGGTTGCCGACATCCCGATCGCCGGCAATCGGGATCAGATGCTGCATGGCGTGGGGATTCATCAAGCCGATGGTCCCCTGTGCGTCGCACTCGATCAGACCGACCGGACAGGCGTAGAGGAACTCGAACAACTTCTTGTCGTCGCAGTCAGTGCACATCGCCGTCCACTTAGCGCTCGATGAGGATGAATCGGTATGGACCATCTGCGGTCGCCAAGAGGCGGAGGCGAACGCGGGTCGGACGCATGCGCAGCGTCAGGACGTAGGGGAGCACCTCGTCCAGTTCGGTTTCGTCTTCGAAGCGCTGGGCGACCATGAAGTTGTTCATGCACTGGCCGACCGCCTCGAAGAACGGAACTCCGATAACAGTCTGGGGATCGAGCCCAGACATCCGGGCTTCGGTGGCATTGTAGATCTTTACCTGCGTATCGGAGGCCAGCCCCACGACGCCGAATGCGAGCGCATCCCTCGACGCTGCGTCCATGGCTTCCAGTTGCGCCAGGGTTATGCCATCGAACGTCTTGTCTGCTATGGTCACGGAAGCTCTCCCAACGTCCATGCAATGATGCCAGACCTGGGTTAAGCAGCAGCTAAGCGACCGGATAAATGTAACCGACACTTTCCGTCCTTGCCAGACTGTTTCCCTAAACTGCGGGCAATCGACTTTCGGCCACCCATGAGCGGTACGAGCGTCATGACGGGAACTAAGGCCCCTGCGATCTGACTGATGGTTGATCTCTTACATTGTTTTCTTTGAGGGAGGAGAAGCACTCGCACTGGTCCGATGTGCCGAAGTGCTTCACGGTTTGTCCGGTAGGAATCCCCGCCAGTCCGTCCGGGCCGTCACCAGCGCCATCGACAGACCGTAGACGACGATGCCAAGCGCGACCGCGGCGAAGACCGCCCAGAGGGGACCGACCGCCCGGCCGATTGCGACGGCGCCACCTACCGCGATCGTCGTGCGCAGCACTGTGACAGCGAGGGGCCACGCAAGCCGGCCCGCTCCCTGGCTGGCGAAGTACAGCGCCATGCCGAAGCCGAAGAATCCAAAGGTCGGCCCCACGATCCGTAGATAGTCGGCCCCGGCGGCGATCATGGCGGGATCCGAACCGAAGAGCCCGAGCCATGCCGCCGGAAAGGCGGCGCCGAGGAGGCCGACGGTCTCGGCCGCGACGAAGGCGAGGACCGCTCCGGCGAACGCGATCCGCTTGGCGCGCTCGACTTGTCCCGCACCGACGTTCGTCCCGACGAGGGGCACCAGCGGCGCCCCGAAGCCGAAGGCTAGCGGAATGAGAAGGTACTCGAGGCGCGCGCCCGTGCCGTAGCCGGCGAAGGCCTGCTCGCCAGCGAGACGCCCGACCACGGCCGTCACGACGACAAAGATCACGTTAGTCTGGACGGCCGTCAGTGACGCCAGCGCGCCGACCCTCAGGATGTCGCCGAACAGACGTCGCTCGAGCCGGCCCGGTCGAGGACGCAGGAGGCCGCGCCCCGAGAAGACGTGCCAGGCGAGGTAGGCGCAGCCCACCGCGTTGAACGCGACGATGGCAAGCCCGCCGCCCGCGACGCCGAACCCAGGCAGCGGGCCGTACCCGTAGATGAGGAGCGGCGACAGCGGCACGATCAGCACGACGCCAAGGGAGACGACGGCGGCGGGCACCAGCATGTCTCCCGTGCCCCGCAGCGCGCTCGCCAACGCATTCATGACCCAGAGCAGGACATTCCCCGCGAACACCACGTTCGAGTAGGTGACGGCTGCCTCGAGGACGCCGCCCTCCGCTCCGAGCATCGCGTAGAACGGGCGCCCGTAGGCCAGTGCCAGGATCGAGAAGGCGAGACCGATGGCGGCCAGCAGCACGACGCCATGGAAGGCGACCTTATCCGCGTCCGCACGGCGTCCCGCGCCCAGCGCCCGGGAGACCGCAGATGAGACGCCGCCGCCCATCGCGCCGACCGAGAGCATCTGCATGAGCATGAACGGCGGGAACACCAGCGCCATGCCCGCAAGAGCGTCCGGTCCAAGTCGTCCCACCCAGTAGGTCTCGATGAGCCCGGTAGAGGCCTGAAGCAGCATGACGACGAGGTTCGGCCAGGCGAGCCGCAGGATGAGCGGCACGACGGGATCGGTCAGGAGGGCGCGGGTACGTGCGTCGAGGAGCGCTGGCTCTTGCACCCCAGGTTCAGCAACGACGGCGGAGTGCTTCATGGGTCGAATCCTTCGACATTGAGGTGGCATGCGTAGAGGTGTGGAGGCCTACTCAGCCGGAACCGCTCCGGGGACCGCGCCGGGCCTGTCTGGCTCGGTAGCGGGCAGCGTCGGCACGTCGGCGTCCTTCGGCTTCCTCATGCGGAACCACGTCGCGTAGAGCGCGGGCAGGAACAGGAGGATCAGCACGGTTCCACCCGCCGTGCCGCCGATCAGCGTGTAGGCCATCGACCCCCAGAACACCGAGTGCGTCAGCGGGATGAAGGCCAGCACCGCGGCGAGCGCCGTCAGGATGACGGGCCGCGTGCGCTGGACGGTGGCTTCGATGACGGCGTGGTAGTCGTCGAGGCCCGCCAGCTTGTTCTCCTTGATCTGCTCGATGAGGATCAGCGTGTTGCGCATGAGGATGCCCGCAAGCCCGATCATGCCGAGGATGGCGTTGAAGCCGAAGGGCTGGTCGAAGGCGAGCAGGATCGGCACGGCCCCTATGAGGCCCAGCGGCGCGGTCAGCACGGTCATGATCGTCGCCGAGAAGGACCGGACCTGGAACATGGTGACGACGAGGGTCAACAGGATCATTAGCGGGAAGACCTTAGCGAGCGCGGCATTGGCCTTGGCCGCCTCGTCGATCGAGCCGCCGGTCTCGATGCGGTAGCCGGAGGGCAGCGAGGCGATCAACGGCTGGAGGGCCGCAATGACGGCGGTCGAGACCTCCGGCGGCTGCGCTGTTTCGGCGATGTCGGAGCGCACCGTGATAACCGGCGTCCGGTCGCGTCGCTTCAGGATCGGATCCTCCATCTGCACTTCGGTCCGCCCGATCTGATCAAGCGGGATCAGCCTGCCCTCGCGGCTGGTCAGCGCGAAGTCCTTCAGCCGCGTCGGGTCGAGGCGCTCCTCGCCGGCGCTGCGGGCGACGACGTCGACGGTGCGGATGTCCTCCCGGACCTGCGTCACCGTGATTCCGCTGAGGAGAAACTGGAGCTGCTGGGCGGCCTCGGTCGGCGACAGGCCGATCAGCCTCAGGCGGTCCTGGTCAAGCACGAAGCGCAGGCTCGGCGTCCGGCTGCCCCAGTCCCTGTTGGCCTGGCGTACGTCCGGCACCGAACGCATGACCGACAGCGCCTCGCCGGAGATCCGGACGAGTTCCTCGGGGTTCGGCCCCATGACGCGGAACTCCACCGGGAACGGCGTGTAGGGACCGAAGACGAGCTGCGTGACGCGGACATAGGCTTCCGGTGCAAGGCCCTCGGCGATGGCATCCCGCATGCGGTGCTTCAGGATCTCGCGGGTCTCGGCATCCTTGGTGAGGACGACCAGCTTGGCGAAGGCGGGGTCGGGCATCTCCGGCGACATCGCGAGGAAGAAGCGGGGCGCGCCCTGCCCGATGTAGCTCGACACGAGCTCCGCCTCGGGCTGCGCCTGAAGCCACGCCTCCAGCTTCTCCACCGTCTTCGTCGTCGCCTCGATGCTCGTGCCCTCGGGCAGCCGCACCTCAACGAGGACTTCCGGGCGGTCGGAGGTTGGGAAGAACTGTTGCTTCACCCCGCCCATGCCGACGATCGCAAGCCCGAACGCAAGAACGACGGCGATGCAGACGAGGAACTTGTGGCGCACCGCGGCCGTGATGACCGCCCTCAGGCGGCGGTAGTTCGGCGTGTCGTAGATGGCGTGCGTGCCGCCCGGGATTGGTTTGATGTCGGGCAGGAGCTTGACGCCGAGATAGGGCGTGAAGGCCACCGCAACGAACCAGGAAGCGATCAGCGAGAAGCCGACGATCCAGAAGATGTTGCCGGCGTACTCGCCCGCCGTCGACTGCGCGAAGCCGACGGGCATCAGGCCGATGACCGTGACGAGCGTTCCCGACAGCATTGGCGCGGCCGTGTGGCTCCAGGCAAAGGCTGCGGCTTCGATCCGGTCCATGCCCTCCTCCATCTTCACCACCATGACCTCGATGGCGATGATGGCGTCGTCGACGAGAAGTCCGAGCGAGAGGATCAGCGCGCCGAGCGTGATGCGGTCGAAGAAGCGTCCGGTGTCGAGCATGATGAGGAACACCACCGCCAGCGTCAGCGGCACAGCGAGCGCGACCACGATGCCGACGCGCCAACCGAGCGCGATCAGGCTGACGACGAGCACGACGCCGAGCGCCATCACGAACTTCAGCATGAACTCGTCGATCGAGGCCGAGATGTTCACAGCCTGATCCGTCACCTTGGAGAGGCTCATGCCGAGGGGCAGCCGCTCGCCGATCTCGGCGGTCTTCGCCTCCATCGCCTTGCCAAGGTCGAGGCCGTTCCAGCCGTCCAGCATGACGACGCCCAGCATGAGGGCGGGCTCGCCTTCGGTGCGGATCTGGAAGCTCGCGGGATCCTCGTAGCCGCGGCGCACGCTCGCGATGTCGGAGAGGCGCAAGGTTCGCCCGGAGGCGACGATCGGCGTGTCCGCAATCTTCTGGACGTCGTCATAGGCGCCGTCGAGGCGCAGGAAGACCTGCGGGCCGGCGGTGTCGATGGAGCCGGCGGGCGAGACCGTGTTCTGTCGCTGGAGGGCAAGAAATACGTCCTGCGCGGAGACGCCGAGGGTCGCGAGCTTGGCATAGGAGAACTCGACGAAGATGCGCTCGGCCGCTCGCCGAGGATGTTGACCTTCTTGACGCCGGGGACGTCGAGGATCTCCTGGCGCATGGCTTCGGCCTCACGCACCAGCGAGCGCATCGGCATGCCCTTGGCCTTCAGCGCGTAGAGCCCGAAGGTCACGTCGGAGAACTCGTCGTTGACGAAGGGGCCGAAGGCGCCGGACGGCAGGTTGCGCGCCTCGTCGCCGAGCTTCTTGCGCGCCTGGTAGAACTCCTCCTGCACGTCCCTCGATGGGGTGTCGTCCTTCAGCGTGAGGGTCAGGAAGGCGAGGCCCGGCCGGGCGATCGTCTCGACGCGGTCGTAGTAGCGAAGCTCCTGGAGCCGCTTCTCCAGCGGCTCGGCGACGAGGTCCTGCATCTCGCGCGCTGTCGCGCCGGGCCAGACCGTCGTGACGACGAGGGTCTTGATCGTGAAGGCCGGATCCTCGGCGCGCCCGAGTTGCAGGAACGCGTAGGCGCCAGCGAGCGCGAACACGATGATGAGGAACAGGGTGACGGAGCGCTCGCGAACCGCGATGGCGGAGAGGTTGAGTTTCACGGCTCAGAACCCCTTGGTGGCGAGGATGCGCACGGGTGCGCCCTCGTGCAGGAGATGAGCGCCGAGCGCGGCAATGGGCGTTCCCGGCTCCACGCCGGAGACGATGGCCGTCTCTTCGCCGAGCGAGAGTAGCGTCACCTTGCGCAGGTTCACCTTCGAGGTCGTCCGGTCGACGACCCAGACGCCCGTCGTGAAGCCCTCATCGAGAATGGCACCGATCGGTACTTCGGCCGAGGTCGCGGCGGCGGGATCCTTGATCCAGACGGTGACGGTCGAGCCGATCGGGGCTAGCGCCGCATCGCCATCGAGAACGTATCGGGCCTCGTAGGTCCGCGTCTGCGGATCAGCCGCATTGGACAACTGGCGCAAGGTCGCCGTCCATCGGCGCTCGCCGAGGCCGTAGATGCTGGCCTCGGCCGTGGACCCTATCGCGGGCCTCACCGTCTCGGGCAACGAGACCGTCGCCTCGCGCTGGCCGCTATGGGCAAGCCGTGCGACGACCTGGCCCGCGGACACGACCTGCCCGGGCTCGCCGAGCGTCTCGACCACCGAGCCGTTGGCGTCGGCGAGGAGCAGGGCATAGCCGGCCTCGTTGCGGGCGACGTCGGCTTCCGCCTCTGCCGCGGAGAGCTGGCCCTCGGCCGCATCGAGTGCGGCCTTGGCCTGCTCGTAGCGCTGGCGGGGCGACTGGCCGAGATCGAGAAGCTTGGCGTAGCGCTTCTCGTCCGCCCGGGCCTGGACCGCCATCGCACGGGCGGCGTCGGCGGCCTTGCTCCGCGCCGTCAGGGCGAGGCGCAGGTCGCGGTCGTCGATGCGCATCAGGGGCTGTCCCGACTTCACCTCGTCGCCATCGTCGACGAAGCGCTCGACGACCTTGCCGGGCACGCGGAAGCCGAGATTGCTCTGGATGCGGGCCGAGACGGATCCGGTGAAGGCGCGCTCGGTCGCTCCGATGGAGTTGGCCTCGACGGTGGCGACCAGCGGCGGGGCAAGACGCGCGTCGGCGACAACCCGCTGTTCGCGATCCCTGCCTGCCACGGATGCGTAGGCGGCGACAGCGGCACCGCCTGCCGCGAGAGCGACGATGGCATAAGCAGTGAGGCGGATAGGTTTCATGGGATCACCTCACTGCCGGGATCGCTCCGACGGCGATTTATAAATTGCGATGACCCTCTATGTCTGATATAGAGTTCGAACACAATCTAAAAATGGAGATCGGCATGAGAGTGTCCCGGGCACAGGCCGACGAGAACCGCGAGCGGGTGATCGACGTCGCGAGTCGGCTCTTCCGCCAGCATGGCTTCGACGGCATTGGCCTCAACGATCTGATGAAGGGCGCGGGACTGACGCAGGGCGGCTTCTACAAGCAGTTCGCCTCCAAGGAGGACCTGGCGGCCAAGGCCTGCGCGCGTGCCGTAGCGGGGATGCAGGAGCACTGGCGTGCCTTCGTTGCCCGTGACCCGGAGCGGCCACTTGCGTCCCTGGTGCGATCCTACTTGTCTGTCGAACACCGTGACGCAACAGCGGAGGGCTGCGCGATCGCAGCCCTCGGAGCGGACGCCGCCCGAGCAGGTCCAGCGGTCCGTGCGCCGCTCGAGGAAGGCATCACGGCGCATCTGGATTACCTAGAGGCGCTGCTGCCGGAAGACGGCGGGGACCGTCGCCAGCGTGCCATGGCGATCGCCTCGACGATGATCGGCGCCCTCGTCCTGTCGCGCACGGTAACTGACGATGCGCTGTCGAGGAGCATCCTCGACGCCGCGGCGCGCGACGTGATCGAGCGGTCCGGTGCTGTCGGCAGGAGCGCGCAATTGGTGTCCTAGCGACTGCACCTACAGTTCCCGAATGGCGCCGCTGCCCGACCCCCTCGGCGGCGTCGACGGCGAGGCGTCGACTCCCAATCGGCGCGTCGTCCCATTTTCATGGGGGGCTGTCGCGGGGGGCGGGCCGATGCTCGAGCTGGTCATGCACTACGGAAATCAGCCCGACTTCTATCGACCCTTTCGAGAATTTCCGTATGCTATGGCAACGTTCTCGAAAGCGGACTGAGGCAGCGCGAGATCTAAGTCCACGCTTCCGCTCATCGTCGCGCTTCATCTCGGCTGTGCCGTCGCCGACGCCCTGACGGGGAAACGGCACGACTACCGCGGGGAAGTCGGCCGTATCGCGGCCTGGATGCGGTTGCGGCCGTGGTCGGAGAGCATGGTGCGGCAAGACGAAATCTCGCTGCGACAGTCCGGTTCGGACAAGGCACCTGCCCTGAAGACGTGGGATGTCCCGTTCGCGCGTCTGCGCCAGACGTCCTCGATGCTCGGGCCGAAGCGCGCCGATATGGCTCCCGGTTGCTCGGGCTAGGACCGCTCTCCCCATGCCGTCCCGTCCCAAGTCCGGACGGAGACGGAGATCCGGCCGTCGTCGATCTCGATCCGGTTGTAAGCGTTCGGCTCCCCGCGCAGCCGCGTCGAGATCGCGCTTGCAGCCTGGGCGACGAGGATCGGCCTGTTGGCCACACGTCGAACCCCAACGGGCGGCTGCCCGTCACGGACCTCGCCCGCGGTGCCGTGCTCGCGGACATAGGCGAGGTGGAAGTGGCCGGACAGCACGAGGCGGACCCGCAGACGCGCGAGGGCCGCAAGCGCCTCGTCGGCCCGCCGGACCACGCGCATGCCGAAGGGCATCTCGGGCAGAGCCAAGGGATGGTGGGCCACCACGATCCGCACGCTGGCCGGGCTTGCCTCGAACCGCTCGGCCAAGGCATCGAGCTGTCTGCGGTTGATCGAACCGTGCGCCCAGTTCAGCTCCGCCCGCCATGCCCTCGACGTGTTGACCCCGGCGATGGCGACCTCGCCCGTTTCCACGAAGGGTTCGAGATCGTCCGCGATAAAGCTACGGTAGCGGTGGTAGGGCTGCGTCAGCCGCTCGAACAGGTTGCGGGCGGGAACGTCGTGGTTGCCCGGTACGCAGAAGGTCGGGAGCGACAATGCTGCAAGGAAGGCTTGTGCAAGTCGGAACTCGGCTTCGGTCCCGTCCTGTGTGAAGTCCCCGCTGACCACAACGAGATCGGGCGCGAGCGCCTGTAGGTCCTGCACGAGAGCTTCGGCGAGGCGCTGATCGTGGCGGCCGAAGTGCAGGTCGGACAGGTGTGCCAAGCGCATCAGGTCACGGTCTCGACGTTGCGTACGGCATCGGGCTCCACACCAGGTGCCAGTACTCGCAACGCGCCGGGACGGATGCGGAACCGAAGCGGCGTGGCCATTCTCTCGACCTCGCCGTCGATCATGACCTGGAGCAGCTTGCGTCGCGAACGGAGGACTGTCGACGAGACCCTGCGCTCCTTCAACGCCTCGTCCTTGCGCCACGAACCGAGCGCCATCCGGGCGGCGAGGCGGACGATGTCGAACATGCCAAGGTGGCGCGCGGTGTAGACCGTCAGGTGCCCGCCATCCAGCGTGGAGCGGGAAAAGAGAAGTCCGAGCCCCTCGTCGTAGGCGTTGTTGGCCACCGCAATGGACCGGACGCGGATCGGCTCAGGCGCCCCGCCGTCGGCTTCCAACTCCAGCCGCAGGTCGTGGGGCCTCATGACCTGGCGGCCGAAGTAGCGCACGAAGCCGAAGAGCGCAGGGAGGTCGGCGCGTTTCCGGATCCGTTCGCGGCCAGCCGCGACGGCCGGCGCGAAGCCGACGACGACCTTGTGCAAAAAAACGCTGCCGTTCAGCTCCCCGACGTCGATCGTCAACGGCTTCATCTCCGCCAAGGCGGCGATCGCCTCGTCGAGATCGAGCGGGATCTTCAGGTCGCGTGCAAGGAGGTTGGCGGTCCCAAGGGGCAAGAGCGCGAGTATCTTGTCCGTGCCAACGAGGCCCGAGGCGACCGCCGTGACGGTCCCGTCGCCTCCTGCGGCGAGGACGATGTCCGCGTCACCGCCTGCCGCCGCACGGACTCGCTCGGCGAGCGGTCTGGCCGCATCTGCATCGACCTCGACGGAACCCGCCCCCGCCGAACGCAAGCGATCGAGCAGGGATCGGGGCGACACGCCGAGCTTTGCAGCCGACCCCGCTCCGGCATTGAAGACGACGTGTACGGACTGACCGTTCACGGTCGCGCCGACTGCGGCCAACCTTCACCACCGGCGACTGGATCGGCGCCGTCAGTTGCTTCCGAGGACGACACGCCGTCATCCGCATCCGCAGGCGGGCCATCGAGGAAGCCGTCAGGGTCGAAACCGCAGTCGGGGTCGGAGACACCGAGCTCGTGGAGGGTCATGGCGTCGGCCGGCGGCCGCTTCGGGGGCATCGGCGGCTCCATCGTTCAAGCTCGAGTTTGGCTGGCCGAGCGCCTACGCTTCGTTGGCCCGGTGTGGATACGACACCAAGCGGGCTGCTCGGAGAATGAGGCGCCGATCGGCAACATCATGCCGCGACGCGGCGCCCCGGTTCGCTTCGGTCCTCGCGCCTGCCCTCGCGGGTTGCGTCGTCGCCATGGCGACCGCGGAGCGCATGGGCATGTTCTCCGAGCGCCATCCACACGACCGCTTCGAGGTCACGGCGGTCCAGAGCCCCGTGCTTCTCCCACGCGCCTTGCAGGGTCATCCCCCGGCTGAGGTCGGCAAGGACGTCGTCCAACGGGACAATGGTACCGCGGAAGACCCAGCGCCCGCCGCGCACTAACCTGTTCGACGTTATGAGGTCCCCGAAGACCGGATGGGACGTGTGCATGGCATCGACCGCCGTGGTTGCAAAGCGAGCCACCTCCATAGCAACGGTCGATGTCATTGCGATGTCGGGACGCTTCGACCCGTAGGTGCTGCGCACAGACCTCAACGATTGACGTTGCGGCCCTGCCCGTCATCGATGATCCTGTTCGCCTCGTCGTCGTCCTCGTCTGTCTTGTCGTCGGGCACGTTGCCGTCGCCCTCGTCGCCGAAGAACCCGTCCTCGTCGGAGTGGCGGACGTCCTCGATGTCGGTCGTGATAGGGCTGATGCCAGGTGTGTTGCTCATGCGGTCACTCCTTGGTCGGTCTCGGTCTCGTCGATGATGTCGCCCTCGACCATCGCCATCTCCAGCATCGTGCCGAGGCTCGCCGTCTCGCGGTTCGGCATCGGATCGAAGACGATCTCCTCGGGCAGGCGCGTCATGCGGACCATGTCGCCGTCCTGCTCGATGAAGGTGTCGAAGTGGGTGAAGTTGCTGGTCGTCAGGTCGAGCACGGGCTCGCGGTTGGCCTCCATCGCTGCGTCAAAGTCCTCGACCGATCCGGTCGCCACCAGGAAGTCGGACAGCCGGCGGAAGAGCTTCGGCAGGATCACGGCGTCGTCCGTGATGGAGGACAGCGACGTCACCGTTACGCCCGTCTGCGTCGCGTCCTCGCCGTAGACGCCCTTGCGCTCCGCGCGAGCTGTCCGCGTCGCGTCTGCCATGACGCTCCGGAGGTCGGCGAAGAGGCCCCAGTAGAACGTCGGGTAGACGAGGCCGGACGTGAGGGCCGCGAGGTTATAGCTCGTCGCCAGCCCGTCGGCGTCGAGGAAGACATCGTCGCCGTCCTCTTCGTCCGCATCTCCGGCGAAGGCGAAGGCGATGACGCGGCCGTACTTGTCTACCGAACGGGTCAGGATGTGGCCGGGCACCCCATCGACCGCCGAGGCGATCGAGCGCCGCTCGGCTGTCCAGACGACGTCCCGGATCCCGACGAAGTCGAGAAGGAAGTCGGTGGCGGACCGGGCGAGCGGCATCGGCTGGCTGAGCGCACCGCCGCCCGACGGTGGCGAGTAATGGCTTTCCAGAGCGTCAATGCCTTCCAGCCTCAACGGAACGTGTCCGCGTACGTTGAACCGGGCGTCTTCCAGCAGATCGCCGAACGCCTCCCGGTCGTCGGGCTCGAAGCGGATGGTGTCGCCGTCCGGCGAGTAGGCGACGACCCGGTAGCGGCCGTTCACGAGGCGGTACGGCATGACGTTTCCTCCGCAGGTTCGAGCCCAGCGTAAGTCCTCAAGATGACGTTCCCGCGACGGTGCCAAGTGCGCAACCGTTGACTGTGACAGCGGCCTCGCGGAAGGCCTCATGACAGTTCAATGACAAAGGATCCGCCCATGACGAAGATCGATGCCCTTGCGGCGACCGTTCAGGAGTTCGCCAAGCCCGGCGAGAAGGCGAAAGACATCATCTCCGCCGTCCGCGAACGCCATCCCGGCGTGTCGAAGAAGGACGTCGTGCAGGCCGCGTTCTTCGCCTTGACGGGCGGCATGGACGAAGACCCGGAGAAGGCAAAGCGCATCCACGAAATGGCGATCGCCGAACGCGGGACCGACGACGAAACTTCGTCCGGCTCCGACAAGCCCAAGAACGCCAAGCGCAAGCGCAAGTCCGCGCCGGGCGCCCGTCAGGCATAGCCGAACCGACTGCGCCGCGACGAGGCGGGCCTCGGGATCACCGCCGCCGCCCGCTCTTCCCTGTCCCGTTCGACGGCGTCGGCGCGGGCGGCCATGATAAAGAAGGAGCGTTCCGCCGCGAGGCATCGCTCGCGGACCCGAGGCAGAGAAGTCACCTCGGCCTCCCGGCCCTGCTCTTCAGCCATCCAGCGGAAGCGCTCGCTTGCGGTACCGAACTTGGTAGGCCTCGTCATGCGGCGGCCCCCTTTCGAAAGGTGACGACGTCCTGCGACGAGCTTCATTCGGCCGGGAAGGCTTCCGTGCGCTCCGGCACCGCACGCTCGATCAGCCGCCCGACGACCCGAACGAAGCCGAGGAAGAGCAAGGTGCCGCCGACGTTGAAGGCGACGTGGGCGTTGGCGATCTGCTGGGCGACGTCGTCGCTCGTCCAGGTCGCGAAGAGGACGATCTGTTCCACGAGGACGGCACCGATCAGCACAGTGACGATGTTGAAGAGAAGGTGGAACAGCCCGACGCGGAGCGCGTCCCGCGAGCGCCCGATCGTGGCGACGAGCGTGTCGGCGCAGGTGCCGATCTCGGCGCCCAGCATCATCGCGATGCCTGCTTCGAGCGGGATGATCCCCTGCCCCGCGAGCGTGATGATGATGCCGAGCATGGCGGACGAGGACTGGATGGCGATCGTGATCGCGGCCCCCGCGAGGATGCCGTAGACGGGCGTCGCCATGGTCTTCAGCCACTCCGTCACGGCCGGCTGGTCCTTCAGCGGCTCGGCCGCCTCGCCGATCGTGTGGAGGCCGAAGAGGACGAGGCCGATGCCGAAGATGGCGGAGCCCCAATCCTTGGCGTGGTTTCTCTTCACCGTCATCCGGAGCAGGAACCCGGCGAGCATCAGGACGGGTGCGTACTCATCGATGCCGACGGCGAAGACCTGGCTCGAGAAGGTCGTGCCGATGTTGGCGCCGAGGACGACGGGCAGAGCCTGGACGAAGGTCGCGAGCCCCGCGTCGACGAAGGTGATGAGGAGGATGATCGTCAGCGAGGAGGAGTCGAGAAGGACGGTCGCGACCGTTCCGGCGCCGAGACCGCGAAAGCGATCCCCCGTCGCATGTCCGATCAGGTTCTTCATCCGCTCGCCCGCGACCGCCTTCAGCGCGTGAGAGAGCTCGTGAACGCCGTAGAGGAAGAGGACGAGGCCGCCGATAACGCCCATCGCCAGTGCTGTCCAGTCCATCCCAACGCCCCCCGTCCCGGATGGCCCATCTCAGGTGCTTCCCGTGACAGGGTGATGAATGGAACACGCCAAGGGTGTGCATGAAGGCGCAGAGTCCCAGATGATCGGGCTGTGCCCACGATCTGTCGAACGGAGGCCGCATGCGCTTCAAGATCGAAAGAAGGTTCCTGGTGCGCTGGTGCGGGACGATGGATGGCGCTCCCAAGCGACGTTTCGCGCCAGGCTGCGTGACGGGGTGCGGCGCTTGGACACCCGCGGCATGCTTCGCGTGCGGCATCGGATTCCGGCTATGCCCCGATGGACCTGCTCGCCGGGTGCCACCGTGAAAGGCAACCGACTCGCATTTCGCCGCATCCGCGTCGCGTCATCTTACCGCTGTCGGGAGCAGCCTATGCGGGTCGTAGGTGCAAACCGTTCCCTTGCGCGTCCGCTTGGCTGCATACAGGGCCTCATCGGCGCATTTCATTAGCCTCTCGCGTCCCCCGGGGACATCGCTCGACCATGCGCAGCCCACCGTCCCGGTGACCGGGAGGATCCGGCCCGGCTCGCCGATCCAAAGGCGAAGGTTAGTCAACAGGGTGTCGACCAGCCGCTCGAAGGCCGTGGGCCCGACCGTCCCCGGCACGATCATGGCGAACTCGTCGCCCCCGAGGCGGGCGGAGAAACAGCCGTCGAAACTGGCACCCCGAAGGCGCTCGCCGACGCGGCGCAGTCCCTCGTCGCCCATCGCGTGGCCGAGCCTGTCGTTCAGGGCCTTGAACCCGTCGAGGTCGATCAGAAGGACGGCAAGGTCCTCGCCCATAACGTTCGCCGCCACCAGTCGCTCGTCGAGCACGCGGTTGAACTCCGCGCGGTTGGCGAGCCCTGTGAGGTCGTCGGTACGGCTGATCCGCAGCAGTTCCCGCTCCATGACATGGCGTATGGTAACGTCGTGAAGGACGCCGACCAGCGCGACGGGCCTGTCTGCGACCCTTTCGACTTCCCCCATGCAGCGGACCCGCTTCAGGCTACCTTTCGCCGTCACGAAGTCAGCCTCGATCTCGAATGGCTCACCGCTCTCGACCGCCGCCGAGAGGGTCTCGTTCAGGCGCACGCGATCGGCCTCGGGGTAGAACAGAAGGGCTTCGTCACGCGACGGCTTGCGCCCGACGGGCAAGTCATGGATTGCGTAGATCCCGTCGGACCATTCGGTGCGGTTGTCGTCCAGCGTCAAGCGCCACGACCCCATGTCGGCGATCCGCTCGGCCTGCTTGAAGAGGCGGCGCTCGCGGGCGAGACCCCGGTTGGCTTCTTCCTTGGCTTCGGCGATCTCGACGGCCCGCCGCGCTGTCATCCGCGCCTCGAGCAAAGCTTCTGCGATGCACGCAAGGTCCTCGAGCGCCGCGAGTTCACCGCCGCGGATCTCGCGTGGTTCGTCGTCGATGACGCAGATGGTCCCCACGGGGACCGAACCGCCGTCGGCCGAATGCGCCGACACGGGTACCCCGGCGTAGAAGCGTATCCCGGGGTCGCCGTTGACAAGAGGGCTGGAGGCGAACCTCGGGTCGAGGCTGGCGTCCGAAAGGACGAGGGAACGTTCGTTCTCGACGACCCAGTTGCAGAGAGCGGGACCGCGCGCTGTGTCAGGCGAGGGCATGCCCACGCGAGCCTTGAACCACTGGCGGTCGCCGTCGATAAGCGTGATCGTAGAGGACTTCGTCCCGAACAGGCGAGCGGCGAGCGACACCAAGGCATCGAACTCGCGCTCCGGCGGCGTGTCGAGGATCTCCAGCCCGATGAGCGCCGCAGCGCGTTCCGCGTCCCTGTGATGATCGAACATGCCATGCGTCCTGCACCGATCCTGGACGCTCAATGCGTCTGTCCGGCAATGGTGCCTTCGCACGGCCGAGGCCAACTTTCAGAAAAGAAGTACGGTTGAAGAATCGTAAACCCAAGCCGTGGTGCGTTGGGCAAGAGTCTGCGCCCCTACGAGACGCCCGACCTGACGGGCGTCGAGGAATGGCTCACCGACACCGAGGTGCTCGATCCCGAGGGGCCGGAGGAGATGTTCGAGGCCTTGAGCGAACGGGGCCTGTTCCGACGCCTGAAGGGACGGATGCCCTGGCGCGGCCGGTTTCCAAAAAAGATCGCGCTAGGTCCCGAAACGAGGCTGGCGATCGGTTCGCTCGCAGGGTGCCGGCAGTGGCTCTACAGGCCGCTTCGGCCGGCCGAACAGATAGCCTTGGACCGCGTCGCATCGCAGGCCGTGGAGCATCGCGACCTGGTCCTCGGTTTCCACCCCCTCGGCCAGCGTCGGGATCCCCATCGTGCGGCCGAGCTGCGTGATGGCCTGAAGGACCGCCATGGAGTTCGGATCGGACAGGGCGGCCGCAACGAAGGAGCGGTCGATCTTTATCCGGTCGAGGGGAAGGTCGCGAAGGTGCGCGAGGGACGAGTAGCCCGTGCCGAAGTCGTCCATGGCTATCTTGACCCCAAGCATGCGGAGCGCGGACAGCGCCTGCGCCACCTTGATCCCGTCGGTCACCATCGCGGTCTCGGTCAGCTCGATCTCGAGCCGATGGGCGGGAAGACCGCTGGCTGCGAGCGCCTGCGTGACATGGCTAAGGAAGGCTGTCGTCTTGAACTGGACGGCCGACACGTTCACGGCGACGGTCAAGTGATTGTCCCATTTCATCGCTTCTCGGCACGCTTCCGCGAGGACCCACTGACCAATCTCTACGATGCAGCCGCACTCCTCAGCCAACGGGATGAAGTCCGCGGGCGAGACGAGCCCGCGGACGGGATGCTGCCACCGGATCAACGCCTCGAACCCAATCGTGTCGCCGCTCGGAAGATCGACCAACGGCTGGTATGCGAGAAAGAACTGCTTGTTGAGGACGGCGGCCTTGAGGTCGTTCTCGAGTTCGTAGCGGGCGGTCGCCGCCTCCAGCATGCCCGGCTCGTAAAAGAAGGCCCGGCCGCGCCCCAGACGTTTGGCTTCGTAGAGGGCGATGTCGGCCTGCCGCATCATGCCTTCCTGGTCGATGGCGTCAGTAAAGGCGCACAGGCCGATGCTGCACCCAACGACGACGCTCAGTCCTTCGATCAGGTAGGGTTGCCCGAGCACCTGGACCGCCGCCTGCGCCACGCTCCAGCCGTTGTCCCTTGATCCCGGGACGAGGACCGCCAACTCGTCGCCGCCGATGCGGGCCGCGAAGCTCTCCCCCGACAGCAGTCCCGAAAGGCGTCGCGTGACCTGTACGAGGAGCTGGTCCCCGACGGCATGGCCGTAGGTGTCGTTGACGTTCTTGAAGTGGTCGAGGTCGAGGAGGAGCAGCGAGAAGACGGCCTCCCCCGACAGCAGCGTATCCATGCGACCATGCAAGCCGCGTCGGTTGGCAAGGCCCGTCAGCGGATCATGGAACGCCATCCGGCGGAGCTGCTCGCTCGAGCTGGCACGGTTGCGGTCGTCGATTAGGTAGGACGAGATGCCCGTTCCCAGGATGACGAGGCCGACGATGAGGACCGCAAGTGCCAACGAGTAGAGCGCATCGGCGCCAAGGCCCGTCTTGGAGGCCAGGAGCGGCTCCACTTGGAACGCAGCCATCCCGGTGAAGTGGAGGCTGACGATCGCGAGCATGAGAAGCAAGGTCGCCGCGTGGCTGCGCTTGCCGGACGACCAACGATGGACCGCGTCCACGGCGGCGATGGACAGGAGGCAGGCCAACGCGAGCGAGGCGACGACGTAGGACGTGTCCCAAGTGACGATGCCCTCGACGCGATAGGCGAACATGCCCGTGTAGTGCATCGCCGAAACGGACAGTCCGACGATGCCGCCCCCGAGAACGACGCTGGCTCGCGAGCGGGGGAGCGACGCGACGGCGAACCCCAGCCCCGCCCCGAAGATGGCGATCAGCGCCGAGGCGATCGTCAGGACGGGCTGGATGGTGACGCCCACGGGCACCTGGTAGCCGAGCATGGCGATGAAGTGGGTCGCCCAGATCGACGAGCCCGACGAGACCCCGGTGAGGAAGAGCCATCCGTTGCGGGACAGTCCCGTCGTCGAGACGGCGCGCCGCACGAGGTTCACCGTCACGAAGGATCCAATCGCGCACATGGCCGCGGCCAGCAGCACGAGCCAGAGATTGTGCTCGAAAGCGAGGCAGGTGATGACGCGCATGGTCGACGGATCCGGTTGAGGACGATCAGTCCTGCGCCATGCATCTTAACATCCGAAGCAAGACCGGATGATCCCCGACATCGAAGTTAACGAACCGCTCACGTTTTGACGGAGGGAAGGACCAACAGTCCGCCTTGGTTCAGCAGTTTCCGCCGGAAAACCTTCGTTGATGCCGACCGAAAGCGTATAGCTCACTTACGCTTCGCGTCGAACGGCAACTTCCTTGCGAAGCCGTCCTAATCTGTCGGGGAGCTATCCGCTCGGTCGAGACGGTTGGTGCCCGGGAGCAGACGCCCGAAGTTTGGCCTTCCGCTTACGACCCTTCTAAGACCCTCCGCTCGACAATGGTTCACTCCAAAAGCGGACATCGGCAATCGCATCGCTTGTGGTGCAGCAAGTAATTCTTGCCGTCACGTAGAAGTGGTGCTGGCGCTGAATCGGTAGCGTGACTGCGCTCTCGTCCCCTGCATTGGCGACACCAACGTTGCTGAAGCTATTGGTGCGGCCTGAAATATGGCTGCGCTCTCGGCTACCCCAAAAGGGGGAGCTTCCGGAGTGTGTTTTGCAGGTTCTCGGCGTCCCATGGCAGGTGCTCGGTGATGGAAAGCGCCACCACATCCAGGGTCTCGCTGGCCCGGGCGATCAATCCTGTCACTTGCTCGAAGGTCAACTTGCCGCTTCCGTGCGAGGCGACCTCGCTGTCGACCTCGCCGGGCGGGGCGAAGAGCTGCGAGCGGAAGACCTTTGGGTCTAGGACGTCGAGGTCGAAGTGGATCAACAGCTTCGAGACGCCGCTGTCCTTCAGCCACGCGACGACGTTGGCGAAGTCGGCGTCGAGATCGCTGGGGCTCATCACCGCCGCGCCAACCTTCTCAATATAGGCCCGCTGTTTGTCGCTTAGAGCGTCCGTAGCAAGGCCGGCGAAGAGGATGCGGTTGCCCGGCAGTGTCGTCTTTCCGAATTGAGCCAGATCGGCATCCGCGTCGCCCAGTAGGTTGGCCAGCACATGTGCATGGGAGTTGGCGTAGTCTTCCGGCATGGTCACGTCCGGATGGGCGTCGACCCAGAGGACCGCGACGTCCCCTTCGTACTTGTCGGCGAGGTAGGAGAAGGGGGCGATCGAGACCATGCAGTCGCCGCCGAAGGTGACGATGCGGTCGGGCTGGTGGCGCTCGATGATCTCGCGCGCAGCCCTGGCGGCATTCAGGACCTGTGATTTTCCGACGACTCCGTCCTCGAGAGGCAGCGGGTGTCCGTCCGGCTCGGCAATTGGGACCTCTTCGGTCGGATCACCGTTCTCGGGCGCGAGCCAAGCGAGAAGGCGCGAACCGAGCTGGTAGGTCGGCTTGTTCCCGCCCTGCCAGTGCGGCAGGACGAGGCGGAGAGTCTTCTGCTGATCGTTCATTCACGGCCCTTTCAAGGGAAGGATTGGCTGACTTGGAGCGCCAGCTCGCGCTTCTCGATGTCGGCTACTAGTCTGAGAGGCGACGGGTCAAAGTCACGCAGCACCTCGCCTCGGGGCGAGCTGTTCAGGCGCGGGTAAAGCTGCGGCGCTTCAGCTTGTCGACGTCCTGTGAGCGACGCTGCCGAGGTGGGAAGAGGCTGATGACTGTCACACACCTTGGAACGGTCGCTCGTCAGACGGAAGAAGCTATCGGCCCATGTCTGCGACGCAGGAACAGCAGGGCTCCGAGCGCCGCAACGACGAGCGGAAAGGCGATCAGGCACACGACCTCCCAGCCATAGGTCACGAGTACGCCGCCCGACAGGAACGACCCGATCGCGACCGAGCCGAACACTATGAAGTCGTTGGCGGACTGCACCCGCGCCCGCTCCTCCGGACGATGGGTCTCTAGCACCATGGCGGAGGCACCCGCGAACCCGAAGTTCCAGCCGACACCAAGGACGATCAGCGAGACGATGAAGTGGCCGGGTGTCATGCCCAGGAGCCCGATCAAGGCCGCGAGTGCGGTGATGAACAGTCCCGCTGTCGTCACGACCCCGGCGCCGAAGCGCGTGATCAGGCTGCCGACGACGAAGCTCGGCGCGTACATGGCCACCACGTGCCACTGCACCGCCGTGTTGGCGTGGTGCTGCGCCAGGCCATGCATGCGCATGGCGAGCGGCGCCGAGGTCATCAGGAAGTTCATGAGGAGGTACGTCACCAGCCCCGACGTGACCGCCGCGATGAAGAGCGGCTGGCGAGCGATGACCCGGAACGGACGTCCCGCCGATTGCGTCCCGGCGATGGGGGCTCGAAGGTCGACCCTTCGCAGGAGCAGCAACGTCAGGGCGGCCAGAACGGCACTTGCGAGATAGGTGCCGACGAAGTCGCGTCCCGGGACGAGGTCCATCGTCAGGCTGACGAGCTGTCCGCCGACCAGACCCGCCAGCACGCCCCCTGCCATCACAGTCGACAGGGCCCGGGCTTTCGCTTCAGGAGGCACGCCATCAGTCGCCGCGAAGCGGAATGTCAGGACGACCGCCGCATAGGCGCCTCCCAGCATCGTCGCCAGACAGTAGAGGGCGAACGACTCGAACCAGACCGCCGCCGCGGCGAGAAGGCCCGACGCGATGCCGAGAAGCCCGCCGATCAGGAACACTTTCGACCGTCCGTGGCGTGTCGCGATCATGCCCGCCGGCAGGGTGCTCGCGGCCATGCCGACGACGAAGACCGAGATCGGCAAGGTCGCAAGCGCGGCCGTTGGCGCGAGGTGCTGTCCAACGACCGCGCCGGTCGCGAAGAGCACGGTGGCATGGGACCCCGCCACGGCCTGAGCGGCCGACAGGCGCCAGACGGTACCGCGTCCCGTTCCGAACACACTCATATCAAAGCTCCAAAGCAGGCGGCGGGCTCATCCGGCATCGGACCGCCGTCACGGCGGCACTTGCCGCTTCTACGCAGGTAGCGGCTTGACGGAAGCGGCAGACCGTTAGTTGGCACGGCCGACCGCTCCAGTCACGTTGGTCAGCTCAATGATGACCGATTGCATCACTCTCAGACCGCGATGCTTTCGCCATCTGCCGGAATCAGAAGGCTCGATGCGAAACCCTCCGCCTCGGAGAAGGCGCGCAGGTCCGCCCGGCTGAGGATGCAGTGGTTGATCGCCTCCATGTGGCTCGCGACCAGCACCGCCTCGGGCGCGGCCTTATGGACGGCCAGGACATCCGCCTCTCCCATGATGATGGGCGCGAACCCGGTCATGACGGCCTTGCCTGCATTCAAGACGATGACGTCCGGCCGATGCGTGGCGATGGCATCCTCGACGTGGCGGTTCCAGATCGTGTCGCCCGCGACGTAGAGGGTCTTCGCGGACGGTCGGCTGAAGACGATGCCGCAGACCTGTCCGAGGGGCGGAATGGCCTTCATCGTGTCGTCGGTGCCGTGCTGGCCGGCTGTCTTCGCCAGCCGGACGCCGTTGAACTCCGTCGTCTCGGTCAGAACGCGCACGTCGGTGAAGCCCGTGCTGCGGATGGTCGCCGCATCCTCCTCGTTCTGAGCGAAGATCGGCATCGACTTCGGCAGCCTTGCCTTCGCCGCGTCGTCCCAGTGGTCTGAATGCAGGTGCGTCACGATCACGGCGTCCACGTCGACGATCTTCTCGATCGGCATGGGAAGCAAGACGAGCGGATTGCGGAGTTCGCTGTTGGCCGATCCCTCGAACCCCGGATAGGCGCCCTTGTCTGCCAGCAGAGGATCGACGAGGAAGCGAACGCCGCCGTAGCCGATCCGGAGCGTGGCGTTGCGCACCTGGGTCAGCGAGTTTCCGCCGGCGGCTGCCATCGCCCGGCCCGTCGGTAGCCCGATGGCAGCGGTGAGGGAGGCGGCGAGCGCGCCCGCACCGAGCGTCAGCGCCTGGCGGCGGTTCATCCAGCCGAAGCCGTTGGTCCTGTCGGTCATATGAGAATCCTCTGATCGTCTGGTTCTTGCGGGGGCGAGGCGATCAACGAGCCAAGAGCTCGTCGGACGATACGACCTTCCCGTAGGCCCAGCCGAGCGCGGACATGTAGGCGGCATGGACATCGGCGGCCGGGACGGTCTTGCCGCCGAACTCGACATCGAGCGTGGCGCAGGCGTCGTGAGCGACGGTGACGGCATAGCCGAAGTCCGCGGCGGCCCGGCTCGTCGCGTCGATGCACATGTGGCTCATCGCGCCTATGACGACGACCTCGTTCACGTCCCGCTCGTCGAGCATGGCCTTCAGTGCCGTTTCGCGGAACGCGTTCGGGTACTGCTTCACGACAACGGTCTCGCCCTCCCGGGGCGCGACAGCCTCTATGATCTTCACGTTGTCCGAACCCGCGGCGAAGATCGGCGCGTCCGCCGTCGGGCTTTCGTGGCGCACGTGGATGAGGGTGTCGCCGCTCGAACAGGCGGCGTCGATGATGCGGGCGGCGTTGGAAACGGCGGCATCGATGCCGACGAGGGGCAACTTGCCGGACGGGAGGTACTCGTTCTGGAAGTCGACGACGATGACGGCACGATTGGCCATGGGGTGCTCCTCAAAGGATGGCTTGGATGACCATGGATAGGGCCGCCAGCCTGCTGTATGAAGTGGCGCTATCGACAGAATGGGTGGCGGTATCGACATGGCTGAGGAAATTACCGAGATCGGCATCCTGAAGTTCCCGGGCGCGCAGATGGCGGCGGTGCTCGGAATGACCGACCTCTTCACGACCGCCGACAGTCTGGCACGGCAGTCACATGCCGATCCTGCACAGCCTCTCCTCCGTGTGAGCCACTGGGAATGGGGCGCCGGAGAGGACGATCCCTCGAGGGTCTTCGACACCGTTCTCGGCGCCGAAGGATCGCCGGCTGTCCTCGTTCTTCCGCCAGCCTTTGGCGACCTGCCGACCCCCGAGGAGGCGCTGCGCTATGCAGGGTGGCTGCGCGAACGTCACAGCGAGGGCGTCGCTCTCGGTTCGGTCTGCAAGGGGGCCTTCCTGCTTGGCGAGACGGGTCTGCTGGCCAACCGGACGGTCACGACACACTGGACCTACGAGGATGACTTCCAGGCGAGGTTCCCCGCTACGCGCGTCGACGCCGACCGCCTACTGATCGACGACGGAGACATAATCACCGCGGGCGGGGTGATGTCGTGGACCGATCTCGCGCTGCGCCTGGTCGACCGTTTCCTGGGGCCGGCCGCGATGCTCGACACGGCGCGGGCCTTCGTGATCGATCCCCCGGGCCGGGAGCAGAGCTACTACAGCACCTTCACGCCGAAGATGAACCACGGCGACGTTCCGGTCCTCGACGTCCAGCGCTGGCTCGCCGCCACGGATGCCCGCGATGTCGACCTCGCCTCGCTCGTCAGACAATCGGGGTTGGAGGAACGCACGTTCCTACGCCGCTTCCAGAAGGCGACGGGACTGACCACCACCGAGTACTGGCAGCGGTTGCGCGTCGGCCGGGCCCGCGAACTTCTCCAGTCAGGATCGTGCTCGCCTGACCAAGTGGCGTGGGAGGTCGGCTACACCGACAGCGGCGCCTTTCGGAAGGTGTTCCTGCGCATCGTCGGGCTAACGCCCGCGGAATATAGACGGCGGTTTCGAGCATGATACCACCCGGCGCTCAGTGGGCTCGGCCCTTATGCCGAATTTCCGTATCCGCATTCGATCATCCGCAAGCAGAAGGTCCCCTTTCCACCCGCTAAAGCCGTGGGATTGAACAGGGTCAGAGTGCGAGGCTGAGCTGTCCCGTCGACAAACTTAGCTCCACACCCATTCGGCCTCGAAGCGTTTCCGAGAGGACGGGGTCAAGGCCGAGGTCTTCGCGGATCAGACCATGTCGCCAGCGATGCGCGGACCCCGGATGGGGCCATGGCGGGCAGTCGACGATCGGATACCAGCACAGGCCCTGAACCAGCGCGCCCCTCTGCTGAGCCCATTCGACCTCAGCCAGCGCGTGCTCCAGCCAGCGCCGTTTGTCGAACCCGGGGAAGCGCCGACGCTGCGCGTTGTGACCATCGTGCCAACTCGTCTCCGCGATCAGGATCGGAAGTTTATACCGCCGCCAGCTCTTCAGGATCGCGCGGCCGAGCGGCGCCCGCGCGGTGTGCGGGTAGGAGTTGATGCCGACGGTGTCGACGACGTCGGCGGCCACCAGCCTGTCGACCGCCGCGAACTGCCGCTCGCCGATGCCGTTGATCGGGTCGCACGCGAGCAGTCGGACATCGCCGTGGTGGTCGCGTGCGGCCCGTGCCATCGCAATCCCCATGTCGACAGCTACCTCCCAAGGCAAGCCCGCGAGCATTGGGTAGATCGAGGGCTCGTTGACCGGGCAGAGGTTCAGCGTCCGACCGGGGTCCGCGGCGCGAGCCACTGCGATGGCGTGGGCAACCGGGTCCGGCGGACGGTCGAAATGGGCAAGGTCCCAGGTGACGTCCAGTCCCGACGCCTCGGCAAGCCGCAGGCGCGCGGCCGGATCGTGCCGCCAAGGCAAACCATCCCGCGCGCGCAGAAGGCCGTGGGCCCGCGCGATGGCGTAGTGCTCCCCCATGCGGTCATCAGGCAGGTGCCGGGTCGTGACGAGAAGATCGTGGTTCGACCGACCGAGATGGCCTGACTCGAACCCCGCCCAGAGGGGAATGCTCATGCTCAGGGCAAAGCAGCCTTGTCGGGGCGGGTCAAGGGACCCATCGCAAGACATGGGTCACATCCGTCGATCTCAACACCCGGAACCGAGCGTACCCCGGACGTGTCTCGCCAACGGGAGCGCACCGACTGTCGGATCTGCGCGACTTCTGTCGCCTTCGGCGCCACCGAAGTGGTGAAGGGGACAGCCTGCAAGAAAGGTGAATGACGCCGTCGGGAGCATCGGTTGAACGATTTGCGGACAACGATGTTGAGCCCTGATGGAGCGCGCTCTCCGCACGCCGAACGGAGGACCTGCCATGACCCCGACCGCTACAACCCGCACACTATATCATGACGGACTGGAAGCCGGAGCGACCGCAGCGGGCGCCGCCCGCACGGGCGTCAACAACCGCGTCATACTCTCGCGCCGGGTCATCTGACGATGACACGGGAGGAAGATATGTCCGATGTGATCTCTCTTGTCGAAGAGACGGTGCGCATCCGGAAGGAGGACGTGGTCACAGGCCACGTACGGGTACGTACGGTTACCGAGGCGACTGACCACGTCGTTGTCCAAGAGCTCGACGCCGAGAATGTCGAGCTTAGCCGCGTAAGTGTGGACCGCGAAGTCGCCGAGGCACCCGCCATACGCCAAGAGGGCGACGTCACGATCGTCTCGCTCGTTGAGGAAAAAATCGTCGTCACCAAGCGTCTGGTCGTCACCGAAGAAATCCACATCCGCCGCATCAAGTCGACCGAACGTATCGAGACCTCGATCAACTTGCGAAAACAGCATGCGGTCGTGGAACGGACGCAGGCGACGGACGATTCAACGATCACTAAACCTTTGGGAGACGAACAATGACACAGACCATCACTGCCTACTTCGACACCCGTACCGAAGCCCAGGCCGCGATCGACAAGCTCGCTCGCATCGGCATCTCCGGTTCCGAGGTCCGCATCGCCGACTCGACCACTCTTACCTCGCGCGGCACGACGGCCAACGAGGACAAGGGCTTCTTTGAGGCCATCGGGGACTTCTTCATGGGCGACGACGAGGATGACCGCCACACGTATGCCGAGGGCGTACGCCGCGGTGGCACTGTGGTGACCGTGAGCGCTCCGGATAGCCGCTTCGAGGAAATCGCTGACGTCCTCGAGGGCGAGGGTGCAGCCGACATCGACGAGCGCGCCGCCACCTGGCGATCGGAAGGCTGGGAGGGCACCTCGGCCTCCGGGAGCCGGGCCTACTCGGGCGGCTCGATCAATCCGCTCGGTGACAGCCCTGTTGCGGCCACGGACATCGGCTCCCCGACGGGCAGCTCGTATGCAGCCGCATCGGGCGCCGCAGGCTACTCCGAGCGCGACACCCTCGGTACCGACCTCTCGAAGGACCGCGACGGGACCATCGAGGTCGTGCAGGAGAACCTGCGCGTCGGCAAGCGTGACGTAAGCCACGGCCGTGTCCGCGTTCGGTCATACGTCGTCGAGGAGAACGTCTCCGAAGATGTGAACCTGCGCAGCGAGAACGTCGAGATCTCCCGTCGTACCGTCGACCGCCCGGTCGGTGCGGCCGATGCTTTCGCGGAGCGGACCATTGAGCTCGAGGAGACGGCTCAGGAAGCCGTGATCTCCAAGGAGGCCCGAGTCGTCGAGGAGATCGACCTCAAGCGCGACGTCCGTGACCGCACAGAGACGGTGTCGGATACGGTGCGCCATACCGAGGTCGACATTGCCGATGAGCGTGTCGGCGAGACCCTGACGGACGCCGAGCGGGTACGCCGCGGCCTCTAAGGGCGGACAGTCGGGCCGGCGGGGATCTCCCCTCCGGCCCTTTTTCTATTCGGGAGGTATCGATGGGCATTCTTGAAGACGTGATCGGCAGCGTACTCGGCGGACAACAACGTGGAGGCGGCTTGCAGCAGGGTGGTGGCTCGCAGGGCGGACTCCCGGGCGGGCTCGGCGGGATGCTCGGCGGCGGATCGCAGGGCGGCATGTCGCCGATCATGATGGCATTGATGGCCCTGCTGACACAGCAGATGTCGGGTCACGGCGGCAGCGGCGGCCTTGGCGGCGGCGGACTTGGCGATCTCCTCGGGGGCTTGACTGGGCAGTCGGGTGGCATGGGCCAGATCGGTGGCTCCGGGCAAATCCAGCAGCCGGAGCCTGAAGATCGGTTCGAGCAGCCGTCTGAAGGTGGTCTCGCGAACCGCGGAGAATTCAGCGGCGGACATACCGGACCCGGCGGCCTTCTCGAGCGTCTCGAGCAAGCCGGGCATGGGCAGAAGGCGGCTTCGTGGGTCGGTCATGGCAGCAACGAACCCATCGCCCCGCACGAGCTTCAGCAAGCGCTGGGGGACGACACCGTCGATCGTTTGTCGACCCAGACCGGGATGTCGCAGGGCGACCTCCTCTCACAACTGTCGGAACTCCTACCGGGAGTGATCGACAAGCTGACGCCGAACGGTCGCCTTCCGGATCGCAACGAAACAACGAACTGGTAGGAACCCGAGTCACGGCGGGGCCGCTTCGTGTGGCTCCGTTATCGGGTGCAGTTGGCTGGTTCAGTCATCCACGCCGCTTCTATGCAGGCTTAATCAGCGTCGCCTCCCCCAGGCCAAGAAAGGAAGATGACCGACTTGTTGCGCTCCCTTACTGCGGCAACGACCATCGCAACTCTGATCTTATCGTCTCACCCTTCGATGGCGGACAGCGTCCCTCGGTACGATCCTGCGGACTATTGCCGCAACCTTGCAAGCCTCGCCGGTGAATCGAAACGGGCACGGATGGGGTGCCTCGAAAGTCAGCGCGATGCTTACGCCCAACTGAAAGATGAATGGATGGCCTTTCCTCCGAGCACGACCGCATACTGCGGTGAGGTTGCCGAGGTCGCGGGAGGCTCCTACCCGATCTTGATGGCGTGCATCGAGCGGGAGATGGATGCGTCGCCCCCGCCTCGACAACCCGGGTTCTGAACGCCGACCGCGCCGGCCGATTTGGCGCCGTCAGGCTGCCGCCGCGCGCGTTCCTTCCCGCATGAAGTTCTCGACTTCAGCGGCTGGCAGCGGGCGGGCCATGAGATAGCCCTGTCCCTCGTCGCATCCCCATAGCTTCAGTAGCTCATAGGTCGTGTCCGTCTCGATACCTTCGGCCACGACCCGGTACCCAAGGTCATGAGCCATGTCGATGACTGACCGGACGAGGGTCCGGTCGCGTTCCGATCCCTCCAAGTTGCCGACGAACGATCTGTCCACCTTCAGTACGGTCGCCGGCAGGTTCTGGAGATAGGAAAGGTTGCTGTACCCGCTGCCGAAGTCGTCGATCGCGATAACGATCCCGGCGGCACAAATCGTCTCGAGCTGGCGGACCACCCGGGAGCCATTCCGCGCGACCGCGCTTTCCGTGAACTCAAGTTCGAGCGCGTCGGGCGCTACACCTGACTCCCGGACGATCTCAAGCATCCGCTCCGCGAAGTCGGGCTCGTCGAGGTTGAGGGCCGACACATTGATCGACATGGTCAATTGTAGCCCGCCCGCCCGCCATGCCGACAATTGGGCAAGGGCAGTACGCGCGACCCATTCGGTAAGCGGCTTGGCCAGCGCGGTCTGCTCGACGTTCGGAATGAACTCGAACGGCGGGATCGGTCCAAGCTGCGGATGGGTCCAGCGAAGAAGGGCCTCGACGCCGATGCATGTCCCGTTCGCGAGATCGATCCTCGGCTGGTAATGCAGGCGAAGCTGGTCAGGAGCCTCGAGGGCTGCCTTGAAGTCGTTCAACAGCATGAAGCTGCGCGCATGCTTGAGGTCGTGCGCGGGCGAGTAGTCCGCGTGGCCGTCATCCGACAGGAGAGCATCCTCCACGGCGTTCAGCATACGCCTGTACACGTCACGCGGTGGCATCTCGCCGAGCAGGAACAAGCAGGACCCAACGGCGAGCGTCGGCGTCACCGGGATCCCCTCGCACTCGATGGGCGCGCGCAGGAGATCGGCCAGGCCTGCGGTCAAGGTATCGGGGTCCCCGCCGAACTCCGGCGTCACGAACACCGCCAGCCTGGTCGGGCCTACGTGATAGAGCCTGGAGGAGTTGCCGAGGCTCTGCCGAAGCCGGGTCGCCCCGCCGCGGACCAGCGCCTCGGTAAAGCTGCCGCCAAGCACGCGCTGGCCGTGCCCGGACTGGCTCCGGGAGACCAGCTCGAACATCACGGCCGTCATCGTCTCGCCCGCGTGGTGTCGGCCGAGGTCCTCGAGGTCCTCGAACATCTGGTGCTGGTTCGGAAGCCCGGTCACGGCGTCGGAACGGCCGATCGTGTTGCTCAGCTCGATCTGGCTCATCACCATGCCCGCGAGGTCGCGCAGCACTTGTTGCCCCTCGGCATCGAGATCGCGGACCTTGTCGTCGACGACGCAAAGTGTGCCGAGGCCATAGCCTTGACGGGTGAAGAGGGGAGCCCCGGCGTAGAACCTGATTCCGGCGAGAGCCAAGGGACTGTCCACGAAGCGCGGATCTGCCTGAAGGTCAGGAACCACGAAGATCTCGTTGTCGCCGATGGCATAGCTGCACGGCGCCTGCTCACGGGGTATCTCGGTGATGTCGACGCCTACCTTTGACTTGAACCACTGGCGGTCGCGATCGGTGAGCGAGATCGTCGAAACCGGGGCGTCGAGCAGCTTGCTTGCAAGGCGCGTCAATCGGTCAAAACTGTCGCTCGGAGAGGTGTCGAGGAGGTTGAGGTCGCGCAGCGCATTAAGGCGCGCCTCTTCGTTTCTGACGGCGTCGATTACGTAGGAGGTCATCGCATGTCCCTTGGGCTTTGGGGGACAAGCTACGGGCACGGAGGTTAAATTGGTCTGCCTTTTGTGCGCTCGACGTCGCGATGGTAAGCGGGAGGTTTACGCAAGCGGACCAAGTTCGATTGAACACCAAGGACAACGGTCCACAGTCGCGTGGATGGCCAGTTCAACGCCCGTGGGCGTGCCCGATCACCCGGGTCGAGGTGGAGGTGTGGCAACGTTGGTCACTACACCTCCAGCCGATCAGTCTTGGTCAGCTTCCTCGTTAACCGAGGACTCGGCGAGATCCGACAGGATCTGGTCCGTGTTCTCTTCCTCGATGAGCGTGTCCTTAAGGAGTTCGGCAGCCTCCTCGAGACCGAGCTGGTTTGCCCAGGCATACAAAGTTCCGTAGCGGGTGATCTCGTAGTGCTCCACGGCCTGCGCCGCCGCGATGATCCCGGCGTCGAGGGCTTCGGACCCGGCGAACTCTTCAATCACTTCCTGGCCTTCCGCGATGATCCCAAGGATAGCCTTGCATTCGACGCCCTCCGGCTTGGCACCGATGATTGCGAAGACGTCCTCAAGGCGCTTGATCTGGCCGCTCGTCTCGTCGAGGTGCACGCCCAATGCCAGTTTCAGATCATCCGAGGTCGATGCGTCCATCAGCGTTGGTATCGCTTTCAGGATCGCGTTCTCCGCAAAGTAGGTGTCCTTGAGCTGGTGAAGGAACAGGTCATTCAGGGTCTGGTCGCTCATGTTGTCTCCCGGGTTCAAACGGCACAATTGACGCGCTAGCCGTACGATCCGGAAACCCTGTTCGGGACGCCCTGTTCCAGATCCTGTCCGTTCCTCTGCGACGTTATTCCTTTGGTCACGCAGTTCGTGGAAGAAGCTCCGATCGCCAAGAATGGAACGGGTCCAAACAGACGCTGGGCCGTTGGGTTGTGGATGACGGCGATGCGACCGCACTTCCCGCGAGCGATGACGAGGAAAAAGCATGCTGGACGCCGAGAGGGAAGCAGCTCGCCAGAAGGCGCTGGCTGACCTCGCCATCCTAGACACGGCGCCGGAGCGGGAGTTCGACGTCTTGGCCGAGACCGCGCAACGGCTGCTCGGCACCCGCATGTCGTCGATCACGCTGATCGACCGAGAGCGTCAGTGGTTCAAGGCGCGCTGCGGGCCCCTCGCTCCGGAAACGGAACGCGGCCCTGCCCTGTGCACCGTGGTGGTGGAGACCGAGGCTCCGTTGGTGCTTGGGGACGCCAGCCTCGACGCGCGCTTCGCAGCCAATCCATTCGTCGTCGGTGAACCGAACATCCGCTTCTACGCCGGGGTGCCTATCCGTGCGACGCTTGTGGACGGCGGTTCCGTTGCGATCGGTACGCTTTGCGTATTGGACGACCGGCCGCGCGAAGCGACGGCCGACGACCTCCGTATCCTGGCCGATCTCGCCTGTGTCGCCGAGGCACTGGTCGAGGCACGCTCCGTCGCACGGCGAGCCGTCCTGCTCGCCGAAGACAGGCGGATCGAGGCGGAACGCTCGGAGCGCGAACGACGGCAGCTCAGCCGCGCGGAACAAATGGCCGACATGGGTTCGTGGAGGTACGACCTGATCGAACACCGGGCCGCATGGTCGACGGGAGCGTTCGCGATCCACGAAGTTGCCCAAACCTCCGATTTTCCCGAGCATGGCCTTCTCGACTTCTTCCCAGATATGGATGCGGCGAAGCTGGAAGAGGCATGCAGGCAGTCGATCGAGACAGGCAAGTCCTTCGAGCTCGACCTCAGCCTCGTCACGGCAAAGGGGAACATGCGTAGGGTCAGGTGTGCTGGGGAGATTGAGTGGCACGAAGGGAACGCTGTTGCCCTGGTCGGCCTGATCCAGGACATCACTGAGCGGCACCGAATGGAGCAGGCACTTCTCTGCTATGCCCAGACGGACGACCTCACTCAGTTGCCGAACCGTGCTGCCTTGAACCGGACGCTCGACGAGCGACTGACGGAGGCTGACGCCGCGGGTGAGGCAGTGGCCGTTCTCATCATAGACCTTGACGGCTTCAAGGACGTCAACGACGCTCTTGGCCATGCGGCGGGTGACGATGTGCTCCGCCAAGTCGCCGACTGCCTGCGGGCGCCGTTTCTCTCGAACTGCTTCGCCGCCCGGCTCGGCGGCGACGAGTTCGCCATCGTCAGCCTTCGGCCCCTCGGGCGGCAGGACCTCGAGGCTAAGGTCGATCGTCTCCTGCGCGATCTTCATATCGTGACGGAGCACTCCGGCAAGATCGCACGCGTGACGGGGACGATCGGGATCGCATGGTCGTGCGGAGCCGCAACCGACCGGGAGACACTGCTTCGCCGTGCGGACGCGGCGCTCTACGTCGCCAAGCGGTCCTGCAAGGGAACCGCCAGCACCTTCAAAGAGACCATAGCGGATCACTGGAAAGCAGCATAAGGCGACGGCGATCGGTTCCGAGCCGATCAAGCCAAAGCCGGCCCTTCAGCTTAGGCAGACAACTGGAGCGCTTACATGGAAGCTGATCCCATGAACGGCAATGCCGCGAACGCCGGGCGGGCAAAACAGTAGCCCTGGAAGAGACGGATCCCTACGGCCTTGCACAAGGAACCCGGCTGTAGGGGAGTTCGCCTTTGAATACCTAGGGAAACGCTCCGTCGTGGCCGCCCATTCCGCTATCGCGCTTCGCGGCCGCGCACCATGTGCTCTTCCGGACATTGCACAACGGAGATTCGGCACTACCTCACACATTACCTGCGGTTTGCAATCAATTGATGCCGATACCTTTTCAGGTCCGGTTCCTGGTCGCCATGCGAATAGGTATCGGGCAGAGCAGGAGAATTAGGCCATGACTGGTGAGGGTCGCAATGTCGTTCTGGTTGTCGATGACGAACCGCTGGTTCGCATGAACGCCGTCGACATGTTCGAGGACTTGGGTTTCGAGGTTCTCGAAGCAAGCGGCGGTGCGCAGGCTCTCTCAATTCTGTCGGATAGGTCCGACGTGTCCCTCCTGTTCACTGATTGCCGCATGCCGGGAATGACCGGACCAGAGCTTGCCGAGACCGCTTCAAAACGCTGGCCACACCTGCGCATCGTCCTCGTGTCGGGCTACGTCAACGTGGACCGTGTCGAATGGCCGTTGGTATCAAAGCCATACGACTCCAAGATCATAGAAAAGGTTGCCAAGGGTTCCTGAGGGCTCAAGAGCGTTCGAGGACGCCCCTCACCTTGGCCAGCAACTCCTCCAACGTGAACGGCTTAGTTAGCAGGTCCACGCCCGCGTCGAGTACGCCGTTGTGGACCACGGCGTTTCGCGTGTAGCCCGTGGTGAACACGACCTTCAGGTCCGGACGGCGCTTCAGCGCCTCGTCCGCGAGACGACGCCCGTCGACCTCGGGCATGACGATGTCGGTGAAGAGCAAGTCGACGGACGGATCCAGGTCGAGCAGGCGCAGCGCCTCGCCAGCACCGTCAGCCTCCAGCGTTCGGTAGCCGAGCTCCCGGAAGGCTTCCAAAGTCATTCGCCTGACGGTTTCGTCGTCCTCGACGACGAGGACGAGCTGTGCCGTGTCCTCAAGGGGCATGCCCAGGGAGCCGCTGTCCTGATCGACGACGGCAGCCTCACCGTGGTGACGCGGAAGGTAAATCTTCACGCTCGTACCGTGACCCGGCTCCGAGTAGATCTTCACGTGTCCGCCGGACTGCTTCACGAAGCCGTAGACCTGGCTGAGACCCAACCCCGTCCCCTTGCCGACTTCCTTGGTCGTGAAGAAAGGGTCGAATGCTTTCTCGATCACGCTCTCCGGCATTCCTGTACCGCTGTCGGTTACGGCGATCAGCACGTACTGGCCGGGGGACAAGCCGATGTTCGAGGCTGCATAGCGGTCGTCGAGGTGGGCGTTCTGCGTCTCGATGGTCAGGCGTCCGCCCTCCGGCATGGCGTCCCGCGCGTTGACCGCCAAGTTAAGGAGCGCGTTCTCAAGTTGGTTCGGGTCGACCAGACAGGGCCACAACCCGCCACCGACCACGGTCTCGAGCCGAATGTTTCCGCTGAGGGTATGGCGCAGGAGATCCGACATGCCCGCCACCAGCCGATTGGCGTCCACCGCTTCGGGGCTAAGGGGTTGCTGGCGCGAAAAGGCCAGGAGCCGTTGGGTAAGGGTAGCCGCCCGACGGGCGCCCTCCATCGCATTGTCGATGTGGCGGCGTGACCGTGGATCGGTACCGTCGGTTCGCCGACCAAGGAGATCCAGGGACCCAATGACGACGGCCAGCATGTTGTTGAAATCGTGCGCGATGCCGCCAGTGAGCTGGCCGACCGCCTCCATCTTCTGGGACTGGCGGAGTGCGTCCTGTGCGAGCGCGAGTTTCTCTTGCGCCACCACCTCAGCGGTGACGTTGCGGCCGGTCGCGAAGATCAGCCCATCCTCGGGCGCCGCGACCCACGAGATCCACCGGATACCGCCGTCCTTGTGACGGTAGCGCACGACCGTCGTGTCCAGCGCGCTGTCGGTCGCAACCGACAGCGCCTCATGTGTCTTGTCGAGGTCGTCCTCGACGATGAAGTCGAATACCGGGCGCCCGATCATGTCCTCCGAATGCCAGCCGAGAATGCGGGTCATCGCCGGATTGATGGCGCGGAAGAGGCCCTCCTCGTCGATGACGATCGAGATGTCCTGCGAGTTCTCCCACAGACGGTTGCGCTCGCGCGTGCGCTGTTCCACCTCAACCTCGAGCGTGTCCTTGGCGGCGCTGAGTTCCGAGAGGGCGGTCCTCTGCTCGTGGATGTCGGTGTTCGTCCCGATCCAGCGAACTTCGCCGCCGTCCTCCCGCACGGGTTCCGCCCGCACGACGTGCCAGCGGTAGGCTCCGTCGTAGCGGCGGATGCGGAACTCCGTCTCGTAGTGCTCGGCGGCCTGTCTGGCCCGTGCCCACGCGGCACCTGCGACATCCAGATCGTCCGGATGCACGAGCCGCGCCCACCCGTTTCCAAGGAGGTCCGCCTCCGAAAGACCGCTGTAGGCGTAGACCTTTTCGTTGAACCAGTCGAGAAGCCCATCCGCCGTCGCGGTCCAGACATGGTTCGGCACTGCCTGCGCCAGCGTTCGGAACTGCGCCTCGCGTGCGCGCAGGGCAGCCTCGCTCTCCCGGAGCTGCCGCTCCGCCTGCACCTGTCCGGTGATCTCGTTGCAGGCACAGAAGAAGCCCTCGATGACGTTCCCGACATCGCGGACGGGCGTGTAGGAGAAGGCGAAGAACGTCTCCTCGGGAAAGCCCTTGCGCTCCATTATCAGCCGGATCGCGTCCATGTGGACGGGATCCCCGGCATAGGCGGACTGAACGATCGGCACGAGGTCACCCGCGATCTCCGACCACACCTCGAGGAACGGCCGGCCAAGTGCGGACGGGTGCTTGTTCGCGAGGATCCGCGCATAGCCGTCGTTGTAGATGAGTCCTTGCCCGGCTCCCCAGACGACGAACATCGGCTGGTTGGCGCCGAGCATGATCCCGACGATCGTCTTCTGCGACTGCGGCCAGGACACGGGATGGCCAAGCGGCGTCGCGGTCCAGTCGAACTCCCGGATGCGATTCGCCATCTCGCTCGTACCGACTAGGAAGCTCTGCATGGATGCTCCTAAAACTGCGAAGACGCTCCGCTCGCAGACGGGATGGGAGGCATGTCGGAAGGCCAAGCGTCACCCCAAACGGAGTTGGGCCAAGGGAGTTGCCGAACGCCGGACGGCGGCTGAATCGAAGCGGTGTGGGTAACGGCAAACGGTAAGGCCGTCCGTTCAAGAAAGCCGCGGTCCTCCTGTTCGGCCAATACATGGAGCCTCGACCAAAGGCGAGTATGACCGTCGCCTGTCATGACTGCTCATGTGTCGAACCCTTGAGAGGATAGGTAAGTCCGTGCGGGTCGAAGTCCCGCGCGGCTAGGTAACCGCCTGACCGGAAGATAGGAGGGACGCGGATCCCTGCCGTACCCTGCTGGTATTGAGGATGCGCTTGAACGCTAAAGGGCGGTCTCTATGGGAAGGGACATCTCGGCGCGGACACCATCACTTCCCCACGTCATGGAGACCCTTCCGCCAAGTTGCTGCTTCACGACACTCTCCAGCATGCGCAGACCGACGCCGGGTGCCGCCGGCTCGGTGACTCCCGACGCGCCATTCTCCGTCCACTTGATGTGCAGCGACTGCGCCCCCACCGACCACTCGATCGCAACTGATCCTGTTTGTGCCGCCAGGGCACCATGGCGTGCAGCGTTGGACAGGAGTTCGTGCAGCACGAGGGCCAACGGCTGCACGGCAGCCGTCCGAAGGAGGACGGGAGGTCCGTCAGACACGACGCGCGCCCGCAGGTGGTCGGGCACCTCGGCCGCCAGCAGGCTCGCGAGGTCGGCACCCGACCAGCTCGCCTCGCCCAACATGCGGTGTGCGCGGGCGAGCGCCTGCACCCGACCTCGAATCGCGGTGGCGAAGTCGGGGACCGTTTCGGCCTGCGTGATGTTCACGAAGCTCTGCACGAGCGCCAGCGCGTTCATGGCCCTGTGGTCGACCTCCATGAGCAGCATTCGCTCGGCGGCTTCCAGCTCCTCCGCGCGCCGTTCGGCCGTGACGTCCTTCTGAGACGCGAAGTGGTAGAGGAGTTCGCCGTCGGCGTCGAAGACCGGGCTGATGTACAACTGGTTCAGGAATGCCGACCCATCCTTGCGATAGTTGAGAATCTCGACGTCCACGTATTCCGACCGGGCCTCGATGCCATCCCGGATCGCGGCCACCGCCGCCGGATCGGTGTCCTTGCCTTGCAGGAAACGGCAGTTGCGTCCGATGACCTCTTCGGCCGGATACCCTGTCAGCTCGAGAAACGCCTCGTTGGCGAGGACGATGGGGTTGTCTAGCTTACGCGGGTCGCTGACGACCATCGGCATGCGCGTCCTCGACACCGCGACGAGGGCCAGCTCCCGGCGGTCGTGCAAGACCTCCTTCTTGGCGACACGGGGAGGATCGCCGACAAAAGAAGCTCCGGGATCGACTTGGCTCATCTCGTACATCCGTCCACCGCACGCACTGCTTGCGTTACGAGCATCAACTGGGAGCGGTCGTCTTGTCGGCTAGGGGAACCCGGCGTCGCTTACGCAGGAGCTCTTCAGGGACCCCCTGCGGCAACGTGGTGGGCCCCGTGCAGGCGCGCCAATCATGGAGCCAGGAGCGACACCGCACCGAGGGGGATCAGCCACACAGTCATTTGATGGTGCACCGCCTCCGTCCCGTCGGAACGGATCAAGCTCCTGAGCCTTGGACTTCGACCATCAACGCTGAAAGCTCACTATGCTATTCCAAAGCCTCAAGAGCGATGCGCTTGCGCTTGCCGTCATGCTTCCCGTCGCCTTCCTGTCCGCATCGGCCGTTTCGGCCCAGGAAGCCCCCAAGCCCACTGCGGAGATGCAGGCCGTTCTCGACAAGCTGAAGGAGCTGGAGGCGAAACCAGTCGCAACCCTCACGGTGCCGGAAGCCCGCATGCAGGCCAGTGCCGCCGATGCCGCCATGGGCGTCCAGCGCGACAAGAAGGTCTCTCCCGCTCCTGAGTCCAAGGTCATGACCAAGGACATCGCGATCCCCACCAAGAACGGCAGCGTCCCGGCTCGCCTCTACATCCCAGAGGGCAAGGGTCCCCTTCCCGTCGTCGTTTACTATCACGGCGGCGGCTGGGTCATTGCCGACATCAACACCTATGACGGGTCTGCCCGAAGCCTGGCGCTCGGTTCCGGCGCGATCGTCGTCTCGGTCGACTACCGCCATGCGCCGGAGGCCAAGTTCCCCGCGCAGCATCAGGACGCCTACGACGCCTACGTCTGGGTGGTCGAGAACATCGGCTCGCAGAACGGGGACTCGAAGCGCATCGCCGTCGCCGGCGAGAGCGCTGGCGGCAATCTCGCGGCGGCCGTCGCGTTGATGGCGAAGGAGATGAAGGCGACGCAACCCGTCCACCAGCTTCTCGTCTATCCGATCGCGTCGAACGCGATGGACACGGAGTCGAAGAAGGCCTTCACCGACACCGCGCCTTTGTCGACTCCCGACATCGCCTGGTTCGTCGACAAGACCTTCACCTCCAAGGACGAGACGTCCGATCCGCGTGTAGACCTCGTCGACCGCAAGGACCTTGCCGGCGTCGCTCCCGCAACGGTCATCGCGGCCGAGATCGATCCGCTGCGTTCGGAGAGCGAGGAGTACGCCGCCAAACTGAAGGCCGCCGGCGTCGCGGTGAACGAGAAGACGTTCCCGGGCGTGACGCACGAGTTCTTCGGCATGGGCAAGGTCGTGCCCGCGGCCAAGGAAGCCATGGACATGGCCACGACCGATCTAAAGCAGGCTTTCGCCAAGGCCGGCCAGTGACCGCCAGCCTTTCCTCTACCCCATCAACCGAAGGTCGACACCCGATGAAGACTCTAACCCTTACGCTAGCTTTGCTTCTCTCGACGCCAGCCGCCTTCGCGGCCGATGCGAAGAAGGCCGACGCCGCCGATCCGATCATGATGGTCGCGACGCCCGACTTCGCCAAGACGGTGATGAGCTCGGACCAGTTCGAGATCCGCTCCAGCGAGATGGCGGAGAAGAAGGCCGAGGCCTCCGACGTGAAGACGTTCGCTGCGGCGATGATCAAGGACCACACCAAGGCCGGGACGGACCTGAAGGCCGCGATTGGCAAAAGTGAGGCTGCGGCTCCCGCCGCTCCGGAGCTGGCGCCGAAGCACGCGGCGATGCTGAAGCAGCTCGAGGCTGCCGAGGGTGCCGACTTCCAGACCCTCTACATCGACATGCAGGCCCAGGCCCACATGGAAGCCGTCGCCCTCTTCCGCACCTATGCAGGATCGGGTGACGACAAGGCCGTGGTGGCATTCGCCAAGGAAACGCTGCCGACGCTTGAGATGCACATGATGCACGTCAAGGAACTGGTGAAGTCGTACTGAGGACAGTCCGCCTTCGAGGGGGTCCGGTTCGCGCTGGACCCCTTTCTGCATGCGCCGCCGACTTGACCAGCATCCCCTGCCAGACGAAGCCCTGATGACACCACTACGCTACTCAACCGACATCGAGACCCCGGAGACCGCCGAGCAGGAAACGATCGACGGCATCATCAAGGGGATGACCGGGCAGAGCGAGATGGTCGAAAGGCGCGAGGGGCACGCGGTCCGCGCGAGCCATGCCAAGAGCACTGCCTGTGCGGTCGGCGAGATGACGGTTGCGCTGGGTTAGCCGCCGGAACTGGTACAGGGACTCTTCGCCGCAGCGGGGGTCTTCCCAGTCGCCGTCCGGTTTGCGCAAGGACTTGGCGAGACGCTCGGTGACCGCGTCTCTACGCATCGCGGCATGTCCATCAATGTGTTCGGCGCCCGGGGAGAGAAGCTTCTGGGCCACGACATGGACACGCAGGACTTCGTTCTCGCCACCGGAACGACGTTTCCTTCGGGCACGGCACATGGCTTCCTGCGCGACGGTACCGCTATCGGCAGCTCTGCGGGATTGCCCGAGGTGATCAATAGCGCTGTGTCCGCCGCCGCCCGCAACTTCAACAGGGTCCTTCACGCCATCGGAACGGACAGTCCGCTGGCGGGCTTCTTCGGCCATCCTTTCGGCCATCCGTTGGCCGACGCTTACTTCAGCCAAGCGCCGATGCGCTTCGTCAATTATGTTGCAAAGATCGATGCGTTTCCGGCTTCGGTCGTCCAGCAGTAGTTGAATGACTGGCGTCTCGATCCCCACCAAGACGAGGACGATTTCCGCCACGCTGCCATCGAGTTCTTCCGGAAGAGCGAGGCCGTGTTCGAGATCAGGGCACAGCTTTGGACGAACGCCAAGACGCAGCCGATCGAGGACGCCTCCGTCGAGTGGCCCGTCGACGAGAGCCCTTATGTCACGGTGGCGACGATCCGCCTTCCTGCGCAGGACGCCTACACCGAGGCGCGTCGGCGGTACTTCGACGACGTCATGACGTTCCGGCCGGCCCACAGCCTCGCCGCTCACAGGCCTCTCGGCTCGGTAATGCGCGCCCGGCTCCAGGTCTACAAGGCGCTGTCGGAGTTCCGGCACCGGGAGAACCGGATTGCCGAGCAGGATTCAACGTTGATCGAAGCGATCCCAGCGTAATACCAGTCGGGGCCTTCATGATAGACGCTGAGCCTAAGGCACTGAACGAGGTCCAACGGGGAACGGTGGCCGCCGGGCTCCGTTGATGGGCGACTGGCTCGGTCGTTTTCGACCATAACGCACTGTCGCCCCGAGCGAAGGTAATGCAGATGCCCCTCAACGTCCTTGTCGTGGAAGACGAACCGCTGATCGCAATGGACTTCCAGACTATCCTCGAAGACGCGGGCCACCGCATGGTCGGATGCGTCGACACCATGCCGGGCGCTTTGGCGGTCGCCGCGAGGGAGCGGGTCGACGTTGCCATCATGGACATCGAGCTGGCGACGCTTCCGGACGGGATCGAGACCGCACGGCGTCTGCGGGAGGAGCACGGCGTCCGATCGCTGTTCGTCAGCGCCAACATCGAGGCGAGCGCAAGTGTTGCTGCGTCCGTTCTCGATGCCGTGGGCTTCATCGACAAGCCCTTCGTCGCCCGCCAGATACTTCAAGCCCTGGATCCGGTGCACAAGGAGCTTTATCCGGCCACAGAACAACTGTAGAACGGCTGCCATACCGCACTCTCCAGGCAGGCAGGACCTTTGAACACTGGCCAAGACCGCCCCGGTGCCGAAGTCTCGGCCGCCGACGATGCCCGGCTCGCGGCACTGGCGTCCTACGCAATACTCGACACCTCGCCCGAACAGGGCTTCGACGACCTGGTTATGCTTGCGTCGCAGGCATGTGCGGCCCCGGTGGCTCTCGTCAGCTTGGTCGACCGAGACCGTCAGTGGTTCAAGGCACGCATCGGCTTTGAACCGTGCGAGACTCCGCTGGAGCAATCGGTCTGCGCCCATGCCCTGAGCAAGGCCGACCTTCTTGTGATCCCCGACCTCACGCTCGATCCACGCACGATGCACAATACGCTCGTCACGGGCGAACCCCATATCCGGTTCTACGCGGGCGCCCCTCTCGTCACTTCGAGCGGGGACATTCTGGGCACCCTCTGCGTCATCGGGCCGGAACCGCGTCCGGAAGGTCTCACCTCCGCGCAACGGGTCTCGCTCGAGGCCCTCGCCCGGCAGGTCATGACCCAGCTCGAACTGCGAAAGGCTTTACGGGAGCGGGAAGACGCCCTTGTCTTGAGGCGAGCGGAACGGGGGCGCGCAAGGCAGGTGCTCGACAGCGCCATCGACTTCGGCATCGTGGTCCTGGACCGCGGCGGCTTCGTCACCGAATGGAACAGGGGCGCCGAGAACATCTTCGGCTGGTCCGAGGCGGAGATGCTCGGTCACCGGGCGGACCGCTTCTTCACGCCGGAGGACCGGGCGCAATCCCAGGCCGACACCGAGATGGACCTATCCATCCGTGACGGCAGCGCCGTCGACGAGCGCTGGCACCTCCGAAAGGATGACACACGATTCTGGGCCAGCGGCGAGATGATGCCGCTCCGCAACGACGCCGGCGAGCACACTGGGTTCGTGAAGATACTTCGGGACCGGACGTCCGAGCACCTCTACGGCGAACGGTTGCGCCTGGCCGAGGCCAGGCTCACGCAAGCGCAGGAGGCGGGCGGCGTCGGCGTGTTCTCCGTCGAAGTGACCTCCGGCATCCTCAGCGGTACTCCCGAGTTCTCGCGCCTCTACGGGTTGGCGGAAACGCCGGAGCGGCCCGCTCAGGACTTCGAGGCTCTCGTCGTTCCCGAGGATCAAAACCTGATCTCCACCAACTCCACGCGCCGCGCCGCGGACTCCCCGAAAGACGTGGAGTACCGCATCCGTCGGGCAGACACGGGAGAGATCCGTTGGATCGCGCGGAAGGGCGAGTTCCAACGCGACGCCGCCGGGCGGCCAACCCACTTCCTCGGCGTCGCCCGTGACGTGACCGCAAGGGTCGAGGCGGAGACGCGCCTGCGTGAAAGCGAGGAGAAGTGGCGGTCGATCTTCGAGCTCCTGCACGAGGGGTTCATACTCGGCAGGGTCGTGCGGGACGCGACGGGCAGGATCGTCGACTGGCGCTACGAGGAAGTGAACCGTGCCTGGCACGAGCTGACGGGCGTTCCTCTCGGGACCGCTGGCGGCCGCACCATCCGCGAGGTGTTTCCGGGCATCGAGGATATATGGATCGACGAAATCGCCGATGTCGTCGAGTGCGGGGAGGCCAGAACGTTCACCCGCCAGGTCGGCACGCTCGGCCGCTGGTACGAAGGTGCCGCCCAGCCTGTCGGGGAAGACCGCTTCACCATCTTCTTCCTCGAGGTCTCCGACCGCATCGCCGCCGAGAGCCGTCGGGACGCCTTGACCGAGCTGAACGGGGTCCTTCTCGGTCAGGCGGAGGATGTCGCGCTATCGCGGTCTGCCGCTGCGCTGATCGGGAAGGCGCTCGGGGTTGGCCGGGTAGGCTACGGACTGGTCGCGGAGGACGGAGCGACCCTCACCGTAGCGGAGGACTGGACGGCCCCGGGGGTTCCGAGTCTTGCCGGGGCTTATAAGCTGGACGACTACGGCGGATACGCCGAGGACCTGCTGAACGGCGTGACTGTCGTGATCGACGACATCAGGCTGGATGGCCGGACGAATGGCGAAACTGGCCCGCTCGAAAGCCTCGCGGTCCGAACCCTGCTCAACCACCCGATCGTCGAGAACGGACGAACCGTGGCGGTTCTCTACGTGAACGACGACCGCCCCCGGCACTGGACGGAGGAAGAGGTCCTGTTCGTGCAGGAAACCGCGCGTCGGACGCGCGCCGCGACGGAGAGGCTACGTGCCGAGAATGCTCTGCGCGAGAGCGAGGACCGTCGGCGGCTTGCCACCGAGATGGGCGAGGTCGGCGTCTTCGACCTCGATCTCGACAGCGGCGAGCTGATCTGGGACGATCGGGTCCGCGCGGCCTTCGGCCTGCCCCCGGGGGTGCCCGTTACACGGGACGCGAAGCTCGCCTCCATCCACGCCGACGATCGGGCAGAGTTCGATCGCCAGTTCGCGGCGACATTGGAGGGCGCAGACTTCGACATGCAGTTCCGCGCGATCGGCATCGACGACGGGATCGTTCGTTGGGTGGCCCTTAGGGGACGGGTCGTTCGCAAGGTGAGCGGAACAAGGCGCTTCATCGGTGCGGTCCGTGACGTGACCGATCGCGTGAACGCCGAGGAACAGCGCCACATCCTGAACGCCGAGCTTTCCCACCGCCTGAAGAACACGCTCGCCATCGTCTCGGCGATCACCACACAGACGCTGCGGACGGCCCCGGACCTGGAGACAGCCCGCAAGTCACTGACGGACCGCGTGCAAGCGTTGTCCAAGGCTCACGACATCCTCCTCACCGGGCAGCGGGACGCGGGATCGATCACCAAGATCGTCGAGGGCGCCTTGGCGATCCACGACGACGGACAGCGCGTCCGGTTGAAGGGACGCAGCATTCTGATAGGCCCGAAGGCCGCGCTGACGCTGTCGCTGATTGTTCACGAGCTGGCGACCAACGCCAGCAAGTACGGCGCGCTATCTGTGCCCGAGGGCGCGGTCGACGTGACTTGGTCAGTTAACCGCGACGTGGCTACGGGCTACCCGATCTTGTCGTGGACTTGGCAAGAGAGCGGTGGGCCCGTGGTGACGCCGCCTGCGACCAAGAGTTTCGGCACGCGGCTGATCAAGATGGGTCTCGGCAACGCCGGGGACGCGAGCGTCGACCTCGAGTACGCGCCCGACGGCTTGCGGTGCCTGATCGTCGCGGGTCTTGCAGAGCTTCAGAGGCTCGAGAACTGAGGCCATCGAACTGTCGCTTGCGATCGGCTGCCGCATCAAGGGCCAGCGTCCTTCCGGCACCGTGCGGGATGCCCTCGCGCGAGGCGCGCTCGTGCCGATCCTCGAGGCGGCACCCGACGAGGCAAGTGTCCTCACGATGCTCTGGCCCGCCAGCCGCTTCCGGGTTCCAAAAGTCCGGGCATTCGTCGGCTGCATCGCCATGCACGTCCGGACTGGGCGAAGCCGTAGGAGCGCTTCCTCCGATCGCAACGCCGGACCCAACGGCCGCTCGGCGCCTTAAGGCTCGGTTGGTTGGAGGGTTCGCCAGTCCGTCTGGGCGATTACGCCGGCCATCGACAGCCCGTAGACGACGAGGCCGACGGCGACTGCGGTGAAGACTGTCCGGAGGGAGCCGCCTGCCCAGTCGACCGCGACGGCGCCACCGACCGCGATCGTCGTGCGCAGCACGGTGACAGCGAGGGGCCACGCAAGCCGGCCCGCGCCCTGGCTGGCGAAGTACAGCGCCATGCCGAAGCCAAAAAACCCAAAGGTCGGCCCGACGATCCTTAGGTAGCCGGCCCCGGCGGCAATCATGCTGGGATCCGAACCGAAGAGCCCGAGCCAAGCGACCGGAAAGGCGGCACCGAGGAGGCCGACGGTCTCCGCCGCGAGGAGGGCGAGGACCGCGCCGGCGAACGCGATCCGCTTCGCGCGATCGACCCGTCCCGCGCCGCCATTGGTGCCGACGATGGGCACCAGCGGCGCCCCGAACCCGAAAACCAGTGGGATGAGGAGATAACGACTTCTACGGTTGCCGAGGTCCCCCAGGAACGCATTGTTCCTTCAGGCTTGGCCAATGGAGAGACCGCAGATGCAGAACCTGGAGCTGACCCTCATCTTCAACAGGGTCGCCGAGATGGGAAGCTTCACCCGGGCGGCGTCAAGCCTCAGCATCCAGAAGGAACACGCCTCGACGGCTGTCCGCAGGCTCGAGGAGGAAGTCGGCGTCGGGCTGCTGCACCGAACGACGCGCAGCGTGCACCTGACGGAAGACGGTCGCGCGTTCCATGCCCGTGCCCGCGATGTGTTGGCCGACGTCGACGAACTGCATTCGATGTTCGCGGGCGAGAGCGTCGCGCTCCGGGGGCGTCTACGCGTCGACCTGCCGACGGAGATGGCACGCACGACGATGGTCCCTGCCCTACCGGACTTCTTGGCGGTCCATCCCGAACTGGAGTTGGAGCTGTCAAGCACGGACCGACAGGTAGACCTCGTTGAGGAGGGATTCGACTGCGTCCTGCGGCTCGGACCGATCGGGGACGAGACACTGGTTGCCCGGCGGCTGGGACAGTTGCGCATGGTGAACGTCGCCAGCCTCGCGTACCTCGCACGACACGGCATTCCCCGATCGATCGACAACCTGAGGAACCAGGGTCATCGAACGATCCACTACAGCCGAACGCTAGGGGCCAAGCCCTACGGGTGGGAGTACCCCGACGGTGCCGACGGCACCTATGCAACGCTGCCTTGGCGAGTGCCCTTCAGGTCAACAGCGTGCAAACGTACGAAGCCGCGGGCGTCGCAGGTCTGGGGCTCATCCAAGCAGCCCTGATCGGGGTGCGGCAGCATATGGAGACCGGGGCCTTGGTGGAGATCATGCCCGATTTACGCCCCGGGCCGCTCGAGGTGTCGCTGGTCGTCGCACACCGCAACAACTTGTCCCAACGCGTGCGCGCCTTCATGGGTTGGATGGAGGGCGTTCTGACGCCCTACCTGGAGTAAGCTCCGCAAGCGCACCTGCAAAGGCATCAGAGGCGCACTTCAACCCGCAGCACCTGCGGAACCTTCCTCAGTACATCGGCAACCCGCCCGTTACCGGGACGACCGCTCCGGACATCTAGCTTCCCTCCCGCGACGCCAGCAGCACGTAAGCAGGCGCGAGCTCGGCTGGCTGCTCTGCCCGGCCGAGCGGCGTGTTCTGCCCGAGTTTCTCCAGCTCCTCCGGCTCCTTGGCGATCGGCTGGATCGGCGTCCACACCGGACCCGGGGCGACGGCGTTCACGCGGATGCCCTTCGGCGCGAGCAAGTTCGACAACTCGATCGTCAGGCTTGAGATCGAGCCCTTGGTCGTCGCGTAGACGATCATGTTCTCGGTCGCGACCTTCGCCTGGATGCTCGTGGTGTTCACGATGGACGAGCCGGGCTGCATGTAAGGTACAGCCGCCTTCGCAGGACGGATCATGGCGTAGACGTTCGCCTCGAACGCGCCCTGCATCTCGTCGTCGTCGATGTCGCCGAGGTCTTCATTGATGGTCTGCGCGGCGGCGTTGTTGACCAGCATATCGATGCCACCAAACTCGGCGACGGTCCGCTCGACCAGCGAAACGCAGTGGTCGCGGTCGCGTATGTTGCCCGGCAACTGTGGGCACCGCCGGCCGGCCTTCTCGACAAATTTCTGCGTCTCGTCGGCGTCGGCCTGCTCTTCCGGAAGAGAGGAGATCGCGACATAGGCACCTTCGCGAGCGTAGGCGTTCGCGACCGCCTCGCCGATGCCGGAGTCGCCGCCGGTGATCAGCGCAACGCGGCCTTCGAGCAGGGCCTTTCCGACATACGACTCCTCGCCGTGATCGGGCTTGGTCCGCATCTCCGTCTCGAAGCCCGGGCTGGCCTGCTGGGACTCGCCGGGGAAGGTGGTGGGCTGACTGGTGCGAGGATCTTCGGTCGTCGAGCTTTCTGTTCGTTGAGGGAGTGACAGGAGAAACTGACGCTGTCCCCGTTCGCGCCCGGCGTAATCGACAATGTAAAATCCAATGTAAGATCATGAGTGGCGCGACTAGTTCGACCTTACCAGCTTAGAGAAACAGGCCGCGGCACCGCATCCCCACAGAAACACTCCGCCAATCGGGAATCGAGCAATGGAGAATGCCGAATTTTCCATCGGGTCTACTCCCCCGCAGGAGCCAGATAGCCCAACGAGAACGATTTAGACCTCCTGTCGTAGTCGATGGGATGACCGGCCCCTCGAAGGATGCTGATCTGCTGCCTAGTGCGCGCGATGCACGCCTTGCCTTCCATTCCGTAGATACGCCGGGAAAGTTCGGCTAAACCGATGCTCGGGGAAGCTCTCAGTATCTCAAGGATGACTTCGCTCTTGAGTGCCTTCAATGTGCTCTTATCCATGTGTGTTCTGGCCAGCGGCTGAATGAATATCGGTGTCTCGATGCCGTTCGGGCCGAGCGTCCCAGCAGACTCTCCGTCCGACTGAGTATGAGCTTTCCTCAGTACTTCACGAGGTGGCCTCACCGACGGTGTCCGCCATCTCGGCTCCGCGTTCTCCCAACCGACGTTCGGGAGTGTGTGTCGTGTCGCGGGCGGTCTGATGCTCCAGCTCGGCATTCAGCTCGGCGCCGAACAGCACCACGATGCAGGATAGCCACGTCCAGGTCATGAAGCCGATGGCGGCGCCGAGGCTTCCATACGTCTCGTCGTAGCTTCCGAAGTTCGTCGCATAGAAGGAGAACGCGATGGAGAACAGGACCCAGAGGATCGCTGCGAGGCCAGCCCCGGGTGTGACCCAGCGCCACTTCGCCTTCGCGCGGCTCGGCCCGTAACGGAACATGATCGAGATGCCAACAGCTACGATCGCGAGCAATATCGGCCAGCGCAAGATCAGGAGGAACGTCTCGAGACCGCCAAGGCCGATGTACTCGAAGAGGATCGGCATCAGGATGACGGCACCGAGCATGAAGGCGATGAAAACGAGCATCGAGAGCGTGAACGCGAGCGAGATCAGTGTCAGCCTGAAGAAGCTGCGCTTCTCCTTCTCGGCGTAGACGATGTTCAGGGCGTCGAAGAAACTCTTCATCCCCGCGTTCGCGCTCCAGAGGGCGACGCCCAAGCCAAACACCAAACCGAATCCGAGCGTGACGTCGCCCTTCTTTACCGTGCGTTCGAGCTGCTCGCCGATGATCTGCACCGCCCCGGACGGCAGAATTCCCGACATCGACTGCAAGTGGTCGTTTACGGTGCCCAAGTCGCTGAAGAGCCCGTAGATGGAGATGAACGCCGTGATCGCAGGAAACAGCGCGAGCAGCAGGTAAAAGGTCAGCCCAGCGGCCACGAGCATCAGGCGATCGTTGGAGAACTCGGCGTAGACGCGCCAGAAGATGTCCTTCCAGCCAGTCGCGGGGATCTCCGTGGGCTTGGCCGCTTCCCTTCCCCGGCCCCGTTCTGACGCCGCGTCAGCGTGCACTTGCTTCTGTTCGTCCAAGACCTGCTTCTCGGCCGGGGTGGGTGGGCTGTCCTGGTCCGGAGCAAAACCTGTATCCGTCATGCCTATCCTCTCGCTGGCGCACGGATAAACATTCGGGACGCCGTTATGATCCGGTAACCACGAGTTTCCTTTGATCTGAAGGGATTGGCCAAGATCGAGAACGCTCGAGCGGACGGCACGGCCTCCCTGACGACCATGTCGAACTGGCGTCGTTCGGCATTCTGTTGATCGGGCAAGCCGTCGCGGGTCATGCTGGATTCCTCACAAAGTCGATCGTTCCCGTCTCTCGTTGAACGGAACAGGACTATCGGATGTCGTTCAGGACATTGAAAGCTCAGGGAAGCCTCGAAGATATCGGTCGCGTTATACTATTTGCGCGAGCAGCCCAGACGTTGCTGGAGGAACTAAGCGACTCCTACGAAAGTTCTCAGAATAGTGAACGTGGCCTTCTAAAAGCACGGGCTGCTGAGGAGAAGAAGATGAGTTCAACCGACAGAACCGAGATCGGCGACCCGAGCCTGGATGCGATCGAGGCCCGGAACGAAAATCTACGCTCCGGGCTGGCCGACACCGTTGGAGAGCTGCGGAACCGCCTCTCGCCCGATACCATCAAAGCTGACGTCAAGGACAGCATTGTCCAATCGGGCCAGGACTTGCTTGCCAAGCTCGAGCGGTCAGCACGGGATAACCCGTTGCAGACCGCAGCGATCGGAGCTGGTCTAGCTTATCCGATCATCGGCATTCTTCGGAGCATCCCCGCTCCGATCCTGCTGATGGGCGCGGGCGTGGCTCTGTCCGGCCGCAACAACATCTTCTCGGGACTGATCTCGGGAGACAAGGTCAACGGTGCGGTCTCGGCAGGCAGCGACAAGGCCTTCGAACTGGCGGGCAAGGCATCGGACACGGCATCGGCCGCCGCGGCCTCCGTTACCTCTGCCGCCCAAGATGTGTCCAACCGCGTAACCGGCGCCGCATCGGCAGCCGCGAACAAGGTGACCGACACCCTGACCGATGCGACCCAGAGCCTGACGGACGCGGCCGATGCCGTGACCCATCAAGCCCGGATGACCTATCACGATGCCACACACGCGGTTGGCGAAGTCGCCGAGCAGGCGGTCGTGCTTGGTCGACAGGGTCGCGATACGCTGGTCGATACAGTCTATCGCAACCCCTTATTGGTCGGCGCGCTGACCGCGCTTGCAGGTGCTGCACTTGCCGCGCTTATTCCGCACAGTCGCACCGAATCCCGCTTGTTCGGCGACGCGAGCTCGCGAGTGAGGCAGAAGGCCGAGGCGACTGCCCGCGAAGGTCTGCACGCTGCAATAGACGTCGGCGAGCGAGTGGCTGCATCGACCGTGGACGCCGCTTCCAACGAAGGCCTCGACGTCAAGTCCGGCAAGAATGCGATCCGTGACTTAGGCGAGCGCGCGGCAGCCGTCGTCGATGCTGGCGTGAATGTGGTCGTGCCGGACGACGAGCCGGAGAAGCCCATTACGACTCGGCCAATGGATCACTGAACGGGCCGTCAGGCCAGCGACAACCCTTAATCAAATGCATGGAGACCAACATGAGCAACACCACCTTCAGCCAGAACCAGACCGCGAAGCCGGACATCACCGATCAGGCGAAAGCCGCCGCCAATAATGTCGGTGCCGAGGCAAGCTCGCTTGCAAACGAGGCGAAGGCTGCCGTGAATGATCTCGGTGACCGTGCCAAACAGGGTGTTCTCGACGCGGCAGATCATGTGCGCGGTCTCGCCGAAGAGCAAAAGGCCGCAGGGGCTGACCGTTTCAAGGGCTATGCCGGGTCGATCAACCGCGCTGCCGACAGCCTCGACGAAGAAATGCCGATGGTCGCCAACTTTGCCCGCAAGGCAGCGGGCGAGATCGAGCACTTGGCCGATGCCGTAAAAGATCGCGACCTCGCCGATCTCGTCGGTGTCGTTCACGACTACGCTCGCCGTCAGCCGGCTGTGTTCCTCGGCGCCACCGCGCTGGCTGGCTTCGTCGTTGCTCGGTTCCTGTCGACCTCAGCCCAGAAGCGCACACGCGAGGCGAACGTCGGTGACTGGAAGAGCGATGCGGACCATGTCGGCGCACCCCGGCCGCTGCCCGTCCGCGGCACACTGAGCTGAAGGGGGATCGGATGGCCACGTCCCCCGACGACAGAAGCTTCTCGGAGCTGATCTCCAACGGCCTCGAGCAGCTCTCGGCCCTCTTCCGGAGCGAGATCCAGCTCGCAAAGGCGGAGATGGCCAAGAAGGCAACGAATGCCGGCATGGCCATCGGACTGATGGTCGGCGGGGTGGCCTTCGCGATGGCTACCTTGGTGATGCTCTTGACCACCGTCGCAACCTTCCTCGTCGAGGCGGGCATGGGCGCAGGGCTTGCGTTCCTGCTAGCGACAATCGTGGGTGGGGTGGTGGCTGCGGTGCTCGTATCGGCGGGCGTCAAGAAACTGAAGTCCGAGACAATGGTGCCCGAGCGCACGGTGCATCAGGTCCAGATGGACGCCCAAGCGGCGAAAGGAAACCAGCCATGAGCCATACATACGAACGTCCAGTCCCTTCCACATATGCGGAAGATCCCACCATCCCCAACGCCCGGAACACGGTGACGAAGAAAGACTTCGGGACCAGCCTCACGGATGCTGTCCGCGAAAACCCGGCGTCTGCCGCGCTGATCGGCATGGGTGTCGCCTGGCTGTTCTTCGGTGGAAGCAAGACGTCGCTGTTCGGCTCGAAGCGAGACGACGATCGCGACCACGGTCATCGCAACCGCCATCGGTCGGAGCGTGACGATTTCGAGATGCGTTTTGAGGCGCCGCGTCACGTTGGTCGCGCGTCCGACCGCTTCGGCGCCATGACGAGCGGTGTGGGCAGTGCCGCCAACGATGCCGTGGATGCCGTCGGCTATGGTGCCCAGCAGACAGGATCCAGTATCGCCAGCGGGGCATCGTCAATCGCCGGCGCGGCATCCCAAGGGTACGACGCCGCCACCTCCTATGCCGGCGACGCTGCTTCCTACATAGGGTCGCACGCCTACGACGCAGGTCGGGCTGGCTCGCGGATCGCAAGGAGCCAAGCCGGACACGTGCAGCAGACAGTCGGCGAGTTCTTCGAGGACCAGCCTCTGGCGCTTGGCGTGCTCGGACTTGCATTGGGCGCGGGCGTCGCAGCACTGCTTCCTGTCACGGAGATCGAGCGGGAATACCTCGGTGAGACCAGTGACGAGCTCAAGGCGCAGGCGCGCTCGCTGGTTGGCGAGAAGATCGGCGAAGCCAAAGATCTGGCGGCGACAGCGCTCAACGAGGTTTCACGCGAAGCCGAGGCGCAGGGCCTGACGAAGGCGAAGCTCGGAGAGGTTGCTGCCGACCTGAAGGACCGGGTCGGCAACGTGGCTAGTGCCGCGAAAGAAAGCGTTTCCGAGGCATCACCCGGCAAGCTTTAGATCGCATGTCGGGATCGCCAACGAGCGGTCCGTGCTGTGAACATCCGTTGGAGACGGGAGGGCATGTCCCTCCCGTTTTCGTGCGTGGCGACCATCAACGGCAAGAGCGGCATGAACCTTTCCCTCGAACTCAGTCTCGACCCCTACATCCTCATCCTAACAGGGGCGGGTCTCCTCATCGCGTTAGTGGCATGGCTGCCTTGGCACTGCGCACCCTGCCCCTGTCGCTGCCGATCGTCTGCATTCTCCTTGGCGCGAGGAGTCAGCGAACCAGGTGGAAAGACTGACGCAGGTGTTCGAGCTCATCGGCAAACCCGCCCGGGGCAAGACCTGCGAAGCCATGGTCGGCCTGACGTCTGAAATGGAAGAAGACCTTGAGGACTTCGGTGATACCGCGGCGTCGGACGATGTCCTTATCGGCTGCGCGCAGGCCATCGAGCACTACGAGATCGCGCGTTACGGCCTGTTGAAGTCATGGGCTACCAAGCTGGGCCACGACGAGGCGGTGACTTTGCTAGACGAGACCCTTCAGGAGGAGAAGCGGACGGACGATCTCCTGACGCAGATTGCCGAGGACATGCCCACCTCGAAGTAGCAGACTGTCACGATCGGAAGTCAGAGGGCCCGCCACGGAAATTGTGACGGGCCTTCGTTTGTCTGATCAGGCGTTGGCGTCCATCCAGGCCTTGTGACGGCTTTCGTCCTCGAACGCCTTGCGGAAGTAGGCCTGTGCTTCGGCGGGAGCTGCGGTGTTCTTCGAGGCTTGGTCGTATGCCATCTTTGTCTCGATTTCGTTGGTCGACATCGCCTTCAGGATGGTGCCGTCGCCGATGATCGAGGCGAGCGCCACCTTTCCTGTGGTCAGATATTCCTTCATGTCTCCCTCGGTCGGAGCTTTAACGCCGAGACGCTGGGCCATCTTGGTGAGCTCGGCGACGTGGGCATCGTGATCCGCCTTGAACTCGGCAATCTTTGTCTTGAATATCTCGCTGTCCAGCTTGGCAATCGTGCTCTCATAGGCGGCGATCGCGTCATGCTCGAGGATGAGAAGGTTCTGGACGAGCTTCTCGAACGTGCTTTCGGTGCCGACGGTCGTGACCATGGAAATTCTCCGGTTGGTTGGAATGGGGGAATGCCTTTGAACGCAATCGGTTTCGCCGAGGAAGGGGGCATGTACCGTACGGTCAGGTCACATCATGATGAGACGGGGAGCGATCTCCCTCCAACGCCGTTCGCGATGTGAAACATGACCCTTCGAACGGACGGAGACCCCAGATGACCGATCACCATATGACCCGCCGCGCAGTGCTCGGCAGTGCTGCCGTCGGCCTCGCCGTCGGTGCCGCCGCGTCAGCCGCAGCGCAGACCGGCGATGCGGGCGCCCAAGCCGAAGGCACGGCGCCGTCGCTCGTCGATCCGCGCGACAGGTTTACTCGCGAGCCCTTCCCCGAACAGAAGCAGCCCTGGCCTGCGCTGGCGAGCAAGATGGACCCGGTGCCGGACCATGGCGAGAAGAGCTACCGTGGTTCAGGCAAGCTGACAGGACGCCGCGCCCTGGTAACGGGTGGCGACAGCGGGATCGGACGGGCCGCGGTCATCGCGTTTGCCCGGGAGGGCGCGGACGTTGCCATCAACTACCATCCCGACGAGGAGTCTGACGCTCAGGAAGTGATCGCGCTGATCCGCGAGGCCGGCCGCAAGGCAGTTGCCATCCCCGCCGACATACGGACGCAGGCCGCCTGCGAGGAGGTCGTCCGCAAGGCAATCGCTGAACTTGGCGGTCTCGACCTCCTCGTCAACAATGCTGCCTACCAGCAGTCCAAGGCGGACATCATGGAGATCTCGGACGAGCAGTTCGTCCGTACGTACGAGACGAACGTCTTCCACGTGTTCCGATTCAGCAAGGCGGCTATCCCAAGCCTGCCGCCCGGCTCGGTGATCATCAACACGATCTCGCAAAACTCCTACGATCCTGGCGAGGACTTGATCGACTACGCCTCGACCAAGGCGGCGATCCAGAACCTGACCCGCGGCATGGCCAAGCAGCTCGCCAAGAAGGGCATCAGGGTAAACGCCGTTTCGCCGGGGCCGATCTGGACCCCATTGCAAGTCGCGGGCGGCCAGCTACCCGGCAAGATGGGCGAGTTTGGCCAGCAGACTTCGCTTGGGCGGGCCGGCCAGCCAGCCGAGCTGGCGTCGCTTTATGTCGCGCTTGCGTCCGGCGAAGCGACCTTCAGCACGGGGACGGCGGTTGGTGCGCATGGTGGCAAGGGTTTCCCCTAAATCCCGCCTCGAGTACGAGGGCTGGGAGGGTCCGCGGCCGAACCGTCACGAGCCAATCCGCCACCGCAACGCGCTGGTAGTCGACGATCAGCGGCGACGTGGCTACGGGGGCGGCCGTTATAACCGGACCCTTCAGGTCACTACAGCGTAAAAGATGACTGTCGTCGCGAGACTGGGCCGACATATTCTCGAGTCGCAACCCCGCGCCGCGCTCTCCGTTCGGATCACGGAACGAATGGGAGAAGACAGAGGACGAAACCATCTACTTGGCATGTAAGGCCCGCTGAATGATTGCGCCCCTCGTCATGGGCGTCGTTGCCGGGTCACGATTGGTGACCCGGCTTGCCGCCGTCTCACTGCTTGCGCGAGCGCGCCGCCTTTCCGGCTGGAGTCCTCCCGTCAGGCTGCCTGCAAACCCGTGGGTCTTTGCAGGCGCAATCGCGCTGACAGTCGCCGAACTGTTGGGGACAAGATGCGCTCGGCACCCGACCGAACCGTCCCTCTCGGCATGTTGGCCAGGTTGATGACGGGCGGGATCGCGGGAGCGGCCATCGCCGACAAGAAGGCAGGAGCAGTGGTTGGTGCAGCCGCGGCCGTGGCATCCTCGTACTTCACGCTTGAGGTCCGTAAACGCTTCATTGCCCGTTACGGCCAATGGCCGACAGGCGTCGTGGAGGACGCACTTGTCGTCGCGCTGGCCATTCGGGTTGTTAGCCGGGCGGGAACGGCGCGGAGCCGGCCATGAGGTTGCTCCTCCTTGGAGCCACGAGCCTTGGGCTAATGTGATGCCAAGGGGGAGGTATCGTACCTGGCCAGCAAGTCGGCAGGATTGTCGTAGATCGCCACGGCGCCCGCTTCCGTCAGCACCTGGTCGTCGAAACCACCGCTCCGGACGGCGATGGTGCGAAGCCCGAGCTTTGCCGCCGCCTGGATGTCGTATGGGCTGTCACCGACCACGATGGCATCGGCAGCTTTGGCGCCGACCTTCTCGAGGGCCGCGGCAAAAATGTCGGGGTCGGGCTTTGAGTGCTCGGCGTCGGTCGCGGTCGTCACGACGTCCAGAAGATCGCGGATGCCAAGCCTGTCGATATGGGGTTCGACTTCGTCAGTCTCGCCTGAGGTCGCGAGGACAATCTTCCAGCCATCATTGCGCGCCCTCCGGAAGAGAGTCGCGACGTCGGCGAAGGGCTCGACCTTGCTCGCATGGCGTTCCTTGAAGATGCGAGCGCGCGCTTCCGAAATCGCTTTGCCGTGCTCGTCCACGACCTTCTCGTCGAGGAGTGCGGGCATGAGGTTGTCGCCGCCCTTGCCGATCTGGTCATGAACGTCCGCATGCGGAATGACAATGTCGAACTCGGCGAAGGCTTCCACCCAAGCCGCTGCGTGCAGGTCGTTGCTATCGACGAGCGTTCCGTCGACGTCGAACAGGATGGCTTTTACGGTCATAAGGTTCCCTTGGGTTACGGACCCAAGTACCTCGATGTCCGGTTGTTCCGTCCTTTCGGACAACTCGAGCCCTTCAATTGCGATGTGGCCAAGGTCGATGTCCAAGGCCAATGCCCCGGCTGGCGACGCATCGATACCAGTGGCGCGCAATGTTTACAGGGCATCGAACGCTCGTGCCGAGTTCTAGGCGGAGCGAATTGACCATTCGAGTTGCAATATTGAACCAGCCCAGATGTGGTTTCACGACATCGATAATCGAGGGAGTTCTGAAACGTTCTGCTGCTACAACTTCGATTTCCAGCTTATGCAGGGACCATAGCGGTGTCTGCACCCTCCGTCAGAATGCGCTAAATGCAAAGTGACTACCCGCAGGCGGGTACAGAGACCCTGTACGCCGGGGATCAAGAGGCCGCACAGGCGTCCATGAGCGTGTCGATGGATCCCGCGATCGACCGGATCGTGCGGAGCTCCGCATATGCGACGGAATGCCCTTCCGCAGCCTTCTACGTCGCAAGCGCGGAAGGGTACGATCGCGTGATCTCCTTCGACGACGGAACCGAGTTGTCCCGCTTGGTCGGGCATGCCCTGCTTTCGTCCGCCGCCGCCGGAGCCGACGGCGATGTCCGTGTCGTCAACGACGTACGTCGAGAGGCGGCGCTAACGGACTTCGAACCCAAGACCACGCCCCTGCGATTTACCGCGGCGGTCCGCGTGGTGGATGGGGGCGGCGCCGTGATCGGCGTGCTGGTGGTGGCGGATCATAAGCCCCAAGCCGGACTCAGTGCAGCGAAGACCTACGTGCTGCGCTCGCACGCGGCCCAGATAGGAGCCTTCTTCGACCTGGAAGGTTTCAGGGACCGCGCAGTCGCATCGGAAAGATCGCGCGAACAGGAGACGCAGCGCCTGCGCTTGCTGGAGTCCGTCGTTGTCAACGCAAACGACGCGATCCTGATCACGAGGGCGGAGCCGATCAATCTTCCCGGGCCGGAGATTGTGTATTGCAATGCGGCGTTCACCCGCACGACGGGCTACGGCGAGGCTGAGATACTTGGCCTGACGCCGCGCATCCTGCAATCGGCCAAAACCGATCGAGGCGCCCTCGATCGCCTTCGCGCGGCTCTTTCGGCATGGAAACCGATCGAGGTGGAGCTCCTCAACACCCACAAGGACGGCACGGAGTTCTGGGTCGAACTCAGCATCGCGCCGGTCGCGAACGAGAAGGGTTGGTTCACGCACTGGGTATCGGTTCAACGCGACGTCAGTGACCGGAAGGCCTTTGAGGAGACGATAACCCGCGCGCGCATCGTCGAGGCGCAGAATGCCAGTCTCGAGGCGGAGATCATGGAGCGGAAGGGTGTCGAGGCCGAGCTCCTCTACACCGCTTCGCACGACGACCTCACCAAGCTGCATAACCGAGCCTTCTTCATCGCTCGCCTGACGTCGGCGCTCCGGCGGACCCAGAACGACGGTCGATACCAATGTGCGGTCCTCTTCATCGACCTCGACAGGTTCAAGCTGGTCAACGACAGCCTCGGCCACCGTGCCGGAGATCTCCTTCTGATGGAGATAGCCGACCGTCTGAAGGCATGCGTCGCGGTCGGGGACACGATCGCGCGTGTCTGCGGCGACGAGTTCGCTTTCCTGATCGAGGGAGCTGACGCGATGGCCACAGCCGTCGGTTTGGCCAGGAGGATGGGCGAGGTCATGCGCGAGCCCGTCTGGCTCGGCGCGCAGGAGATCTTCTCCTCTTGCAGCGTCGGGATCGTAAAGGCCGCATCCCGGCACCGCATCCCGGAGGAGATCATCCGCGACGCCGACATCGCCATGTACCGCGCGAAGAAGACCGAAGCCGGATCCTACGCTATTTTCGCGGAGGAGATGCACAGCGCAGCCGTGGAGGCGCTTGAGACACAGACCGACCTCCAGAACGCTGTCGGCCGCGGCGAGTTCTACATAGAGTACCAGCCGATCTGGGCCGCCGGAACCCTGCGCCTGACGGGAATGGAGGCACTGGTTCGCTGGCAACACCCGGAGCGCGGGTCGGTGCCGCCGTCCGAGTTCATCGAGGCGGCGGAAGCCTCCGGCTTGATCCGCGACATCGGTCGCTGGATCCTACGCGAAGCCTGTGGCCAGGCCCGGCTCTGGCAGACACGCTTCCCGGATCTGGCCCTGCGGCTCAGCGTCAACGCTTCGGCGCCGGAGTTGCGGGACGCGAACTTCCTCCCGGGCCTTCAAACGACGTTGGCGTCGACAGGCTTCGCTCCCCGCGACCTACAGATCGAGATAACCGAGGGGGTGTTCATCGAGGATGCCGATCTCGTGGAAGGAGTTCTGACCGGGATCCGGTCCATGGGAGTGCGCGTCGCACTCGACGATTTCGGCACGGGCTTCTCGTCCTTGAGCTATCTCGACCGCTACCCGCTCGACGCCATCAAGATCGATCAGTCGTTCGTCGCCAAGATGCTGATGCGGCCGAGGACACTGGCGATCGTGGAAACGATAGTCCGGCTGGGCCACATTCTCGACCTCGACATCATCGCCGAGGGAGTCGAGGAGGCAGCTCAGTTGGCGCAACTGGCCAAGATCGGCTGCCACTCCGTCCAAGGGTATTTGCTCGGGAAGCCGATGTCCGCGTCGGACTTCGAGGACCTGCTCAAAACCCAGGAAGTTTAGCGGCATTCGGGAGCAGAAGCCGCCAGTCGCTCCGGCAGCTCACGACCCAATTAAGACACTCACGTCGGCCATGGGTCGCCTCGCAAGCGGACATTCAAGCAATGAAACGCGACAGCAACCAACACTTTGCACTGGACGCGGTTCGTTGACCCTCAGGCGACTGTGCGTCGTGCCAAGACGGGCTTTGGTGTGAATGGTCCTACGGGTGCCCTGCCGATGAACGCCGCCACTACGAGACCCGCGACAGCCGCCCAGAACGCGAACCAGAACCCGTCGGCATAAGCGAGAACGTTCGCCTCCCGCTGCACGATGGTGGCCAGCGACGACGCCCCCCGGGCAGACGCTTCCGCGGCTCCGTGCGCAACGAAGCGGGCAGTAAGGGCAGACAGGGTCCGCGTGACGACCGTGTCGCCCTCCGCCACGTGCTGGCCGAGGTTGTTCGAGTGGAACTGCTCCCGAACCCGCAGGAGCGTTCCCATGACGGCAACGCCGATCTCCGCGCCGCCCAACCTGATGACCTGAATGTAGGCGGAGAAGGCGACCGCCCTGGCCGGATTCAGGTTCGAGACCGAGATGATGATGATCGGCAGGAAGCTGAACGCGAAACCGACCGACTGAAGGAGGACGATCGGCACGAAGTCGTCCGGTGCCCAGTCATGGGTGACGCGGGTGCCGAGGAGGGCAGCCGTGGCGAACGCGGCAAGCCCGACGACGAGGACCGGACGTGGGTCCACGCGTCGAAGGAGATACACGCAGGCAAGCGTCATCGGGATGAGCGGCAGGGCGCCATACCGCATGAGCAAAGGGCCGATCTGATCGGGGCGGAGGTGCCCGACGCCGATCAGGAAGTTCGGCACGAGAGAGGTGTTGGAAACACTGCTGAGGGTGAAGAGAACCGCCGCGACGAGGGCAAGGCCGACGTTCCTCGAAAGGATCACGCCGATCCAGGCCCAGGGCTCGCGGACGATGAGTTCGTTCACGAGGAACGCGACGAGGAGCGCCGTCCCGCCGACCAGCAGGGGAACGACGGTGCCGGACTCAGACCAGTCCAGGCGGTTGCCTTGGTCGAGGCCCGCAAAAAGCATTGCCAGTCCGGCCCCGAGGAGGATCATGCCGCCCCAGTCGGCCGAGCGGACAAGGCCGCGGTTGACGGGTTCGTGCGGTGCGCCAAGGCAGACCAGGAGGCCCATCAGCGGCGCCGCGATCACGTCCTGCCAGTAGATCCACTGCCACCCGCTGAGGTCGACGTACCATCCCGCCAGGGATACGCCCGAGTTCAGGCTGAATGACGATCGGAACGCATAGACCGCCAATGCGGGGAGCCACCACGAGAGCCGCAGGTTGCGGAAGATCACGATGATGGTCGCCGGGACGAAAAGACCGAGCAACGCCCCGTGGAGGACGTGCAGGACAACGAGGAGCTCGTAGTTGCGGACGAAGGGAATGACGAGGGAGATCGCGGCGTAGGCAAGGCTCGGGACCGCGAGCACGCGTCGTACCCCGTATGCCGTGGCGAGCCAGGCCACGGCGGGCGCGACGAGGATCTGCGGAGCCAGGGCCGCGGTGTTCAACCAGGCCCCTTCGTCGACGCCGAGAGAGAACGCGCCCCGAAGATCTGTCAGGCCGATCCCGAAGAGGCGGCCGTGCACGCCGACGATGAAGGACCCGAGCAGGACGGCACCCACGGCGCAGACCGGATGATGGGTTCGGCGGCCGACGGAGATCGGGCCGGTGTCAGCCCTTCCCGTGCTCACGGCATCGCTTTCCCGACATCGATCGTCGTGACGACCGACATCCCGGGGCGAAGCCGCGTCGCGAGATCCTGACCGGGATCGAGGGCGATCCTGACCGCGAGCCTCTGGACGACCTTGGTGAAGTTGCCCGTCGCGTTGTCGGGCGGCAGGAGCGCGAACTGGGACCCGCTGGCGGGCGAGATGCGCTCCACCGTTCCGGAAAGGCGTTCGCCGGGAAGACCGTCGACCTCAATGGCAACAGGCTGCCCGGGCACCACGCGGGTCAACTGCGTCTCCTTGTAGTTGGCGACCATATAGACGTCGGGAAGGGGTACGACCGTGATGAGCGCGCCTCCGATGCCAACGTAGTCGCCCACTTGGACCTGCCTTTCGCCAACGACGCCGTCGAACGGTGCGCGGATCTCCGTGTAGGAGAGGCGGAGCTGAGCCGCCGAGAGGCTGGCCTCCGCAGTCGCGACCTCGGCCTCGCGCTGCTTCTTCGTGCCCTTCAGGACAGCGAGCTGGGCGCGTTGCGCGGAACGGGCCGCCTCGGTTGCGGCAAGGTCGCTCTCGGCTTTGGAGAGTGACGTCTGCGCCTGCTCGAGCTTCTGCGTAGTGCCGTATTCCGAGCGTGTCAGGCTCTGCTGGCGGCGGAACTCCTGCTCCGCCTGCATGAGCGTCGCCTGCGCCGCGCCGCGGGCGGCGTCAGCTTGGGCGATCGTCGCCTCCTGGAGCTCGAACCGGTTGTCGAGATTGGCG
>NZ_JBUZWE020000009.1:0-246095 GCF_055730135.2 Mesocryomonas lacus | reverse complement strand
CGAGCATGCGGTCGACGTAAGCCGAGAGGTTCAGGTAGTCGGCGACGCGGCGCAGGTTGCACTTGAACAGGCCGTGATAGGCAGCGTCGAAGCGGATCAGCGTGACGAAGAGCCGGATGTCGGCCTCGGTCAGGCGTTCGCCAAGGAGGAACGTACGGCCTTCGAGGTGAGACTCGAGTTCGTCCAGCATGCCGAAGACGTCGCCGAAAGCCTCGTCGTAGGCGACTTGCGTCGTCGCGAAGCCCGCACGGTAGACCCCGTTGTTAAGACGCGGGTAGATCCGGTCGTTCAAGGCGTCGATCGCGCCGCGCAGGTCCACGGGGTACAGGTCGACGTCCTTGTTCGCGAGGTCGCCGAAGCCCGAGTTCATCATGCGAACGATGTCGGCGGACTCGTTGTTGACGATCGTCTGTCTCTCCCGGTCCCAAAGCACGGGCACCGTGGCGCGGCCCGATACGGTCGGATCCGCCTGGGTGTAGAGCTCGTGCATGTACGTGGCGCCGTTGACCTCGTCGCGGTCGGATCCCGGATAGTCCCCGAAGCGCCAACCCTCGTCGGTGAGCGCCGGCTCCACCACCGAGACGGAGATGGCGTTCTCGAGCCCCTTCAATCTGCGCGCGATCAGCGTACGCGACGCCCAGGGGCAGATCAGGGCGACGTAGAGATGGTAGCGTCCCGCCTCGGCGGGAAACCCGCCCTCCCCGGCCGGTCCCGCGCTCCCGTCCGGCGTCACCCAGTTGCGGAAGCTCGAGGTCTGGCGGACGAAGCCACCCTGCTCGTCCTTTGCCTGCACGGGCTGCCAGTCGGCGGTCCACTTGCCGTTCACGAGCATGTCGCTGTCCTTTCGGTGTCCGTCACGTCAGGCGGCAACGGTTGGCTTGAGGGCGGCCGCGATGAAGTCGCGAGTGAGGGTCGCGCCTTCGGCCGAGACCGTGTGGCCGAGACCGGGGAAGATCCGGCTCGTCACGTCGAGACCCTCCGCACGGAGGACCTCTTCCGCCCGCGTCGTCTCCCCGGAGGGAACGATAGGGTCAGCCGACCCGTGCAGCAGCAGGATCTTCGTGGCGGCGGACGGTGAGTAGGGCGTCGGCGACGCGAGGCGGCCAGAAATGGATACGGCAGCCGCGACGGGCCAGCGCCCGGACGCGACGGCGTCGAGCACCATCATGGAGCCTTGCGAGAAGCCGACGAACACGACCCGGTCCAACCTGTTCCCGAAGCCACTCCGATCGAGTTCGGAGCGCAAGACCTTGTCGAAGGCCGAACGTGCGGCCGCAATCCGCGCGGGACGGTCCTCCGGCGTGACGCCGGCGATGCTGAACCATTGCCGTCCCGGCCCCTGGTCGAAGGCGAAGGGGCCGTCGGGAGCGACGAACGCCACGTTCGGCAGCGAGGGTCGCCATGCCTCTGCAAGGCCCAGCATGTCCCGGCCATTGCTGCCGACGCCGTGCAGGAGGACGACCAAGCCGTCCGGTGATGTCGAAGGGGTCATGTGCTCGGCTCGGATATGAGTGTGATGGACGTGTTCCAGGGATCGTGAAGCACAAGGCGCGGCCCGTTGCTTCCCTCGGACGGTCCCGTCGCACGAGACCGTATGGCTTCGATGGTGTCGGCAGCGGTGGTGATCTCGACGTCCGACAGCCCGGTCGTCAGCTCCGTCCGGGGCGGCGCGCCGCGGCTGTTCCAGATGTTGGCGGCGAGCTGGTGGTGGTAACCGCCCGAACCGAAGAAGCTGCCACCGGGATAGCGGGCGGTCACGTCGAAGCCGAGCACGTCGCCGTAGAACGCCTCCGCAGGCGCGATCGCGCCGACCTGAAGATGCACATGGCCGACGTTGCCGCCCCGCGGGAAGCCGCGCCATTCCCGGCCCTCCGCCGCCCTGAGGAGGTCCTGCGCGTCGAGAGTGTCCGTCGACATGCGAACGGCGCCGCCGTCCCACGCCCACTCCGCGCTCGGCCTGTCTGCATAGATCTCGATGCCGTTGCCCTCGGGATCGGCGAGGTAGATCGCCTCGCTGACCAAATGGTCGGACGCGCCTTGGATGGAGACGCGCCGCTCGGCCGCGAAGGCTAGCCACGCTCCGAGGTCCGCACGCTCGGGCAGGAGGAATGCCGTATGGAAGAGCCCTGCGTCCCGAGGTGAACGAACCCGGGCGGACGGCTCGTGCCGGAGCTCGACCAGCGTCGCGGCGTCGGTCCCGAGGCGCAAGGTGCCGGCCTCGCGGCTGGTCTCTCGAAGGCCGATCACGTCCCGGTAGAACCCGGCCACGCGATCGAGGTCGCGCACGACGAGGGTCACCTTGGAGATCCGGTGCGGCGCCGTCGCCAGCACCGGATCGAGGAAAGAGCGTTCGATGGCGCTCTGGGTCGAGATGGTCATCGAGATCTCCTTCGAAAGCCGCTCAGTTCGGTTGGGATATCAGGCCCGGGCCGTTTGAAGCGCGGCAGCGGTCGTCGGGCGGAGAGCATAGGCGCCGTCGCCAAGGAGAGCGACCGAGACCAACCCGACGATCCAGAGCGCCAAGAACTCCCAGCCGCCGTTCGGGTTCGTGAAGAAGAACCCGGCAGGTCCGTGCACGGTGACGATGGCACCTAGAAGGCCTGGAATCAGCGCCAGCGCGACGATGCGGCTGTAGACGCCGGCAATCAGGGCAAGGCCACCCACGGTCTCGACCAGGATCACGAGGTAGGCGAGCGGACCGGGAAGGCCGAGGCTGGTGAAGAACTGCGCGGTGCCTGCGGGCGTGAAGACGAAGAACTTCAGGCCGGCATGGGCGAGGAAGAGGATGCCAAGGGCCACACGGAGGGCAGTCGCGGCATAGGGTGCGGTACGGTTGTCGATCATCTCGGGTCTCCTGGTTGGACACCCTCCATGTGCCCACCTTCGATCGGTTTGATAATCCGCGAAGCAGGTATAACACTCCACACCGAGGGTGTGAGACGATGTTGGACAGGTTCACGGGTATACAGGTGTTCGCACGCGTTGCCGGGCTCGGCAGCCTCTCCGGGGCGGCGCGGTCGCTCGGCATGTCGCAGACCATGGCGACGAAGCACATGGCGGCGCTGGAGGAGCGGCTGGGGGTCAAGCTGCTTCACCGGACGACACGCAAGGTCACGCTGACCGAGGCGGGCCGCCGCTACCTCGAGAGCACCGAGCGCATCCTTGGAGAATTGGAAGAGGCCGACGCCACCGCCTCGGCCGAACGGGTCGAGGTCACGGGAACGCTGCGGTTAAACGCGCCCGTCTCCTTTGGCGTCCGCGAGGTCGCGCCTCTGCTCGCCACGTTCTCCCGAAAGCACCCTGCCCTCGCCGTCGATCTCGGTCTGAACGACCGTGTCGTCGACCTGGTCGAGGAAGGATGGGACGTGGCAATCCGGATCGGCCGCATCGACGACCAGACATTGATCGCCCGCAAGCTGGCCCGTTGCCGCCTTATGGTAGCGGCCTCTCGGGCCTATCTTCAAGAACGCGGCGTCCCGCAAACCTTGGCCGACCTCACCTCCCACAACTGTCTCGGCTACACCTTGTCGAGCGCCCTCGGCCCGCACCGCTGGCAGTTCGGCGTCGACGGGGACGTCGACGTCTCGATCCACGGGGACTTGCGGGCGAACAACGGCGATGCACTGGTGGCCGCGGCTGTGGCCGGACAGGGGCTGGTCTACGAGCCGACCTTTCTCCTCGGGGACGAGATCCGCGCGGGACGGCTTGTCGCGCTCGAACTCGACCGCCCCCCGCTCGAGCTTCCCGGCGTGTTCGCCGTCTACGCTGCCAACCGACGCCCGCCGGCAAAGGTGCGGGCGTTCATCGACTTTCTCGTGGCAAGGTTTGGCGATCCGCCGCCTTGGGATCGAGGCCTTGGCTGAAGAACGGTCAAGCGACCGCGTCAGGGATGGTGGATGGCGGATGTGCGGGCATCAGGCGGGGGCGAGGCATGGACCTCTCCGGCATCGGTCGGCTAAGACCATCGGGAACGCGGCGCACAAGTGCAGTTCCCGGGTATCCCCGGAGGACGGTCGGGAGGATCGCCGAATGGGTCTCACCTTGACAAACGCGCTGGTCCGCGTATCTTTTCTTGCAGATCGCTGGTGATTGGGCGTGAGATAGCCAGTGCCACCGGGCCACAAGCTCGGTCCCTGCGGATGTGGGGAAGGGAGAAATCCCCAGAGCTTCGCCCCGAGACCCTCTGGGTCGGACGGTCCCGAAAGGGGCCGTTTTTCGTTTCTAGGGCATTTTCGGTTTCTTGCGCCTGTCGCCGTACTCACGCTTCGGGTGCTTGCGCTCCAAGCGCAGCTTCACGAGATGTGAGAAGCGCACCTCGCCGAACGTGTCGGGCGGCTTCCGGTCGCAGATGTGGGCCGACCTGACGGTCAACCGAAGGTCCGTTGCCAATCCCTTCAACCGATCCAAGGTGAACACGACCGCGTAGAGGCGGCGGACACCTTGGTCGTCGACGATCGGCACCTGGGCGTAACGGTCCTCACCGGTCAGGTTCCACACCCGCTGGGGTGCCAGGCCCGCGATGAGACCCGGGAGCTGCGTGGACATGCGGTAGCGGTCGGGACACAGGTATCCCCGCGGAACTCGGCTACAGTTCGGGAACGCCGACGCCGCGACGTCTCCGACGACCTCGTCCCTGGTGAAGGCGTGATCGGTGAACGTCACCAGCACGGACCTCTGGACCCCGCTCGAGTCGAGGCAGTCGAACGTGAAGTCGACGAGATGGCCGAACGTGTAGCGGTCGGGACCAAGGATGAAGTCCGGCCATGGGGCCATGGTGAGATCGTCGTTCTGCAAGGGTGGGGAACCTCGTATAGGCGCTGACGAACTTCATCAAGATCGCTCGCTCTGGGAGATTCGAGGTCGACCACAACGATTTTCGTCGCCCCTTGATGACACGAAGCGCCGCCGCATCGACTTGATCGAGCGACGGTGCTTCAGTGACGGAAAGATCGAGGAGGAGACAGAGCGATGGCAGACAACAAGAAGAAGACCGACGGGCGCGACCGGGCAAAGGTTTCCGCCAGTGAGCCTTACGAGGTGAGCTACTTCGCCAAGAAGCACGGCTTGGCGGCCGAGCAGGCCCGAGAGATCATCGAGAAGCACGGTCCAAGCCGCGAAGCATGCGACGCGGCCGCCGAGCGCAAGCGTTAGCTTCCCGGGTCGGTCCAAGCCGCGAAGCATGCGACGCGGCCGCCGAGCGCAAGCGTTAGCTTCCCGGGTCGAGACAATTCGACGAAGCGCTCCCCAATGTCCTCCGGGAACAGAGGAACCGGATGTTCCCGCCTTTCCGGTCGACCGGGGGACTTCGAGGGTGTCACCAACCTATCTTGTACATAACTGCTTGACGCCGAGCCCCGGTTCATTGTTTGTTCACGCCTATGAGCATGTACGCGAACATCTCTCGGCAGACGGGGCGCCAGACGCCTCTTGCCGACGCGCGTCCGCTCGCCTCCTCCATACGCATACGCTGATCCCGATGCCCTCGAGAGGTTGAACGCGGACGCTGGCCAGAGCCCGTCCGCCTCAGGACAGGTGTGCCCATGCCACAGATCCAGATCACCGCAGCCGTATCGCACGGCCGCCGAACGACATCGTCGGAACCCACCGTCGGTACCATATTCGAGCCGCGTCACGCCGTTCGCTGCGTGGGGGAGTTGCGGTTTCGAAGCCAAGCCGTCCGCGACCTCGCCTGCCTGCTCGATGTCGACACCGACATCGTCGACTGGTCGTGCGTTCCGCCAGCCTTGGAAGGGGACGGCCAGGTGTTCGTCGTTGACCTCGCAGTGAACCGTCCGTCTGGAACGGAGTTCGTATCGGTCGCGACGTTGCCGGAAAACTTCTCCGCTCCCGACTGGGCTGTCGAAGCCGCGAAAGAACGCGGTGCCACGCTGCGTGTCGTCCCCGTCGACGACCTTGCGGGCGACCGCCTCGAGAACTGCCGGGAGCTCCTGCGCTACGCCAAGTGGCGCGTCTCGTTGTCCCAGCGGATCGGCCTTCTAGCTGCCCTCGACCAGGAGGGGTCCCTGACCCTCGTCGAGTGCATGTCGGCCGTGCGCGGTGCCGCCGATCCGATAGGCGTGGTCGCCGCCCTCGCGCTTCGGCGCTTCGTCGAGATCGACCTCGATTCAGGTCCCCTCGGCCCCGAGACCAGGGTCACCCGCTTCCGCGGCTGACCCGCCCCTCACCCGCCCCAACCGAACCCCGCGGCACGCTCCTTGAGCGGCCGCGAACGGGAGACCTTGCCTTGACCATCCGCATCACGCCCTCGGGCGAACCCCTCCAGCTCGACGAGCACCTCGATCGCCTGCGTCGGCTCGTGGCAGACCTCGAGTCCCTGAAGTCCGGCCGCCTGCCCGACCCGTTCGAGATCGACGGATCGGCCTACATCTACGACTGGGTGCTCGACAGCCGTCCGGTGCCATGCCTGCGCGGCTACTTCGAGGGCCATCCCGCCATCCGCAGCGGCCGCATGGGCGTCACGTCGGACCTCTGGGTGTTCGCGCCCGAGCACGGCTTCGCCCGCACGCTCACCCGCTGGTACAAGCTCGGGCCGATCGGCTCCGGCATCGAAAGGAGGGCACGCCAGTGACCGTGCTTTCCCTTCGCGAGCAGGCCGCCCGGATCAACCTCATCCGGCGCCCGTCCGCCAGCAAGCTCAAGCCGTCGGTCTTCGTGGCACGCGGGCTGGTGGTCCGCGCCTTGCGCCACGCCGGGCTGCACCATGTCCTGCGGCGCGAGCCCTGCACCTTCGGCCTCGTCGGCGTGGATGTGGGATCTGTCGATGCCGTCAGCTCGGCGGTGCGCGAGATCATGAAGGCGCCCCTTTCTGCCAACCTCGGCTACGACGTCACCGTGTACGACAAGACCGACAGCCGGAGGAAGACGACAGCAAGCATCGAGTCCCTCGTCCTCGAAGCCGCGCGCGGCGACGAGCGTGCCTGCGTCCTCTTCCCGGACCAGGGCGCCGTGTCGGTGTCGTTCCTCGCCTCGGCAGAAGGCGTCGTCGAAATGCCGAAGCTCGACCCACGGATCTTGCGCGGCGCGTTCATGACGACCGTCGGCCACTCCCCCGGATGGGAGGGACTCGCTGTGATCGCCACCTTACCGATCGACCTCCTCGACAGCGTCGTCGTGGCCGGCCGCAGCGTGGAGCGGTCACTGCGGGTCGCCCGCAAGCTCCTGTCCGCAGTGGCGACGGCGGAGCCCAAGACCGACGAGGACGAGGGGCCGGGCCCCAAGTTCACGTCGGACGGCCCGAAGCTCGAGGACCTCTCTGGCCTCGGCGACGCCGGGCGCTGGGGCAAGGACCTGGCGACCGACCTCGCCGACTACCGCAAAGGACTCCTTCCTTGGGCGGACGTCGACAAGGGCGTGCTCGTCGCTGGCCCCCCGGGCGTCGGCAAGACGATGTTCGCGCAGGCGCTCGGCCGGACCTGCGGCGTCCCCGTGCACCTGCATTCCTGCGCCACGTGGCAGGCTAAGGGGCACTTGGGCGATCTGCTGAAAGGCGATGGTCCGCGCCTTCTCCGAGGCGCGGCGCGCGGCACCGTGCATCCTGTTCTTGGACGAGATGGATTCGTTTGGCTCCCGCGATGACCCCGGCGACCGCTATTCCGCCTACAGCCGACAGGTCATCGACGGCCTATTGGAGCAACTTGACGGCGCGCAAGGGCGCGAAGGAGTCGTCGTGGTTGGCGCCACGAACCGCCCTGCCCTGATCGACGACGCGATCCTGCGTCCCGGCCGGCTGGACCGGGTGATCATGATGTCCCACCCAGACGCGGCGGCGCGGGTGGGAATCCTTCGGCACCACCTGCGTGGCGCGCTGTTGGACGCGGAACTCGGACCGCTGTCCGAACGCATGGAGGGCGCGACTGGGGCGGACATCGAGCTGCTCGTGCGGGATGCCCGGCGGCGGGCGCGGCGGCGGCGCGAATCCATGACGGTCGCCGATCTTCAGCAGGGACTCCCGCACGAGACGCGGCAGTCCGACGCCCTGTTCCGGCGGGTCTGCGTCCACGAGGCGGCGCACCTCGTCGTCGGCATCATGCTCGCCGACGAGTCGGGCAGCGACCCCGTCGAGGCAAGGGTGGACCGCGGCTGCGTCGATGGCTCCGCAGGCACCACGGAGTTTCGCCGCCGGCCGGGATTCGACCGGACGCGGGCGAGCTTCCTGGCGGAAGTGACGGTCCTGCTCGCGGGGTCCGCCGCGGAGGAGGAGATCATCGGCGTCCGGGGTGACGGGAGCGGCGGGAGTGCAGGTAGCGACCTCGCCCACGCCACGGCGATCGTGGCGGCCGTCGAGACCTCGTTCGGCCTCGGCGAGGGTCTCCTGCATTTGGCCGCAACGCCCGAGGAGGCTGTCGCGGCGCTCGGGCGGGATCCGGCGCTGCGCGCGCGGGTTCGTGGCGTTCTCGACGAATGCTTCGCGAGGGCGCGAGGGATCGTCGTGGCGGAACGTGAGGTCGTCGAGCGGGTGGCGGCCGTGCTGACAGTGGAGGGGCGCTCGGGAGCGGAGCCGTCGCGGCTGGAGCGGGTGATGGAGGGGCGTGTGTAGGTCGGTGCTAGAAGCGGCAGGGTCAAAGGGACGGATCGCCTGACTCTGCCGTTTCGGTTCCTAGGTGACGACTGGGCATTTGAGGAAGTGGTCCACAGTGTCCTGAAGGAACACCTCTTGGACGCGGTGACCGGAGCCTTCCACCAAGCTTCGCGCGACCAAGGGCAGCTCGCTGAGAGCACGCTCCACGTCATCCAGCGCGATGGGATTGGGGCTTTCGGGCACGTCGATCCGGACGACGTTGGGTTTGCCCGTCAACAGGAACGCCTGCCCCAATGCGTTCTTCGACTGCGCCCGCGCAGCGGCGGCGAACGAACGCATGAAGGCCCAATCCTTCGCGCCGCCCGTCCTTGCCTTCTCCTCGACGGTGAAGGTGCCCTCGCCCGTTCCCAGGCTCAGGATGCGGATGTTCTCGCGCGGGACATCGTAGCAGGCGAGCGCGTCGACGAGCGCGTTCATCACCGGGTTGTTCGCCCAGACGCCACCGTCGATCATGATCAGGCCATCGTGCTCGACGCCCTCGTAGTAGGAGGGCGCGGCGGTGGTGTGGAGCGCGACGTGCGCGAAGCGCTGGTGGCGATCGTTCTGGTAGTCCGGATGGTGCGGCGTCTTGTAGATGAACGGCTCGCCGTGGCGGCCCTCGAAGCTTGGGATAACCAACCGCGTGCGGGCGGCGTCGAGAACCGCGTCGCCGAACACCTGGAGCAGTTCGTCCTTCAGGACGGACTGGTCGTGCTTCGGCTTGACCATCCACCGAAGGTTGGCCGCCCACTTCCGAGCCCCGGCTTTCGGAGGAAAGATGCGGCGGCCCCGGTCGACGTAGATACGCAACGCCTCCTGCGCGGACATCCCGCGGGCGAGGGCGAGCGCGATAATGCCTCCCGTCGACGTTCCCGCGACCATGTCGAAATGGTTGCCGATCGAGGCGCCCCCAAGGAACCGCTTCTCGATCTCGGCAAGGTAGGCTGCCGGAAAGACGCCGCGGATGCCGCCCCCGTCGATCGACAGGATCCGGAAGAGGCGGCCCTCGGGCCACGGCTGCTTGATGCGGGTCTGCTGGATGGTGCCGTCCGAACGGCGCGGTGGAACGTAGTTCACTGGATGACTTCCTGCGTGCCGTCGGTGCCGCCTGCTTTGGGGTGACGTCCCCCGCCCGTCCACTCCCCGGTCATCCGCCAGAACTCGTAGCAGGTGAGCCAGTCGAGGGTCCAAGGCACGATGGTCCTCGAGAGCAGCATCGACGGCGCCCATTCGCCCGCCGCCGGGTCGAAGACGCAGAGCGTCGGGTCCTCGAGCGGACCGTATACGTGGGGAAGGCGCCCCTCCGGGTTGCCGGGCAACTCCTCAAGAGCCGGGGCCAGGACCCGGACGGTCGGCCACCCGTCCGCGTAGCGCAGCTCGATCTCGTGGTCCGTAAGGTTCGGCCGGACCTTGCCGACCCAGCGCGCCGACTGGCGGGCTCGATCGACACGACGTGCCTTCAGCATCGGCCAGTCGGCCTTCATCGCGGCGACCTGGTCGCCGATGCGCACGAAGACGCTCATTTCACGATGTCCCCGAAGAAGGTGTGGCGCGACCCAGGTACGCTCGCGGCCGCCTTCGCGGGAAGCGCGAGCGACGCCGCAGCGGGGACGAGGAGGCGTCCCGAGCTGGAGTACCCCTGGTTCCCGGCACGAATCGCCGCTCCGGCTCGGTCCGCGATATTGCGCACGGCCTTCGTCACCACCAGATCGCCGAAGGTCTCGCGCATCCAGTCCTGCACCGCGACGGACGTCATGCTGCCGCGCCGTGCCATCTGAAGTCCGGCGACGAGATCGCGCAGGTCGCGCGCGAACCGGGCCTGGGCGACCTGGTCGCCCGGCCAGCGGTCCGTGAAGACGTCGTCGGCGTAGCAAGGATTCGACACGTGCAGGAGGCCGCCGCGGGCTGCGGCCGCCTCGGTGTCGCGCACGATCAGCTCCGAGATGGCGATGACCATGTCGGTCAGGCGGTAGCCCTGCCCCGCCAACCGCGCGGCGAAGTGGGACAACATGACGGACGGGGGCATTCGACCCGGACGGTTGGCGTACCGAATGTTGCGGTAGCGCTTGAGAAGCTGGAGGGCGAGCGTCGCGGTATTCTTGACCACGAACTCCGTCTGGTCTGGAACGTCGTCGACCTCCGCCTCGGCGCGGATTTCCATCTCCCTGTCGATCCACCGCCTGTTGAAGGCCTCGACAAGGCGCGTCTCGATCGGCGTGCTGGCGTTGTACCATTCCACGAACCCGTAGGCGTTCGTAGGCACGAGGTGGTCGTCCGCCGAAACCTTCGGCCCCTTCGCGTGCGGGATCCGGCTCTGGCGCTCCAGCGTGGCCGGGCCGTCGCGCAGGGCGGGCGTCACGTCGAGGTGCATGTTGTCCGCGTAGAACAGCGTGACGCAGCGCGTCTGGCGTTCGATCCGCATGCCGCGGTAGCCGTCGAGCGCCTCCTCCAGCTCCGTCAGGATCTGGAGGGGCGCCATGCCACGGAAGCGGTCCCCGAGCTGCGCGATGATGTCGATGTCGTACTCGTCGTCAGTGCCGCGGGCCGAGATGGTGGCGTCGATCGCCATGGACCCCTGCGGGTAGAAGCGCTCGATCTGGCCATGGAAATGGCAGGACGTGGATTCGAGGTGGTTGCGGACGGCCTCGTAGCGGGCGACGGCCTTCCGGTGGAGCGACGGCGGGAGCTGGATGGTGAACGCGATCTCCGCAAGGATTCGATCAAGCGGATCCTCGAAGGGGTCGATCCCCGTGTGGGTCTGGCGTTTCTTCATTCTCGTTCTCCGTTCCAGGCTCTCGGCCCACCGCGCTCAATGACGCATGACGATTTCCTCGCTGTCGTAACGCCACGTTAGGCATACGCCCTGTATCGCTACTCCGAACAACGTGGGAGCCTTGCGCGCCGGAGTCAAGGGTCCTACGGTAAGTCCACAGCGAACGCGGGGGACGGCGATTCGGACAGGCGCGACGACGGGAAGGACACGATGAGCTTCGGCCCGAGGATCAAGGAGCTCCGGACGGCCAAGGGGCTGACGCTGGACCAGCTTGCGGCGGCGACGGGATCGTCGAAGAGCTACGTCTGGGAACTGGAGAACAAAAACCCGCCGCGCCCGTCGGCCGAGAAGCTGTCGGCGATCGCCGCCGCACTCGGCGTGACCGTCGACTACCTGATGGGCGCCGACGGCCAGACGCTTGGCGACGCCGAGGACAAGGCGTTCTTCCGCGAGTACAGCGGCATGCCCGCAGACACGAAGCGCCAGTTGCGCGAGATCGCGAAGACGCTCGGGGGCAAGCCGCGGACATGACCGATGGACGCCCGCGCCCGGTCAAGGAGGCGGCAAGGATCACTACCCTGCTGGACCAGTTGAAGGGAACGGACAGGTTCGATCGCGGCCCGCTCGACGTGGAGGAACTGGCGCTCGAATATTCGGCGCAGACGGCACGCGAGACGCCCATAGTCGAGATCGATGACCGCGATCTGCCGGGTTGCACGGGCGCCCTCCTCTACAGCGACGACGTGCCACGGAACTGGGGCATCTACTGCAACTTCGGCCAGTCTCCCGGAAGGCGGCGCTTCACGGTCGCGCACGAGTTCGGACACTACGTCCTGCATCGCCGGATGATCGAGGACGACGGCGCGTTCACAGGCGGCATCTACTGCGACGAGGACAGCGTCCACCAGGGAGGCGGTCAGGGAATCGAAAGGGAAGCCGACTCGTTCGCAGCCAACCTGCTTATGCCCCTCAACGACTTTCGTCGGGTGCTGACCGCATGCGCGCGGCCCGACTTCGATCAGCTCGGGACGCTGGCGGATAGGTACGGGGTCTCGTTGACGGCCGCGATACTCCGCTGGCTCGAGTACACGGAAACCAGGGCCTTGGTCGTGGTGTCGAACGAGGGATTTGCGCTTTGGTCCAAGCCAAGCGGCCCGGCCTTGAAGACAGGTACCTTCATCAAGACGAAGAACACGATGTATGAGCTTCCCGCACGCTCGGCCGCCGTGACGGGCGAACACTCGGACGAGACTCGGTCCGGCATCGTCCAACCTGCGGGTACGTGGTTCAGCGAGTCCGTCGTCGAGATGTGCCTGCGAGCCGGCCGTCAAGATCAGGAGATCACCCTGCTGCATCTCGAGGGGACCGGGCCGCGATACCAAGCGGAGGCGACGGAGGAGGACACCTACGACCGTTTCATGCGGCCAAGGTAAGTTCCAGCTAGCCTCCCAGCCGATGCCGAGCCTCGAGGCCGACGCCCGCTCCAAGTCTGTCGCAACCCAGCGGGCGTCGCCTTCCGAACCTTCGAGAGTCAGACTTCTGCGGGATCCGAGTCAGACACCAACCTTGTTTGAGTCACGGTTCTCAGCCTCGCTACATCCGGCAATACCTACGAGACCCTGCGTCTCGCCATCGACGCGCCGACGGCCGAGATCCTGTCGCCGCTCCGCCTACTCGCGCACGAGGACCGCGAGGGCCTCGGTGCCGCCGGACTGCGCGCCGGGCTCATCACGGGCGAGGAGCGCGACACCGGCGACGATGTGATCCACTACGCCCGCACCATCGAGACGATCGACGTTGGACGCCGCGTCGACGTCGCCGTCATCGACGAGATCCAGATGCTGGCGGACGAGCAGCGCGGCTGCCATCGCAAGCCTCCACTTCGAAGTCCGCGCACTCACCGGCACGGCATCGGATAAGTTCAAGAAGCCAGCGCGCTCGGCCGACGCTAGGCACGAGAAGCGAGGCCAATGGCAAGGCAGGGATACGCCACCGGGTGCCCGCGGCCGCATGCCGGACCTCGATGACAAGTCACGTCCCCAAACACCAGCTTCGATCTGACCGATTTCAGGAACAGCGGTCGCTCCTATCTTATGATGCCCTTGGATCGCCGGAACTTGCGCGGGGCGCTGGCTTGCAGGCATCGCCGCGGCGGCCGCCGTCGCCACAGCGATCCTTCTGCGGACCTAAAGGGGGCAGGCAGTCACATCTGGGTCTCCCGGCAGACTGACGAGGCGCTCGAATCCTTTAGAAGTAGGAACCGCACGGATGACCAGGTTGATCAGATGGACGACCGCGCTCGCCGCGACGAGCTTGCTCGCTGGGTGCAGCACGACGGGTAGTGCCGGGTGCGACGGCTGGCGACCCATCCGGCCGTCCGCGTCGGACGTCGCCACGCTCACCGACGGCACCATCCGTCAGATCGTCGAGCACAACGCGCACGGCGCCGCGACCTGCGGATCGAAGCCGTAAAACGAAAGAGGCCCCGGCAGTGATGCCGGGGCCTCTGTTGTCTGAAGTGCGCTATCCGCAGGTCACGTATTCGCCCGGCGCGACTTGGATGAAGCTCTTGGACTCCCGGTCAGCGACGAAGGCCTCGAGCGTGCCGAGGTCGTCAGACCACTCGCCCGGGAAGTGCCTCATGTGCAACTCCGTCCCGTCGGCGAAGTTGATCTGCATGTAGTTCGAGTAGGACATCGTGTGGTGGCTGATCTCGTAGGTCGCCCCCTCCCGTTTGACCGCCTTCCGGAAGTCGTTTGCCGGGTTCCACTTTACGACGCGCTTCTGCTTGGCCTTCTTCTGAACCGCCATACTTTATCTCCCGTAATTTTTCGCCGCTCTTTTGTTGCGACAACTTCAATATCTCATTTCTATAAATGCATGTCAAATCTCGTTCTATCTAAGCATCTGAAATTGCTGCGTTTTGTGGAAAAAATCGCTTCCTGACACCCACCAAACCCCTATTCCGTGGGATCACGGAAACTTGAAGTCCGCCGTTTTCAGCTTGTTCCGTGCGCCGCCCGCGAAGAGCCTTGAGATCCAACTCGAGGGAGAAAACACACATGCTCGCAGCCATCGTCGCCGCGCTCCGCAACGCCGCTTCCGCCATCGCCTCTGGACTTCGGTGGTGCTGGTGGGCCATCGACGGGGCGCTCCACGCCCCGTTCCGACTTCTCGGCGGCGGTGGCGGCGGCTCGGTGCCGCACCCCGGCTATCAGCCTCCCGTCGAGGACCCGACGGCCGAGATCGCGCAGACCATCGCCGCGAGGGGCCGATCACGTGTGCTGAAGGGCGCGTTGCCGGACGACCTCGCGCCGAGCGCCGCCGGCACCGACCCGGTTGCGAAGGCGGTGCACGGCTTCGCGTCGTCGCTTCCTTCCGAGCGCGACCGCGTGTCGCTCGCTGCGCTCTCGCCCGACCAGCACGCGTGGCTCCTGCGGCAGGGCCCAGACGATCTCGCGCGGATGGCGGCTGCGGGCGGGCTGGTCTGCGGAAGATTGGCGACGGGCAAAGCGGGCGGCGCACTCGGGGTGCAGCCGTGCCGTCGCCGCGAGCCTGAGCTCAATGTCGTTGTGCCGAATCTCGCGGATCACGGGCCGGCCGTGCGCCTGGACTACGCGCCGGGCTTCGCCGCGCGCGTCGACGCGATGCACCCACGCCCGCGCAGGCGTCGGGCGGCGTAGTACGGAAAACGGCGAAACGAGAACGGGGACCCGGCATCATACCGGGTCCCCGTTCTCATTTCAGGATTCGTGCTTCGAGCTCGGATCGGTCGTTTCGGGAGGTCCAATCACCCCGACGACCTCAGTCTCGCGTCTCTGGAGGCCTTTCCTGCGGGCCTCCAGACGCGCGAGGACCTCGTCTTGCAGTTCGGGCCACTCGTGGAGCGCATGCAGGCCGTGAGCGACGAAGATGTCGCTCATTGGGCCAGCGCGCGGATGACGTCGTTGCGCTCGGCGACGGCGCGGCGGAGCTGCGCGACTTCGAGGCGGAGGTCCTCGGCCTCGTCCTGCGCATCGAGGGCGGCCGTCACCGCGACCTTGGCGAGAGCGGCCATCGACGCGGCGTTGTGGCGGGCTTCGCCGAGGGCGTGGTCCCAGGCTGCGTAGGCTTGGGCGTCGGCACGATCCGCGCGGCCCTGACGAATGGCATCGAGGAGGCCCATCATGGTCTGATGCATGACGATGCCGGCGATGGCGCCCGTGCCGATGAGGGACGACTGAACTGCATGGGGGTTGGTAAACGCCACGGCGGAATCTCCTTGGATGCGGGCCGCAACCTGGCGCCCTCGGAAGCCGGCGTCAATGATCGCATGCCGGGATGGCCGGCGAAGGGCTCATAGGATCGTTCAAGGTTTACGCGTCGGCCGCAGCGTCGACGTCGTGCCAGTCGTCGTCGTTGATCTCACCGAGGGCGATGCGCTCGATGCGGTCAGCCTCGGCCTCTATCTCGTCCCACAGCGGGTAGGCTTCGTCGGTCATGGCGCTCTCCTCGCATCAAGGAGAGCGCGGCCGGCGGATTGCGACAAGGTCGCCGCATGTGATCTCAAGGTCACCAGCGATGGCCGTAGGCTACCTTCAGATAACACGCGGCAACGCGTCCTCAACGCCTGGCATGCTCAGTCGCTCGCATGGCAGACCTGTATCACCACACGGACACGGCGCGGCTGCCGTTCATCCTCCAGTCCGGCGAACTCCGCCCCGGTAAGAACCGCATCGGGGGCTTCCCGACGCCGGACTTTCTGTGGGCGACGACGAGTGCGAACGGCGACCGGACGGCCACCGCGCATCGCGGCCCGTACTGGCGTTCCGGCAACCTGTGGCACGCGCGCTTTGTTCTCGACGAGGCCCACTTCGAGAAGTGGACGGATGTCCGAAACGGCCTCCTCAACTGGACAGACACCCAGATCGCGAAGCTCGAGTCGTCCAATGGTGCCGCGCCCGACGAGTGGTGGTGCCGTATCGACCCGTTGCCCCTGTCCGCCTGCAAGGCGATCGAGGTGCGTTCGTACTCGGTCAACCGCTGGCGCGCCGCTGACCTCGGGCGACCCATCGAGGTCGAAGTCGACGAAGGCGAGGCCCTCAGGATCGACGTCGGCGGTCGCGCCTTCACATCCGCGCGGTATGCCCCTTCAGGGCCATTCGCATCCAACTCGTACGACATTCTCTAGTTGTCCGACGGCTCCGCCTCGTCGTCGATCTCGCTGACGTCCCGCCCCGCCCGCGCGTCGTCGAGCATCGCCTGCTGCCGCTCCAACGTCGGGCGGAGATCCTCAAGCGTCACCGGGCGGTAGTCCCAGCAGTCCACGCCGACATCGACGCTGCGCCCGACGCCGGGCAAGTTGCCATGGCTATGGCCGAAGAGGTGCACGGCGCCGTATTGAAGGCCCGGCCACACACGGAGGGCCTAGTGGTCGAGCACGAGGGGCAACTTCTCCCCCGGGTGCCGTAGCAGGAGGCGATCTCGCGGCGCAGAGGCCCACGGGAGGGACCGAACCTTCAAGGCGTCGTGGTTGCCGACGATGAGGTGCTTGCGGCCCTTCAGGCGCTTGAAGATCTCGGCCCCGCGCTCGGCCGACGCACCCATCGTGAAGTCGCCGAGGTGGTAGACGATGTCGTTGCCGCGGACGCGCTCGTTCCAGCGCTTGATCAGCTCCTCATCCATGTCATCGACGGACAGGAAGGGGCGGTCGCACATCGCGATGATGCCGCGATGGCCGTAGTGGGTGTCGGACGTGAAGTAGATCTCGGATGCCATGGGGTCGCTCTCATGTCGGGGTGCGCGTCGTCGCGGCCCCCGGAGGGACCGTCAGGCGGTGCGGCGACGTATGAGGTGTGAGCTTGAGATCATGGAGCCTTGTGCGGCGTCGCGGGGTCGGGCGTCAAGGAGGAGTGAGGGTCTTCAATGCGCGAACGACGAGACACTGCCGCCGAAGCTCGATGAGGTCATCAGAAAGACCTGAGTGCAGTAGAGCGGCGCCGAGGAGGCTCATGCATGCCTCCGTCTGGAGCATGCTCTCCGGAAAAGGTGTTGCCATGACGTCGCGCGTGGCAACAGCGGCGGCCCGCGCGTCAGCGATATGGCCATCCGACGGACCGCCGGAAACGAAGGCCTCGTAGACGAGTAGCTCTCCAGGCATCGTCGGTAGACGTGTCCAGTCCTGCCAAGCGACCGCATGCGGCACTGCTGCGTGCAGGCTATCGAGGATCCACGGGACGACCGCCAGCGCGATCGCCGTCGTCGTCGCGCCCGCAGCAACGCTCCATGCTCGGCTGCCTTCGCCGGGGCGCGCCTTAAGCAGAGCCTGCACCTGCCGGCCGGCGGGGACATACATCGGGGCCTCGAAGCCCAGGACCATCGGCCCGATGCTCGAGACTTCGGAAAGGACCCTGATCAGCTCGTCGGGGTCCGTGCCGCCGACGTCGAGGCTGTCGCCGATAACGGCCCAGCCGAGATTACCCTTGGCGGGAGACCCAATGTCGACGGCGGCGAAGTGCATCTCGAATCTCGCAAACGAAGGGCGGAGGATTGCACTATGCATGCCCCGGCATCGATTCGTGATGGATCGACCGGGGTTTCCAGCGCTCGTATCTGTCGCGGTATCTGTCGCGGCAACCCAAATCGCCTTCGGGAGGCTCTAAAATTCGATAGAGCTTTCAGTGGGTTGCATGGTCGGAGTGGCAGGATTCGAACCTGCGACCCCCTCGTCCCGAACGAGGTGCGCTACCAGGCTGCGCTACACTCCGTGACCTGCGAGGGCTCTATAGCCGCCGCCGAACGCGGCTGCAAGTTGGTTCGCGGGAATCTTTTTCAAGGTGCCGGTCCGGGTGAGAGCGGCGTTGCAAGCCTTCGGCGGAGGCGGTATAGAACCGCCGTTCGGCTGAGCTGCCGATGGGGCGTCGCCAAGTGGTAAGGCAGCGGCTTTTGGTGCCGCCATTCCCAGGTTCGAATCCTGGCGCCCCAGCCACGACTTAGCTTCGTGACAATTGCCTTTGCGCAAAATCCGCTTCTCACCTGCACAATCTCCGACACCGTCAGCGCAGCGCCCGGCAATGCCCGGCGCCGCGTCAGATGCACTCCTCCGGAATCGGCAAGGGCACCGGTGGGAGGACCCAGGACTGGTGGCCGCCCGGCTTGGCGCCGGCGGGATGGGCGCCGACGGCGGGACCGAGGAGGGATTCGGCATAGGCGTGGGGAAACGGGATGAAGGTCCTGTCGCCGGGCCGCGCACCGAAATTCGCCCGCCAGGTCGGCGGCAGCTCGAACCAGACCGCGCTGTACCAGAGCTTGGTGATGTTGCGGGCGATCGGGCCGAACTCCGGATGGTTGCGGATCGCCCCTTCCAGGCTGCATGCCGAGGACGCGCGTTGTCCATCGACGTTGCGGACGACCTTGCAGTTCTCGTAGGCATCGAGAAGCCGCTGCAGCCTCTCGGGCCCGACGATGCGTTCGACCACCGCGAAATAGCGCGGGCCGTAGCCGGTCCCCAGAAGATCGAAGCGCGAGAGGCCGCAAAGCTGCACGGAAAGGCTGAGGAAGCTGTCGAGGGGATCACACATGGCGGCCCGCCCCTTCTGCAGGAGCGGCGGACGGAACGGTTGTCGGCGTCCCCCCGGGACCGGAGGGAATTCGGGAAGCCCCCTTCAGCGCGGTCTTCGGCACGCTGTCGGGATAAAGGACCTCGTCCATCTCGAAGGTCGGTGCCGCATGAAAGGCGGTGCCGGGCAGCGGGTGGCGCACGAGCCGCTCCATCGCGTCCTTGATCGCGAACATTTCTGAGGTGAAGACGCTGCCGAGCATTTCGGGATAGCCGTTGAAGGCCTGGGTGAGAAGGCCGAGGAAACGCTGGTAGCGGCCGTTGAACAGGCGGGCGTGGCGCTGGAGCTCGGGATGGCCGGCGTAATCGGCGACCTTGGCGTTGGCCTTCACCGGGAAGACCGCCGCCATGTCCACCGGAAACCGGCCGCCCGTGGGGTGGCCGGGCGCATCGCCCGTCCCGTCCTTGTTCGGATCGCGGTAGTAGCGCCGCTGGCGGATCTGGTCGAAGCGGTAGTAATGGGCGAGTTCGCCGCCGGGATCGTAGACGCTTTCCGTGCCGCCCTCGCCCTGGCTGGCGATGAAGTCGATCGCCTTCAGGGCGCTGGTGAGGTCGGTCACCATCGTCAGGTCGCCCCCCGCGGAGTAATAGTATTTCGGGTCGACCTGCCGCCGGGGGTCGCCGCAGAAGAGAGCCTCGGCGCCGAGCTCCAGCGTCAACTCGACGAAGCCGAGATGGATTGCCTTGTAGAACTCGCCAATGCTCCAATAGTGCAGCTCGATATCCACGCCGTCATCGGCGAGCGCCGGAACCCGCGGGACCAGCGACCGCCCGGCCTCAGAGATCGACTTGCGCAGGGTCGTCAGCCGGTGGTGCGGCACGACGGCGATGTCGTATTGCAGTTCAAAGGCGCCCTCCCCCGACGCTCTGATCGGCACCAGTGTGTTCTCCGCTTTGAAAATGGAGAGATCCATCTGGTTGCTCGACACGGATACCGTCTTGCGGAGGCGCTCGAAGCGCCCCTCATGCTCGGGCTGCAGGCTGGTCGGCCGCTCGATCGCCAGAAAAATCTCCAGCGCATGGTCGCAGAGCGTCTCGATTCCAACCTCGAAATCGTCCTGGCCGGTCGGCAGATGCGTCGGATAGCGCGGAACGAAGCCCTCGGCGACAAGATCCGGCGAGCCGCCGATGGCGTTGAGGAGGTTCGCCGCGAAGGTCAGATGCAGCATCTCCTCCTTCGCGACGGCGCGGATGATGTCGATCGACGGCCGGTTGACCTCGGCATTCGCGGCATAGGCGGCGGTGAGATAAGGCGGGATGGTCGCGTGCTCGAGCTGCAGGGCGACCTGAAGATACTGCTTCAGCTGGTCGACGGTCTCGATGATCGTGCTGGGGGATTCCATGACAGGCTCTCGCTTTCAGAGGGAGGTCATATGTGGGCGAGAAGGGCGTCCGCGGTCCTGAGGCAGAGCGCCGCCGCCGTCAGCGTGGTGTTGGACGATCCGATCGAGGGCATGCTGCCCGGCCCGACGAGGTAGAGATTGGGGTGATCCCAGGACTTCTGGGCGTCGTCGACGACCGAGTTCTCCCGCACCGTCCCCATGACATGCGTGCCGGAGAGATGGTTGCCGCCGCGAATGGCATAGCTCTCGCCATTGTAGGAGACGTAGCCGTAGTCCCACGGGTCGTAGTGGGTGAAATCCTCGACACCGATTTTCTCGAACATCCGCCGCGACAGGCCGCGGGCGTATTCCGCCGTCGCCATGCTGTAGTCGTCGATCTTCATGTCGACGACGGGCCGCATGTTGCCGAGACGGTCGACATGGCGCGGATCGACGGTGACGCGGCTCGCGGGATCGGCCGGCATCTCGATCATGAAGGCGAGCAGCAGCTGGCGGGACAGGCGCCGGCCGAGCGCCTCGCGCAAAGCGCGGCCGGAGAGGTTGTCCTGGTCGACGAACTCGACGAGATCGGCGAGCGGCGAGCCGGTTGCCCAGCCCCAGCCATCATTGTGAATGTCGGCTGCGAACGAGGCGTAGCGGTTGCGGAAGTCACCTTGCCGGAAATTGCAGAGACCGGAGGTGCAGGAGGGGCCCCTTCCCGTTCCGGCATCCTCGGGCAGCAGGCCCCAGGTCAGGAGATAGGGATGGTCCATCAGGTGGCGGCCGGTGAGATCGTTGACGGGGTGGCCGTTCTCGGCCGCCGAGGCCAGCATCAGCCGGGCGTTCTCGACCGCATTTGCCGCGAGGATGAAGACTTTCGCGCGTACGCGGCCGACCGTGTGCGCCGGCGACCGGCGGTCCGAATAGCGCTTGAACTCGATCTCCGTCACCGCGCCGGTCTCGGGATCGAGGATGATGCGGCTCGCCACCGCCTGGTCGAGCAGCTTGGCGCGGCCGGTGCCGATGGCCTTGATCAGCGTCTTGCGCGCGTCGTAGCGGGCCTGGACCGGGCAGAGCGGGACGCAGTTGGTGTTGCCCTGGCAGCGCTCGCCCTCCTCGGTCTGGTGCAGGCTGATGGCACCCGACGGCGAGAATGCCGCGCCGCCGTTGAACTTGGCGTAAGCCGGGTTCGGATCGGCGTTCTTGGCCTGCGGAAAGGTGATCCAGTCGATGTCGACCGGCGTGCCGCCGATCTCGTCGCGCATGCCGGAGAGGCGCTCGGCGACGATGCGGTCGAGATAGCTCGGCTGCAGCTCGACCATCGGATAGACGTAGTCCTCGCTGCTGTACTCGACGCCGACCGTGCGCTGCGCCGCCGCGTCGCCGGATACGCCGAGCAAAAATTCCGCCCGGTCGTAATAGGGCTTGAGATCGTCGAGCCCGATCGGCCAGTCCAGCCCGCGGCCGAACCGGCTCTTCAGCTGGAAATCCTCCCGCAGCATGCGGATGGCCTTGGCCTCCCAATGGACCGTCGTGCCGCCGAGCACGCGGGTATAGACGGAGTCGCTGACATAGGGTCCTGACTGGACCCAGTACGCCTCGGTGTTCGTCTGCCCCGCCTTCAGCGTGCGCAGGTCCGGTCCGCGCGGCATTTCGGCATTCGGGTTGCGCGGGAACGGCGCGTTGTTGTCCTTGTTCGGGTTGCCGTAGAAGGTTTCGAGAAACCGCTGGAAACCGTTCTGCGAGAGGTCGCGGCCTAGCCCCGCCTCGAGGATCAGGACGCGGCATCCCTTCTCGGTGAGCGCGCTGGCGATGATGGCGCCCGAAATGCCGGCGCCGACGATGACGGCATCGTAGTCGCCGGCGATGGCTTCCTCGGTGGCGACGGTGGGCGCAAGGCTTGCGAAGGGGTGTTCGGCATCTGACAGGGCTTCTGACATGGGAAAACCGACCGTCTAGGGGTGGAGGTTGATGGTGAAGTTGGACCCTTGCCAGCTCTGGCTGGAGAGCCAGTAGAAGGTGAAGGTCAGCGCCGATCCGGCCGCGCCGGGAAGCGTCGGTAGATCGGCATAGTAGATGCCGACCTCGGTGCCGGTGGCCGTATGATCTTCGAAGCTCTGCCAGTCATCCTTCGTCCAGCGCAGGCGGAAGGGCGACGGCAGCGGAATGCGGACGGTCTTGCCGGCCGGCATGGACAGGAACTGGCGGTCGAAATTCCAGACCTCGAGCGGGCTCTTGGCGTGCGGCTTGAGGTAGCGGTCGGCGACCGGATCGATCCGGTCGAAAACCCGGCCGTCCGACACCGAGCGCACCAGCTTGATGTATTCGGCATGCCCCCAGGCAAGTGGCATGGCCGAGCCGGTAGGGCCGCCCGTCTCCAGCGGCGGATAGATGTTCGGAAGGTTGGGGGCGTTCCACAGCTGCTCGGCGATGAGGCCGCGCGCGCCGGCAAAAGCTTCGAGGGTGCGCACATAGGGCTTGGCGTCGCGTCCGGCGGCGACCTCGTAATGCGCGCGCTCGCCGGTCAGCAGCGGCCAGGGCCGACCGACCCCGGTCGAGCCGAAAGGCTCGCCATTGTCGCCTTGCCCGTAACCGTCATGGTTGTAGCGGCGGTAGCATGGTCCTTGCGGCAGGTTGTCCTTCAGCTCGGCATCGATGATCGCGACGGTGTTCTTGATGATCGGGTCGTCGGCGGCGCGGATGCCGAAACGGACGAGTTCGAGAAAGCCGCCGTCGACGACGTTGCGGGCCGGAAAGGCGCCGCCGCCCTGGATGTTCTTGAGGTAGACGATGGCGGTATTCGGATCCTCGGGCAGCGAGGGGTTGCGGTTGCCCCAGGATTTGACCTCCGTCGGCAGGATGCGGATGTAGTGCTCGGCAATGCCCGACACGAGTTCGCCCTTTGTGGTGACGCACCAGGCCTCGAGATGGGATTCGAGGAAGTCCGCGTGCTCGCGCAGGAAGTTTGCCGTCACCGGGTCGCCCCAGTGGTTCTCGGCAAGATCGGCCGCGCAGATGAGACCGGCGATGTTGGCGGCGAGCGTCGAGGGCGAATAGCCCTCGTTCTCCTCCCAGCGCTCCTCCTGCGTCATCGGGCCCTTGGCGATCACCGCGCCCGAGGCCGCCAGCACCATCGGCCGGGGATTATAGGACTGCAGCGCCTTCGCCTGCGTCAGGTGATAGGCGAGGATGACGGGATAGGAGAGTTCGTCGAGCTGGACGCCGTCCCAGTAGGGCACGCCGTTGATAAAGAAGTTCTGGTGAAACCCGCCGTCCGGCGACTGGTTGGTCGCCAGGAACATCAGCGCCCGCAACGGCAGGTCCATCTCGCCGGCCGCCAGGAGCGCCGTCGCGCTCTGGCACATGTCGCGCGGCCAGACGAGGTGGTAGCCGGCGTTCTCGTCGCGGTTGTTGTAGCCCCAGGGGATGGAGAGCGAGGCGACCAGCGCGCCTTGCGAGCTCTTGTCCTCATGCGTCATGAGAACGTTGCGGCTGAGGTTGAAGAGACGGTCCTTGTCGCCCGTCGTCTTGGGCACCGGCTTGAAGCCGGGAGAGGCGAGGCGCGCTTCGACCCAGTCGTTGATGTAGGTCTGCAGCTGGCCGCGCGGCGCCTCTTGGTCGAAGGGATAGCTCAGCGCCTCGCGGATCATCACCATGGCCGGGTTCGGCTGGGAGGAATTGCCGTCCCGGTCGAGGCAGAAGCCGAGGCCGAGGACGAATTCGGTGTCGGTGCCGCGGGCGATCTCGCCCATCACAGCGACATTGCCGTTCTCGGCGCAGTGATAGTCCCAGACCGGCAGGCGGCGGTTGCCGATGATGTCGGTCCAGCCGTCGTTCACCCCGACATAGCCGCAGCTGGTATGGCCGAGGCCGCAGCTGGCATTCAGCGCCAGCCAGAAGTCGCCGTGCCGGGCGACGAGCTTCTTGCCGTCGGTGGTCACCGCGACATAGGCCGAATTGGCGGAGCCTTGCCCCCCCAGATGCGGCGCGAGAAGCGCGTACACCTTCAGCCCCGCGAGGAAAGCCGCGTCGTCGCTGATGAGGCGGGTGCGGATGAGGAGGCAGGAGGAGTCCGACGAGGCGATGATCTCCTGGACCACCGAATAGGGCTGGCCGATCGCCGTGCTGGTCAGCCGGAAGGCCGGGGCGCGCGGGTCGATCGCCTCCCACTCATGCGTGAAGTCGCGCTGCGCGTCGTGGAAGAAAGTGACGCCGTCGGTGAACATCAGTTGGAGGTCGCGGATCTGCGGCGTGTCGACGTCGGGAAAGTAGATCTCGGTGACGATGCCGCCGGCGGCGGTGAACCAGATCCGGCTCGCCGACGAGAAGGCGGTCCCGATCGCGTCCTTGTCGGCGCGGGTCCACATGGCGGTGGCGCCAGGGCCGCCGGGGGCTGGGTGGTCGGTCAGCAGCGTTGCCATGGTTTTCCCTTGTTCGGGTTATGGCCACCGGATGGTGGGCCATGCTGCGGGACGGAAAGAAGCGGCAGAGGATGCAGGGGATGCGGCAGGCAAAGCGGCGGCGGGACGGTGCTAGTCCTTCTTCCAGGTCGCGTTGTTCGGGATCGAGTGATCGGCGACGACGACCTGGATGATCGACGGACTGCCGGAATGCGCCTTGGCGGAAAGGATCGCCTCCTCCAGCGCGCCATAGGTCGACACCTTCCAGCCGCGGCAGCCGAAGACGGCGGCCAGCTCGCTGTAGTTCCAGGGATGCAGGATGCAGGCGGTGTAGAAGGGCTTGCCCGACGTGAACACCGAGGCGTCCGCCAGCCATTGCTCGACGCCGTAGACGCCGTTGTCGATGACGAAGATGATCGGGTCGAGCTTCAGGCGGGTCTGCGTCGACAGGCACTGCGCGGTCATCTGGAACCCGCCGTCGCCGGAGAACACCATCATCCGCTGGTGGTCTTCCTTGGCAAGGCAGACGCCGGTCGCGGCCGGGCCGCTATAGCCGATCGCCGAGTAGGAGGACTGGACGATGAAGCCGCGCGGCTGGCTGACCTTCAGGAGCAGACTGCCGAAATAGTTGAGGCTGGCATCGCTGCCGACGATGGTATCGGCGTCGATGTGGCGGGGAATGACGTCGTAGAAGCCTTGGTAGGTGATGGTGTCGCCGGGGTCCTTGTCGGCCGGGACCGGTTCACAGGCGGCGGGACGCTCGATATTGCGCCGCAAACCCCGCTGGAGCAGACCGTTGATCAGATGCTGAAGGGTCACCTGCGCGCTGAAATAGGTGCCGTACTTCACCGTCTCCATCGAGACGAAAGCGGTCTTGTCGTAGTCGACGGTCCAGCCGAGAACGTTGATGTCGGTCAGCCAGACCCCGAGCGCCAGGACGAAATCGGCATCCTTGACGAGCTTCTGCGTGGCGCTGGCGGAAGACATGCCGTCGAAGACGCCGGCAAACTGCGGGTCGTCCTCGGACAGGACGGCCTTGCTGAGGAGCTCGGTCACGTAGGGAATGTTCAGCTGGCGCACGAGGCGCTCGGTCTCGGCGTGCAGGCCGAAACGATCGACCTCGACGCCGATCCAGACCAGCGGATTTTTCGCCTGCTGCAGCCGGTCGCCGAGCCGCTGGACCGCGTCTGCAAGGTTTGTGGCATCGGACAGCGCGCGTGCCGGACGCAAAGGCCTTTCCGGGCGGGCGCATTCGAGGTCGATCATGTCCTCCAGAAGCTCGATGTAGACCGGGCGTCTTTCGGTGATGCACTGGGTCAGAGCATAGTCGATCTGCATCGGCCCGATCTCCGGGCTGTCGACGCGCACCGCGGCGGCGGTGATGTACTCGAAGACCTGCAGGTCGGTCTCGCGCCCGCTGATGAAATGATGCGAGCTGAAGCCGGTCTGCTCGAAGGTCAGCGTGCGCTTGATGCTGGGCGCGCCGTTGATGAGGACGATGGGCACCCGCTCGACATAGGCGCCGGCGAGCGCGTTCACCGCGCAGAGCGCGCCGGCCGAATAGGTGGTGCAGAGCGCGCCGATCCCCTTCAGCCTTGCATAGCCGTCGGCGGCATAGCCGGCATTCAGCTCGTTGACCTCGGCGACGACCTCGATGCCGCTGGTGGCGGCGTAGCGGGTGATCCACTGGATCGAATAGTCGCCGGCGATCGAGAACAGATGCCGGAGGCCCAGTTCGTGCAGCCTGTCGGCGAGATATTGTCCGACCGTGTATCGCTGTTCCATCGGGGTGACGCCTTCTTGGCTGAGGGCATTTTTACCGGGCAGCAGACCGCCATGCGTCCGGCCGGGCGCACAAGGAGTGCCCATCTGGTTGATTCCGAATGCTGCTGTACCGACGGGGCAAACACTCCGCCGCCGTATGCGCTAGTAGTCGCTCGCGCTGCCGAACAGGCGCGGCAGGTAGATGTCAAAGATTCCGGGGCAGAGGCGGCCGGGATAGCGCTGCAGCAGGAAGTGCTTGAAGGCGTCGCCGGTCAGGCCCTCGCCGACTGCCGCAAGGGCGGCGGACAGGTATTCGATGTTGCCGGCGATTTCCGCCTTGCCGGCGGGAACGCCGTGGCCGGGCAGGAACAGATCGTAGTCCGACAGGAGCAGCCGCTGCAGGACGCCGATCCAGTGGGCCATGTGCTGCGTGAGGTAGAGATGCGTGCCGCTGTAAAGGAGGTCCTGGGCGATGAAGACGCCGAGGTCCGGCAGCCCGATCGTCAGCAGGAAATCGATCTCCGTGTCGACGACGCGGTCGAAGACATACTTGATGCCACCGATGACCTCTTCGCCCGGACTGATGCTGTAGGTCGGAATGACGACCGTCTCCGGCGCCAGCCGTCCGAGCTTCCAGTGATCCTGGCGCGAGTCCTCGCCATGCTCTTCGAGGAAGCTGATGGTTTCCGGCAGCGCATGGATGGCGACGTCGGCGAAGGCATCGCCGAGGCCAAACCAGTGGTCGGGGTGGCGGTGCGAGAGGTAGAGCCGGTCGATCGGCTTGTTCAGGCTGTCCGCATAGGCCCGGAACTGCCGGGCATAGGGCGCGAGAAACTGGCCGTCGATCAGCACCAGCACGTTCTCGCTCTCGACGATGTGGGTCGCATTGGCGATGTTGTCGCCGGTATAGGCCGAGATGAAGGTGTGGATGCGGACGTCGCCCGCCTGGTGGGCGATGATGATGGGATCCGGCAAGGGCGCGACCATGGAAGTCTCCGGGCTTCGTCCGAAAGGGAACAGCGGTTTCTGCAGGTGCATCCACGCCGGTGTAACCAGACCGTCGGCAGCCTGTCCGGCGGGCAGACTCAAACGTGGGCGGCTGGATTGGTCGCGGCTCGTCTTGCGGCGTTGATGGCCATCTGCTCCCGCAGCACGGCAAGCCCGGCGCGGGCGACGTCGTAGGCGCTGTCGCGCCCCTTTTCCGGCACGTCCTCGCCAGGCCGCCAGAACCGCCGGCGCGCCATCCGCATCGAGCTGTCGAAGGGCGGGATCGCGTTGAACACCTCGACGAGGTAGGGCCCGGAATAGACCGGCTCGATCTCGCCGAGCATGACGTCCCAGGGGATCCAGCTGTCCTTCACCGCCCCGCGGTCCGGGGCCGAGATGTGGACGTAGAACAGCCGCTTCTCGCGGGCGGCGCGGACGACGTTCTGGCGGAAGATCGCCGGGCCCTGGCTTTCCATCACCACCTGGGCCGTATCGATCGTCACCCCGCAGCGCGGACTATCGGCATGGGCGAGGAAATCCAGCGCCTCCGACACCATGTTCGGCGGCGGCGTCTCCCAGCTCTTCACCGGCTCGATCGCCAGTTTCACCCCCTTCTCGGAAGCATACTCGGTCAGCGCATGGAACAGCCGCCGTGCCGCCTGGTAGCGCGGTTTCATCCAGTCCTGAAGCGCGTCGCTGACGATCGGATCGCCGCTGTCGGTCAGCGGAAACACGCCGTAGGGATAGAGGAAGGGGCCGGACATGATCGAGTCGCCATCGCCGATGATGGCCGTGATGTCGACCCGCGACTTCAGATAGGACAGGGCCTCGCGGCGCTGTTCCTCATAGGGCGATGTCGGATCGAAGGTGCGCGTGGTGCCGACATTCGTGGTGAACTTCAGGCCCTTCAGACCGGCATCGTCGAGGGTCTTCTTGAGGAGGACATAGCGCTCGACCTCGGCGCGATGGTCGCGCTCCGCGGCGCCGACGGCGATGTGGAGATCGAAGCCGGTATAGCCCATTTCGGCCAGCGCCTTCATGTGCCGGACCAGCAGCTTGGCGTAGTCAGCGTCGCCGGGGCGCAGGTCGGCGGTGAACATGAAGAAGCTGAAGTAGATCTCACGCTGGACGGCTTTGGTCATCTCACCACCGGTCATCTCACCACCCCAGATGTTGGCGCAGAAACGCGCGGGCTGTGCGGGCGCTCTGCAGCGGATTGGCCTTGGCGGGATCCTGCTCGGCTTCGATGACCATCCACCGGTGATAGCCGACCTGCTGCAGGATCTGCAGGACGGGGCGAAGGTCGAGGCTCCCCTCGGGATCGCCGGGCACCGTGAAGATGCCTTGCAGGATCGCCTGGTAGAAACTGAAATCCTGATCCACCGCCGGCGCCAGAACCGCGCCGCGCACATTCTTCAGGTGCACGTGGGTGATGCGCTCGGCATAGCGGCGGGTGAACTCGACCAGCGCCCGCTGCCCATCGGCCGCGTCGTGCCCGGCCTCCCGCTGCGCAAGAGCGCTACCGTAGTGAAGGTGCGCGGTGTCGAGGCAGAGGCCGACATAGGCGGGGTTGGTCGCGTCCATCAGCCGGCCGGCCTCCGCATAGGTCATGACGCCGGTGCCGACATGCGGGTGATAGCTGAGCTGCATGCCTTGCTCGTGCGCGTACCGTCCGGCCTCGTTCAGCGAGCGCGTCAGGAGATACCATTGCGGCTCGTTGAAGACCGGCCGGCCCGTCAGCACCGGCACCGTCCGGATCTGATTCACCGCGCCGGCGAGCTCGGCGACGACGACATCCTGCGCCCCTACCGTCTTCAGGAAAGCCACCTGCGCCTGGAACGCCGCCATGGCGGCCGCTGCGTCGATCCCGGTGGTGAAGCTCGTGCCGGCCCAGGTGCTGGCGATCTTCAGATGGCGCCTGCGCAGGGCCTGAAGGAGCGAGGGAAGATGCACGGGATAGTTGTGCCCGGTGCTGCCGCCCTCGAACCCCGCTTCGACGGTCTCGTCGAGGATTTTCTGATAGGGCACGTCATTGCCGATCTCCGGAAAGTCGTCATTGGTCCATCCGGTCGGCTGAATGCCGAAGCTCATCCGCTGCGGGGATGTCGTCATGGATCTGCCTTTTCTCTCGGAAGGAGGAAATGCCGGATACCCGTGAAAATTGCTGAGTTTCTGATGACTTTGCGGAAAGAATTCTTCCGGTTATTTATCCGCCAGGGACTGTATGCTTACAGAACAGGCTACAGGGTTGTTGAGACTCTTGCCGCGAACCGTTCCGCCTTCGGTTGTTTCCGGCGGCAGATCATGGGCCGGCAATGTCAGATGATGTAGCAGGGACCCTCTGTGGTTGCAATTTCAGATTGCATCGCCAGCAAACCGCTCAACCTGAACACGGGGCCAGTGAGGCGAAGGCTCCACGGCCGAAGGACCACGGATCTTCCCGGCCGCCGGCCGACGAAGTGCGCTCTCCCCATCGGCAGTCCGGCGCGCGGTCGCGCAGAACCTTCCCGGACTATCGAGGACGGCGACCGATTCATCTCTCCGGCACCACGGCGACGGAAAAGCCGGGCGGCAAATTGCGTCGGGGGGGCGATCTCGGCTAATCGTCGCGCAGCGTCGCGGCAGGCGGCGCGCGATGCGAGGAACGGCGATGACGATCTACCCGGTGATCCTGTCCGGCGGCTCCGGCACGCGGCTCTGGCCGCTGTCGCGCGCCATGCATCCCAAGCAGTTCATCCGCTTCTTCGAGGACCGGCCGAGCTTTCTCGGCGCCACGCTCGAGCGGCTCGGCACGACCGCCGGCGTCGCGGCACCGACGATCCTCTGCAACAACGACCACCGCTTCCTTGTCCGCGCCGAATGCGACGCGGCCGGCATCACGCCGAAGATGATGGTGCTGGAGCCGGAGGCGCGCAACACCGCCCCGGCGATTGCGGCCGCCGCCATGCTGCTCGTCGACGAGGATCCCGAGGCGATCCTCTGCGTCATGCCCTCCGATCACCTGATCGCAGACGTGCCGGGCTTTGCCGCCGGCGTCGCCAAGGCGGCCGAGGTAGCGCGCACCGGCCGGCTGGTGCTGTTCGGCATCACGCCGACCGAGCCGAACACCGGCTATGGCTACATCCAGTCGGGCGACGCGCTGGCCGGGGGCACGGCATCGAACGTCCGCCGCTTCGCCGAGAAGCCGGATGCCGAAACCGCGCGCGGCTACCTCGCCAGCGGCGACTATGCCTGGAACAGCGGCATCTTCCTGCTGCACGGGCGCACCTTCCTCTCGGAAATGGCGCGGCTGGAGCCGGAGATCTCGGCGGCCGTCAGGGCCTCGGTCGACGGCGCGGTGCGCGATCTCGACTTCATCCGGCTGGAGACGGCGAGCTTTGCGCGCGCGCGCTCGGTCTCGGTCGACTATGCCGTGATGGAGCGCACCGACCGGGCCGCCGTGGTGCCGCTCAGCGTCGGCTGGAGCGATGTCGGCTCCTGGGCCTCGCTCTGGGATGCCTCCGTGCACGATGCCGACGGCAATGCGGTGCACAGCGATGCCGTGCTGATCGACACCGCGAACACCTACATCCATTCGGAGCGCTCGCTCGTCGCCACGCTCGGCGTCAGCGACCTCGTCATCGTCGACACGCCGGACGCGCTGCTGGTCGCCGACCGCTCCCGCTCGCAGGAGGTCGGCGCGATCGTCCAGCGCCTGAAGCTCGGCGGGCGGCGCGAGCACGAACAACACCTCAAGAACCACCGCCCCTGGGGCTATTTCGAGACGCTGTCGCTGCAGCAGCGCTTCCAGGTCAAGGTGCTGCATGTGACGCCGGGCAGCCAGCTCTCGCTGCAGATGCACCACCACCGCTCCGAGCACTGGATCGTCGTCAAGGGCACGGCGAAGGTGACCGTCGGCGACGAGGTGCGCTTCGCCCGCGAGAACGAGAGCCTCTACATCCAGGCGACGCAGTGGCACCGGCTGGAGAACCCCGGCAAGGTGCCGCTCGAACTGATCGAGGTGCAGATCGGCAGCTATCTCGGCGAGGACGACATCGTGCGGAGCGACGACGTCTATAACCGCTCGCCCGGCGAGACCAAGTAGGCCGCCCGCCTCTCGGCGAGATCAGCGCGCGGCCGGAATATGGCGGACGCCAGGAACGGCCCGACGGCAGCCGCCGACAGCCTGCCGGACGACAGCTTCAATCGTCCGGCCCCACCAGCCGCCCTTGCTCGGCCTTGTGGAAATACTGGCTGGCGACGAGCCATCCCTTCAGCGGCCGCAGCGGCAGGAGGCAGCTGAGGAGGATGACGGGGACGCTGACGAAGACATGCACCCAGATCGACACGTCGAAGGCGACCTCCAGCCAGACGGCGAAGAGCACCGAGGGAATGCAGGCAAAGCAGATGACGAAAAAGGCCGGTCCGTCGGCGGGATCGGCGAAGCTGTAGTCGAGCCCGCAGACCTCGCAGCGCGGGGCGATGGTCAGGAAGCCGTCGAACAGCGCGCCTTGGCCGCAGCGGGGGCAGCGGCAGCGCAGGCCGACCTTCCTCGGATCGAGCGGCGGCCATTCGGAAGAGATCGGCGGGACGGTCATGGGCACTTTCGCGTCAAGAGAAAAGGCGGCGGGCAAGGCGTCATCGCCGCGCGGGATTGGCATTGTCTTCGCCTTTGCTGACGGCCGGGAGAAGAGGACCGATCGTCCACCTCCTTTGGGCCCTTGCGCCAACACCTTCTCGAGCCAACGCACCGAACGCCGGGCCGTTGCAGCCATTGCAGGGGCTCCCGCCCCGGGCCGGCGTAAAACATGCCTCCAAACGCCGTCGTGAACGGAAAAACCTTGCTCGGCATCGCCGGGGGGCTTGGCTATCGTCGGCGCTGGACCAATTCCGCTCTGGGAATGCCAGACGGCGTCCTGACCTCATTGCGGATTGCCCGATACCGCCGGACCCGGCAGGGCCAGCCCCCATCAAGGATTGCAGCATGCGTTTCGGCAAGACCCTCCTCGGCGCCGCCATCGCCACCGGCCTCTTCGTCGCCTCGGCGAGCGCGCAGGTGGTGGTATCCTCGAAGATCGATACCGAGGGCGGCGTGCTCGGCAACATCATTCTCGGCGTGCTCGAGGCGAACAAGATCGCGACGACCGATCGGCTTCAGCTCGGCGGCACGCCGATCCTGCGCCAGGCGCTGATCGCCGGCGAAGTCGACATCTACCCCGAATATACCGGCAACGCGGCGTTCTTCTTCGAGAAGGCCGAAGATCCCGCTTGGAAGGATGCAGCTAAAGCCTATGCCGAGGCCAAGAAGCTCGACTACGACGCCAACAAGATAGTCTGGCTGACACCCTCGCCGGCGAACAACACCTGGGCGATCGCGGTCCGCAAGGACATGGCGGACGCCGACAAGCTCGAAAGCCTCAGCGACTTCGGCAAGTTCGTCGCCGGCGGCGGCACCGCCAAGCTCGCGGCCTCCGCCGAGTTCGTCAATTCGGCCGCGGCCCTGCCGGCCTTCCAGACCGCCTACGGCTTCACGCTGAAGTCCGACCAGCTGATCACGCTGTCCGGCGGCGACACCGCCGCGACCATCGCGGCCGCCGCCAACCAGACCAATGGCGCGAACGCGGCGATGGTCTACGGCACCGATGGTGGCATCGCCCCGTCCGGCCTCGTGGTGCTGACCGACGACAAGGGCGTGCAGCCGGTCTACCAGCCCGCGCCGATCATCCGCGAGGCCGTGCTGAAAGAGCATCCGGAAATCGAGACCCTGCTGAAGCCGGTGTTTGAGAAGCTCGACCTCGTCACCCTGCAGGAACTGAACGGCCGCGTGCAGGTGGGCGGCGAGCCGGCCAAGGCCGTGGCGCAGGAGTTCCTGACCAAGAACGGCTTCGTCAAATAGGCCTCCCGTCGATCCCGTCGGCCGCTGAAGCGCGGCCCGCGCCGCCGCCCCTCCCCCGACGGGCGGCGGCAAGCGTATTGCGGCCCGACAAACTCGGCGTCGCGATCGCCGTCATCATCGCGGCGGGCGCACTTCTGCCCTTCGCCACCTTCCGCGCCAACCGCATCGTCCCCGGCACGGCCGAAACCGTCGCCGGCGCCTTGCCCGCGGCGGGCGCCTTCTTCTTCGCCGCCGCGATCGTGGCGACGCTCGCGATTGCCGCGCTGCGCACGCCCGGGCTCCTGCGCCTTGCCGCCAGCCTTTTCGGCCTTGCCAGCATCGCCATCCTGATCGGCGTTTCGGCCGGGCATCTCGCGCCGCCCGCCAACCCCTATGCCCGCGTCTCGCCGGCATCCGGCTTCTGGGTCATGACCTTCGGCTTCGCGCTACTGGCGACCGACGCCTTCACCCGCCTGCGACCGACACCGCTGCAGCGCATCGCGATGCTGGCGGGCGTTTTCCTCGCGGCCTGGGGACTGCTCGCCTCCGGCCAGTGGGACGGGCTGTCGATCATGAAGGAGTATACCAGCCGCGCCGACAGCATCTGGACCGAAATCGGCCGACACGCGGTGCTGGCGCTCGGCTCGCTCGCCGCCGCCGCGCTCGTCGGCCTGCCGCTCGGCGTCCTCTGCCACCGCGTGCCGCGGCTGCGGGCGGGGGTGCTCGGCGCCCTCAACATGGTGCAGACCATTCCCTCCATTGCGCTGTTCGGCATCCTGATCGCGCCGCTCGCCTGGGTCGCGGCCAACGTGCCTGGCGCCTCCGCCGTCGGCATTCGCGGCATCGGCGGCGCCCCGGCCTTCGTTGCGCTCTTCCTCTATTCGCTGCTGCCGGTGGTGGCGAACACCGTGGTTGGCCTCGCCAGCGTCTCGCCCGCCGCCAACGATGCGGCGCGCGGCGTCGGCATGACCGACAGGCAGCGGCTTTTCGGCGTCGAACTGCCGCTGGCGCTGCCGCTGATCCTCACCGGCATCCGCATCGTCCTGATCCAGAACATCGGCATGGCGACCATCGCCGCCCTCGTCGGCGGCGGCGGGCTCGGGGTCTTCGTCTTCCAGGGCATCGGCCAGACCGCGCTCGACCTCGTCCTCCTCGGCGCACTGCCGACGGTGGCGATGGCCTTTGCCGCCGCCGTCGTCCTCGACGCCGGCATCGAGCTCAGCCGGCCCCGCGGGGCACAGGGACAGAGGAAGGCGTCATGATCGAGATCGACGGTCTCACCAAGCGCTATGGCGAGACGACCGTGGTCGACAGCGTGTCGATGGTGATCGAGCCGCGCAGCATCGCCGTCATCGTCGGCACCTCCGGCTCCGGCAAGACGACGCTGATGCGGATGATCAACCGGCTGGTCGAGCCGACGTCGGGGACGGTGCGCCTCGACGGGGAGGACAACCGCAGCCTGCCCGGCTTCGAGCTGCGACGGCGCATCGGTTACGCCATCCAGGGCGACGGCCTGTTCCCGCACCGGACCGTGGCCGAGAACATCGCGACCGTCCCGACCCTCCTCGGCTGGGACCGCGCCCGCACCGAGAAGCGCGTCGCCGAACTCCTCGAGCTCTTCTCGCTCGACCCCGCCCTCTTTGCGGCCCGCTACCCGCACGAGCTCTCCGGCGGCCAGCGCCAGCGCGTCGGCGTTGCCCGGGCGCTGGCGGCCGAGCCGAACGTCCTGTTGATGGACGAGCCTTTCGGCGCGCTCGACCCGGTGATCCGGGCGAAAGCCCAGATCGATCTCCTCGACATCCAGAAACGGTTCGGCACGACGATCATCCTCGTCACCCACGACATGGAGGAGGCGATCCTCCTCGGCGACAAGATCGCGGTGATGGATGCCGGCCGGCTGATCCAGTTCGCCAGCCCCGCGGAAATCCTCGCCCGACCGGCGACGCCTTTCGTCGAGACGCTGATCGGCACGGCCGAGCGGCCGTTCCGCCTGCTGTCGCTCGGCACGGTCGGCGCGCTGGTCGAGCCCGGGACGGCGGAAGGCACGGCGATCGCAGCGGCGGCCTCGCAGCGAGACGCGCTGGCCGAGCTGCTCTGGTCCGGACGCCCGGCGCTGCCGGTGACGGACGCTGAAGGGGCGACGATCGGCCGGGTGACGATCGAGGCGCTGGTGCGCCACGCCGCGAGACCCGCGCCGTGAGCCGCTGGTGGCCGGTGCTGCTGCGGCTGGCGGCGCTGGCCGTGCTCATCGCGTTCCTCGTCGATCCCCAGCCCTTCGCGCCGCTGCTGCGCCCGTTCACCGACAACAACGCGCCGGCGATCTACAACCAGGGCAGCCTCCTGGCGCTCACGCTGTCGCATCTCCGGACCGTGTTCCTCGCGACCGCGGCGGCGACGCTCGTCGCGGTGTCGCTCGGCATCCTGGTGACGCGGCCGATCGGGGCGGAGTTCCTGCCGCTGTCGCGCAGCATCGTCAACATCGGCCAGACCTTTCCGCCGGTGGCGGTGCTGGCGCTGGCCGTGCCGGCGGTGGGCTTCGGCGAGAAGCCGACGCTGATTGCGCTCTTCCTCTACGGCCTCCTACCGATCTTCGAGAATACGGTGTCGGGCCTCACCGGCCTGCCGCCGACGATCCGGGAAGCCGCGCGCGGCGCCGGCATGACCGGCTGGCAGCAGCTTCTGCGCGTCGAGCTGCCGCTCGCCTTGCCTGCGATCCTTGCCGGCATCCGCCTCTCGGCGGTGATCGGCCTCGCCACCGCCACCATCGGCTCGACGGTGGCTGCCAAGACCCTCGGCGAAGTCATCATTGCCGGCCTCGTCTCCAGCAACCTTGCCTTCGTTCTGCAGGGCGGCCTGATCGTCGCGGTGCTGGCGGTACTGATCTATGACGGCCTGTCGGGCCTCGAGCGCTGGGTGGCGCAGCGGGGCAGCAGCCGGTAAGGCGCGCCGCCCAACGCGTGAAAGGCCCCCCGGCAGTTGCCGGAGGGCCCTGGTTAAGCCGCGATGTGCTGGTCGCGACGGGGAGACGCGAGGTCGCCCGCGCGGCTTAAGGGGAAGCTCGGTCTCTTACTGGAAGAGACGGAGGACGTTCTGGGCCGACGAGTTGCCGATCGAGAGGGCCTGGTAGGCCAGCTGCTGCCGCACCTGGAGGGAAGTAACCTTCGCCGATTCCTCTTCGAGATTGGCGTCCACCAGCGAAGAGACAGCGCTTTCCTTGATCGACTTCAGCGAGGACAGGAAATCGGACTGCGAGGAAAGGCTCTCGGAGTAGGCGGAAAGCGTCGCCGTGTAGTCCGAGATCTTCGTAAGAGCCGTATCAACCTTGTCGCTAAGGGTCAGGATGTCCGTCGTCGTGGTGGCCGTGATGGCTGCAGCGATGTAGTCGGTGTCAGCTGTCAGCGCGACGGTCGTCACATCAAGAGCGGTAGAAGCACCCTGGTCGACTGAAATCTTGGTCGAAACGGTCGCCGACGCAGCGGTGAGAAAGTTGGTACCCTGGAAGCCCGCGCTGGAGGCGAGTGCGGCGATCTGCTTCTGGAACGCGGTCACTTTCTTTACGTCGGCAGCGGTTGCCCCGGCGTTGGTGGCGCTATCGGCCACTTCCTTGATCTTGCCGAGGATGTCGCTGATTTTGTCCATTGCGGCGACGGCGACATCCGCGGTCGACTTATTCGTGGTGATACCGGTCGCCAGCGCGTCCTGGCTCTTTACGTCTGAGCGAATGCCCTGCGCAAGCGTGAAGACAGTCGCGTTGTCGGAGGCCGAGTTGACCTTCAGGCCAGTTCCGATGCGGGTCTGCGTTGTCGCAAGATCCTTGTTCGTCTGGCGGAGCGAAGCGAGAACGAAAGAGTTCGAAGCGGTGTTGTTGATGCTGACCATTGTATTTTTCCCCGTTAGAGCCGCAAGAGCGTTGTGCTCGTTGCTTGCAGGGATACTTATGCAGCTATTCTTTGAACGCTTTCGTTGCTAGCTATCGACAATTTGAGTGAATCGCCTTTTCTGTATTCGGCTACTTATATTTGGTTTATCGTTGGTTTGGTAGTGACTGAGAATTTGCGTTTTCAGTTTTAGCGAAACTTAACCTTGCCTGCCGCCCGGGCGCAGGACGACCAAGGCCGCGACACGAAAAAGGGACCGGAATCGCATTGAATCCAGTCCCTTGCATCGAGAGCGCGGGGTCCGGCCCCGCGCCATGCGCGGCTCAGCCCTTCGGCTTGTAGATCTGATCGAACGTGCCGCCATCGCCGAAATGCTCGGGCTGCGCCTTGGCCCAGCCGCCGAACAGCGGATCGTCGACGGTGACGAGCTTCACCTGCGGGAAGCGCGCATTGTCCTCCTTGGCCGCAAGTTCCGGCTTGAACGGCCGGTAGAAGTGCTTCGCGGCGATCGCCTGGCCTTCGGGCGAATAGAGGTAGTTCAAATAGGCTTCGGCGACTTCGCGCGTCCCCTTGGTGTCGACGTTCTTATCGACGACAGCCACCGGCGGCTCGGCGACGATCGAGATCGACGGCACGACGATTTCGAACTGGTCGGCGCCGAGCTCCTCGAGCGTCAGGAAGGCCTCGTTCTCCCAGGCCAGCAGCACGTCGCCGATGCCGCGCTGGGCAAACGTCGTGGTCGAGCCGCGGGCGCCGCTGTCGAGCACCGGCACGTGGCCGTAGAGCTGGCCGACGAACTCCTTGGTCTTGGCCGCATCGCCGCCATACTGCTGGTTGGCCCAGGCCCAGGCGGCGAGATAGTTCCAGCGGGCGCCGCCGGAGGTTTTTGGGTTCGGCGTGATCACCTCCACGCCGTCCTTGACGAGATCGCCCCAGTCCTTGATCGCCTTCGGATTGTCCTTGCGCACCAGGAAGACGATGGTCGAGGTATAGGGCGCGCTGTTGTTCGGCAGCCGGCCGCGCCAGTCCGCATTGATCTTGCCGGACTTCTCGGCGATGGCGTTGATGTCGGCCTCGAGCGCCAGCGTCACCACGTCGGCATCCAAGCCGTCGATCACGGTGCGCGCCTGAGCGCCGGAACCGCCATGCGACTGGCGGACAGCGACGGCGTCATGCCCCTCGGCCGCCCAATGCTTGGCGAAGGCGGCGTTGAAATCCTTGTAGAGCTCGCGCGTCGGGTCGTAGGACACGTTGAGCAGCGTCTGCTGCGCGGCGGCCGGCAGCACCGGCAGCGCGAAGGCCAGCGACAGGCCGAGGGCGGCGAGAAGGGTCGTCGATCGGGACATGGATCTCCTTTCGGCGGCCGGATTTCGGCCGGGGGAAACGGACGGGAAGTGTCCTGCGAGGGTGCCGCGCCAAACGCGATCTCTAGCGCCGAGACTAGTCAATCTACTGAAACAGTCGATATTAAACTTTCTGTTTTGCAGGTCCCGGCAGGAATTTCATTCCGCCGGGGACCTTCCTCCATTCCGGAAGCCGGACCTCCGGCGCTGGCCGTCCTGTCCGCTCGGCCGACGCCTAGAGAACCTTGCCCGCCGTCAGGCTCGAGAGGCTCCGGCTGACATAGGCGCCATCGGCCTTCGTCCCCTCCAGCACGCCGTCGCGCAGCATCACCTTGCCGCCGAGCACCACCGTCACCGGCCAGCCGGTGATCTCGATCCCCTCATAGGGACTGTAGTCGGCGCCGTCGTGGAGGTCGGCATGGCGGATGGTGCGGGTGAGTGTGGGGTCCCAGATCGCGATGTCGGCGTCGCAGCCGATGGCGATGCGGCCCTTGTTCTCCAGCCCGTAGAGCTTGGCATGATTGGTCGAGGTCAGCGCGACGAAGCGCGGCAGGTCGATGCGCCCGGCCATCACGCCTTGCGAGAACAGGATCGGCAGCCGCGTCTCGACGCCGGGAATGCCGTTCGGGATGTGGCGGAAGTTTTTCGCGCCCTTCGGGTTCAGCTTGCCCGCGGGGTCGTCGTAGCGGAACGGGCAATGGTCGGAGGAGAAGAGGTCGAAGACGCCGTCTTCCAGCCCGTTCCAGCAGGCCGCCTGCTCCGCCGTATCACGCGGCGGCGGCGAGCAGACGAACTTCGCGCCCTCCCAGTCCATGCCCTCGAGGTCGGCGGCGGTGAGCGTCAGGTATTGCGGGCAGGTTTCCGACACCACCTTGCGGCCCCGCGCCCGGGCCCGCCGGATCTCGTCGATCGCCGCGCCGTTGGAGACGTGGACGATGACCACCGGCACGTCGACGATCTCGGCGAGCGACATCGCCCGGTGCGTCGCCTCGCGCTCGGCCGCGACGGGCCGGGTCGTGGCATGCGCGCGCGGACGCACCTCGCCCTCCGCCTCGTGCCGGCCGATGAGGTAGCGGATCGCGTCCTCGTTCTCGCAGTGGACCATGACCAGCGCGCCGGTGCGGCGGGCGACGTCCATGGTGGCGAGGATCTCGGCATCGTTCAGACGGAGGCCCTCATAGGTCATGAACACCTTGAAAGAGGTGTAGCCGTCGGCGACCAGCGCCGGCAGTTCCTGCCCCAGCACCGCCTCGGTCGGATCGGAGACGATGAGGTGGAAGGAGACGTCGGTGTAGCAGTTGCCTTCCGCCAGCGCGTGGTAGCGCTTCAGCCCCTCGCGCAGGCTCTCGCCCTTCTCCTGCAGGCAGAACGGCAGCACCGTGGTGTTGCCGCCGTAGAGCGCCGAGCGGGTGCCGCTCTCGAAGCCGTCGGCCATGACGATGCCCTCGCCCGAGGGCTGGGCGAGATGCACATGGCTGTCGATACCGCCCGGCAGCACGAACTTGCCGGTGGCGTCGATGGTCTCGCGCGCCGGCCCGAGGTCGTGACCGAGGGTGACGATGACGCCACCCCTGATGCCGACGTCGGCCATGAACGTGTCCGAGGCGGTGGCGACGGTGCCGCCGGAGATGACGAGGTCGAGCATCAGAGGCTGGGCTCCAGCGCCGCGATCAGCCGGTCGACCTCCTCGACGGTGTTGTAGTGCACCATCGAGACGCGCACGACGCCGTCGGTGGCGCCGAGCCCGTGCTCCTCGACGATCCGCTTGGCGTAGAAGTCGCCGTAGCGGATGCCGACCTTTGCGTCGTCGACGGCCTCGACGATGCGCTTGGAGCTCTCGTTGCCGACGGTGAAGCTCACCGTCGAGACGCGGTCCTCGATATCAGAGGAGGCGCGACCGATGATCCGCACCGAATTGCGGCTCTGCAGGAAGTCCATCAGCTTCGCCGTAAGCACCCGCTCCTGCTCGGCGATCTGATGGAAGCCCGCCTCGATCGCCACCCGGCCGGGCGACGCGCCAGCGCGAACGCCGAGTTCCTCGACATACTCCACCGCGCCGATCGAGCCCCAGGCGAGCTCGTAGTTGATGTTGCCGGGCTCGATCTTGTGCGGCACCCGGCTCTTGTCGAAGAAGTAGTGGTAGATGTTGTCGAGCTCCAAGAGCTTGTCGCGCTTGCCGAACATGACAGCGAAATGCGGACCGAACACCTTGTAGACGCTGAAGATATAGTAGTCGCAGCCGAGCGCCTGGACGTCGACCGCCCGGTGCGGCGCGTAGGCGACGGCATCGACGCAGACTTCGGCGCCCGCGGCATGGGCGATGTCGGCGATCTCGCGGATCGGGTTGATGGTACCGAGGATGTTCGAGGCGTGCGTCACGCAGACGAGCTTGGTCTTCTCGGTGATCATCGCCTCGAGATCGGCGAGATCGAGCTCGAAGGTCTCGGGGTCGCACTTCCAAAACTTGATGACGACGCCGCGCGGGGCGTGCTTCAGCCAGGGGCCGATGTTCGCCTCGTGGTCGGTGTTGGTCAGGATGATCTCGTCGCCCGGCTGCAGCTTGCCGGTCATCGCCTCGGAGAGGAAGCGGATCAGGATCGTCGTCGACGGGCCCATGACGATCTCGCCGGGATCGGCGTTCATGAAGGTGGCGAACGCCTTGCGCACTTCGCCGACGCGCCGCGTCGCTTCCTGGCTCGGGCCGTAGCTCGCGCCGGTCTGGACGTGGGTGGTCAGGAGATAGTCGGAAATGCGGGCGGCGACGCGGGACAGAACAGCGCTGCCGCCGGCATTGTCCATATAGGCCCATTCGCTGGAGAGGGCCGGAAACTGGCGGCGGACGAAGTCGAGGTCGAGGGTCATGGCAGTGCCTTTGTCGGGCGCATCGGCGCCGAAATCAGGAGCGTATAGAAGAGGTCAGCCGCGGCGGTCGCCCTTGTGCTCGAAGCGCGAGACGAGGCGCACGAGCGGCAGCAGCAGCAGGAGATAGAGGATAGCGGCGCCGATCAGCGGCGTCGGGTTGGCGGCGAGCGCCTGCGCCTGCGTCGCCTGCTTCAGAAGATCCGGCAGGGCGACGACCGAGGCGAGCGCGGTGTCCTTCATGACGTTGATCGAATTGTTGGTGAGCGGCGGGATGACGATGCGGATCGCCTGCGGCAGCACGACCTTTGCCATCACCAGCCAGGGCGACAGGCCGATCGCCCGCGCCGCCTCGAACTGTCCGCGCGGCACCGCCTCGATGCCCGACCGGAAGATCTCGGCGGCATAGGCGGCCGACACCGTGGTCAGCGCGAAGCAGGCGGCGACGAAGGGCGAGAAGCGGATGCCGATAAAGGGAAAGGCGTAATAGACGATCACCAGCCAGACCAGCACCGGCAGCGCCCGGAAGACGTCGATGTAGACGATCGCAAGAAACCGCAGCGGCTTTGCCGCATAGAGCCGCACCAGCACCAGCGCGAGCCCGCCAGCCAGCCCCAGCACGATCGACAGCGCGCCGAGGAAAATCGTGCGCAGCAGACCGTCGAGCAGCAGCGGATAGGTGCGCCAGAGCACATCGACGTTGAAGAAGGTGGTGATGATGTTCATGCCGACTTTCGGATTGGTTCAGGTGTACTTTTCTTCGCCCCCCGCTTCCTCATCCCGGCTGCGAGCGGGATGCTGGCACCGGAGCGGCGAGGACGAGACGCGGCATGGGTCCCCGGCCTGCGGCCGAGGATGACGAGCCTGAGGGGGTAACGCTCCCCTTTTGACCGCAAAGGTTGGCGCTATCGTCTGCTGAGATGAAGGGCGCCATCCTTCGAAGTCGTCATCCTCGGGGCCTTGGCCCCGGGGACCCATGCCGAAACGGTAACATCAAACTAACGGGGCCGGATGAACTCACCCGGCCCCGTCCCATCAGTCCGTGGTCTTCGGCGTATCGGCCACCGCCACCGTGCTGGTCGTGTCCTCGGCCTTCACGCCGAACCACTTCTCGTGCAGCTTGGCGATGAAGCCGTCCTTCTTCATGGCGGTGATGGTGGTCGAGGCCTTGGCGGTCAGCGGCGAATCCTTGGCGAACATGATGGAGTATTGCTCGCCCGACTTGATGCGCTCGACGACCGCGAACTGCGGCTTGTCCTTGATGTAGTAGGCGACCGCCGGAATGTCGGAGATGTAGCCGTCGATGCCGCCATTGCCGAGGTCAAGCATGGCGGGCGCGAGGCCCTCGAAGCGGCGGATCTCGGCGATGCCGAACTCGGCCTGGTGGGCGGTGGCGTAGATGTCGCCGGTCGAGCCGGTGTCGACGCCGACGGTCTTGCCCTTGAGCGTGGTGGTGCCCTTCACGTCGGACGTCTTCAGCGTCGAGAGCGACTGGTCGCTGTCGTAATAGGGCTGGGCGAAGGAGACCGACTTCAAGCGTTCCTTGGTGATGGTGATCGACGACACGGCGGCGTCGACGCGGCCCGACTGCACGGCCGAGAACAGGCCGGAGAACGGGATGTTGGAAAACTCGACGCCGTCATAGCCGAGGCGCGAGGCGACTTCCTTGACGAGGTCGATCTCGAAACCGACGGTCTCGGACTTCTCGTCCTGGAACTCCCAGGGGACGTTGCCGATGTTGGCGCCGACGGTGAGGGTTTCGGCCAGGGCCGGGCCGGCGAAGGCGGCGGCGAGCGTGGCGGCAAGGAGGATGGAGCGGCGCATGGAAGTCTCCTGTTGGGGTTGGCGGCGGGGGTGGAAGGGGTCGGCGGAGCTCAGGTCTCCGCGGCAAAGAGGTGCGGCATCGCTTCTTCGAGCGCTGGCACCGGATCGCCCGGCCTCAACAGCCGCGCGAGCGGGCGGACGAAGGTCTGGCGGCCGCGCTTGAAGCCCATCAAGGGCGCGGCGATCTCGGCCAGCGCCAGCACCGCATCGGGCGCATCGAGCACCACGAGGTCGGCGGGATGACCGGTGGCGATGCCGTAATGCTGGATCCGCATCAGCTTGGCGGCATCGGTGGTGACGAGGTCGAGGCAAGCGTCGAAACCGGCGGGCCCGATCTGCGCCGTGTTGGCGTACAGATTGGCCATCCGCAGCAGCGAGCCGTCGCCGAAAGGCGTGAACGGGTTGAGGACGTTGTTGGTGGCGAGCGAGGCGGTGACGCCCCTTTCGGCGAGGAGATGCACCGGGGCGATGCCGCGCGGCCTGTTGGCGAGGCGGTCGCGGCCGCCGAGATAGAGGTCGGTCGACGGCAGCGCGGTGACGGCAACGCCTGCCTCCACCAGCGTCAAGGCCGCCGCCTGGAAAGCCGCGGGCCCCATGGCCGACAACTTCGTCGCATGGCCGATGGCGACCCGGCCGCCCCAGCCATGCGCCACTGTCTGGCGGCAGACCTCGCCGATATGGCTACCGTTTGGGTCGAGGTCAAAATCGAGGTGGAAGTCGAGGTCGACGTCGAACCGGACGGCGATGGCGAAGAGACGCGCGATCTGCGCCGCCGGATCGCTGTCGGTATAGGGGCAACCGCCCAGGAGGTCGGCGCCTCGCTGCAAGGCTTCGACCAGAAGTTCCTCGGTGCCGGGATCGTTGGTCATCCCCTCCTGCGGGAAGACGCAGATCTCGAGGTCGATCGCAAAGGCATAGTCGCGCTTCAGGCCGAGGATCGCCTCGAGGCTGCGCAGGCCGATGCGCGGGTCGATCTCGACATGCGTGCGCATGTGCATCGTGCCTTGTAGGATCGCCTTCTCCAGCGTCCGCTGCGCCCGCTGGCGGACGTCCTCGACGGTGAAGCCCTTTTTCAGCGCCGAGACGGTGCGGATGGCCTCCTTGAGGTCGCCGGTGCCGCAGCAGGAGAGCAGGCACGACTTGTCGAGATGGATGTGGCTGTCGACGAAGCCGGGGATGACCAGCCGGCCGCCGAGATCCTCCGAGCGGGTGCCGGCCGGCAAAGTCGGCGCGATCGCGGCGATCCGGCCATCGGCGACGCCGACATCGCGCAGGCCCTCGACGCCGCGGAGCGCGGCGTTGTGGAGGACAAGATCGAAGGGCTTCGCTAGCATGAGAGGATCCCGGGTGGCCTGCACACATCCCGACCAGACTGCGCATTTATTCTGCATGCATTTTCTGGGCCAAACTGTATGACTGATTTTGCCCGCTGTGAAGAGGAAATCCCATGTCCGCCCTCCCTGCCCCGGAAACGACCCTCTCGGCCGATGCCACGATCGTCCGCGACTACCTCGAGGCCTCGATGATTCCCGACCCGGATGCAGCGGCCGCCTACATGGCGCCCGGCTGCACCATCACCTTCACCGGCGGACGCGAGTTCGACCATCCGCGCGGTCCGACCTCGGTCAATGCCGGCCGCTATGCCTGGGTGAAGAAGCGCATGCTGCGCTTCGACGTCGCGCCGGGGGACGGCGAGACGGTGGTCTACTCCACCGGCTATCTCTACGGCGAATGGCCGGACGGCACGCCCTTCGACCACAACCGCTACGTCGACCGCTTCGTCGTGCGGGACGGGATGATCATCAAGATGGACGTCTGGAACGACAGCGCCGAATGGATTCTCGAGCCGTCGCTGCGGCGCTGAAGCCTGGCTTCTTCGCCCCATCGGGGAGAAGTGGCCGGCAGGCCGATGAGGGGCGATGCGCAGCATCGCGCATCCTGTCTGGATAAGGCGAGAACCCCTCGTCCCGCTGCCGCAACCTTCTCCCCGCGGGGGAGAAGAACGAAGCTTTGCCGCCCTACTTCACCGCGCGCCGCTTCGGCGGGGCCGCCTCCGCCACCGCGTAGGGCGCCAGGATGTCCATCAGGTCGCGACCACGCGGCTCGGGCGCGGTGAGAAGCGCCCGTCCCGCCACCAGCTCGAGATGCTCGCCCATCGCCGCCATCGCCCGATCGGCGTCGCCGGAGGCCAGCGCCTCGATGATCGTCCGATGCTCGTTGACGGCACATTCCGAGGAATGCGGGCGCCCGAAGGTCGAGAGGGCGAGGCAGGAACGGTAGGCGATCTCGCGGACATAGCGGATCAGCACCGTCTTCCCCGACATCTCGGCGAGCAGCACGTGAAACTCGGTCGCCAGCCGGATCGAGTTCGCCTCCTGCCCGCCGCGCGCCGCCTCCTCGGCCGAGACGTGCGCTTCCAGCTCGGCGATCTGCCGGGCGGTAAGCCGTCCGGCCAAAGCCTTCACCACCAGCCGTTCCAGCTCGATGCGGATGTCGAAATCGTCGCGCGCCTCCTCGAAGGAGGGCGTCGCGACCACCGCCATGCGGTTGCGCCGGAGTTCCACCAGTCCCTCTGAGGCCAGTTGGCCGAGGGCGTGGCGGGCGATGGTGCGGCTGACGCCGAAGCGTTCGCCGAGCGCGTCCTCCGGCAGCTTGTCGGCCGGGGCGAGCGCCCGCTCGAGGATGGCGCGCCGGATCGCCCGGCAGATCGTGCCGACCTTGTCGGCCGAGGCCCTGGTGATGTCGCCGCCTTGCTGCATGACACTTCGCTTTCCCGTCCGGTCCGCGCCAGATAGCGCCGGCCGCAGCGTGCTGGCAACGATGCCACGACGCCGCTGCGCCGATAGCACAAAGGCTGGCCGATAGTGCATGCACTTTTACGGCTTACCCGTATGCACATAATTGCACCAGACTGCTTCCATCTTGCACAGCCAACGCAGCAGACAGGGCGGCGCCAGACGGTCAGCCTCTCAGCCGGCGCGGCGGGGCACGGCGATGGCGTCGGCGATGCTGGAGCGGCGCGCCGGGCGCGGCGAAAGGTCGAGGCCGGCCAGAAGGTCGAACAGATGCTGGCGCATCAGCGACGCCGCCTTGTCGCCGTTTCCCTCCGTAAGGGCAGCGAGCAACGCATGATGGGCGCCGCTCGCGCACATCGCCTCCGGCCGCCGCCAGTAGAGCGCGACCACCAGCGAGGAGCGCGACAGGAGATCGCCGACGATCGAGGCGAGGACGCCATGGCCGGCAATGCCCGCGAGCAGGCGGTGGAAATCGGCGGAGATGTAGACGGCATCGCCGGGATCGTCGGCGGCGATCGCCGCGTGCTCGGCCTCGATGCAGGCCTCCAGCCGGGCGGCGTCGGCGGGCGTCATCTTCTGCGCCGCCAGGCCGGCGATGCTGGGCTCGACCAGCGCGCGGACTTCAAAAATCTCGCGCGCCTCCTCGGGCTGCGGACGGGCGACGCTGGCGCCCTTGTTGCGCTCGATCACGACGATGCCGTCGCCCGCCAGCGCCTGCAGCGCGGTGCGCACGATGGTGCGGCTGACGCCGAAAGCCTCGGCGATCTCGTCCTCGACGAGCTTGGCGCCGGGGTCGAGGCGGTGGCGGATGATCGCCTCGTGCAGCCCGTCGCGCACCGGCTGCCATGAGGCCTCGCCGCCCGCCTGCCGGATGTCCGGCTCACCCCTTGCCATGCCCGCACGCCCCTCGCTTCCGCAAGGCTGAAGGATGCCAGAGCGCCCCGCGGAGGGCAAAGCCTATTCGTGCACAATAATTGTACACAATGATGGGAATCCACGCGCTCGGCTGCCCTGGAAGCGACCAGCGGAAGCCCTTCAGTCCGCCAATGGGAGCCGAGAACGCCGGACGGGCTGCCACCGCCCGATCTGGCACGTCCGATGCATAGAGGTAAGGGAAGGCTGAGGGAACGAGCATGGACGACGGCAAACTCGAACTGGTGCAGGTGACCAAGCGCTACGGCGAGACCGTGGCCGTGGACGGGATCGACCTGCGCATTCCCGCCGGCACCTATTGCTGCTTCCTCGGCCCCTCCGGCTGCGGCAAGTCCTCGACGCTGCGGATGATCGCCGGCCACGAGATCGCCAGCGCCGGTGACATCCTGCTCGGCAACGCCAACATCACCGAGCTGCCGCCGTCGAAGCGCGGCACGGCGATGATGTTCCAGAACTACGCGCTGTTCCCGCACCTCACCGTCGAGGACAACATCGCCTTCTCGCTGAAGATGCGCGGACAGGACAAGGCGGCGCGCTACGCCAAGGCGGGCGCGGTGATGGAGCTGGTCGATCTCGGCAAGTTCGCCAAGCGCATGCCGGCCCAGCTCTCCGGCGGCCAACAGCAGCGCGTCGCGCTGGCCCGGGCGCTGGTCACCGATCCCGGCATCCTCCTCCTCGACGAGCCGCTCTCGGCGCTGGACCCCTTCCTTCGGCTCCGGGTGCGCACCGAGCTGAAGCGGCTGCAGCGCGAGCTCGGCATCTCCTTCCTGCACGTGACGCACGGCCAGGACGAGGCGATGGCGCTCGCCGACCTCGTGGTGATCATGAAGGACGGCAAGATCGAGCAGTCCGGCTCGCCGCAGGACGTCTTCCACCGGCCGCGCACCGCCTTCGTCGCCCGCTTCATGGGCGGCCACAACGTCGTCACCCTGGAGGGCCAGCCGCTGACCATCCGCGCTGACAAGGTGCGCCTCGGCATCGGCGGCGAGGCGACGCGCACCCTCCTCGGCGAGGTCCGCGGCGTCGAGTACCAGGGCGCGACCGTTACCGTGGTCCTTGCGACGACCGACGGCGGCGAGATCACCGCCGTCATCCCCGAGGAACAGTTCTACCCGGCGCCGGCAGCGCTCGGCGACAGCCGCAACATCCATTGGGCACGCGGGGACGAAGTCGCCCTCGCCGCCGCCTGACCCGCAAGACTTCCACCCCACAAGAGAGGAACGCCATGACCGAGATGTTCAAGAATTTCGTCAGCCGCCGCAGCCTGCTGAAGACCGGCGGCGCAGCCGTCGCCGCCTCCGCGATCGGCGGCATCACCGGCTTCCCCTATGTCTCCGGCGCCCGCGCGCAGGAAGCCAAGACCTTGCGCTATCTCGGCACGGCGGTGAACCAGTCCAAGGAGATCGCCGACAAGGTCAAGGAAGACCTCGGCATCACCATCGAGTACGTGCCGGTCACCACGGACGAGGTGACCAAGCGCATCATCACTCAGCCCAACACCTTCGACATCGTCGACACCGAATACTTCTCGCTGAAGAAGTTCGTGCCGTCGGGCAATCTGATGGGCATGGACGCCAAGCGCATCAAGGAATTCGACAACATCACGCCCGTCTTCACCAAGGGCGAGATCAACGGCAAGAAGATCGGCGACCAGGGCACCGCGCCGTGGAAGGTGCTCTACCTCCAGGGCAACAAGTCGAAGGAATTCTCGGCCGAGCCGACGCAGTGGATCTCGCTGATCCCGACCACCTACAATGCTGACACGCTCGGCATCCGCCCCGACCTCATCAAGCGCCCGATCGAGAGCTGGGCCGAGCTTCTGAACCCCGAGTTCAAGGGCAAGGCGTCGATCCTCAACATCCCCTCGATCGGCATCATGGACGCCGCGATGGTCATCGAGGCCACCGGCAAGTACAAATATCCCGACAAGGGCAACATGACCCGCGACGAGATCGACATGACGATCGAGACGCTGATCGAGGCCAAGCAAGCCGGCCAGTTCCGCGCCCTCTGGTCCGACTTCAACGAGAGCGTCAACCTGATGGCCTCCGGCGAGGTGGTGATCCAGTCGATGTGGTCGCCGGCCGTCACCGCCGTGCGCGGCAAGGGCATCGACTGCGTGTTCCAGCCACTGAAGGAAGGCTATCGCGCCTGGGCTTCCGGCTTCGCGCTGCCCGCTACCCTCGAAGGCCCGAAGCTCGACGCCGCCTACGAGTTCGTCAACTGGTTCCTGTCCGGCTGGGCCGGCGCCTTCCTGAACCGCCAGGGTTACTACGCCGGCGTACTTCCCACCGCCAAGGCCGCCATGCAGCCCTATGAATGGGCCTACTGGATGGAGGGCAAGGAAGCTGCCGAGGACATCAAGTCCCCGTCCGGCGAGACCATCGCGCTAAAGGGCACCAAGCGCGACGGCGGCTCCTACGAGGACCGCATGGGCGCCGTCGCCTGCTGGAACGCCGTCATGGACGAGGACGCCTACATGATCCGCAAGTGGAACGAGTTCGTCGCGGCGTAAGGCGACGCTTCAAACCTGCTGATCTCCCCCCTGGAGGGGGAGATGGCCGGCAGGCCAGAGGGGGGCGCCGTCGAGCGCGGCGTTTCCGGACATCCCAGCAAATGCCCCGGAGCACCGAGCCCTGGGACCGAAAAGACAGAGCAGCGATGACGTTCATTGCCGCGGCGGCTCGCCCTCCTCTGTCCTGCCGGACATCTCCCCCTCAAGGGGGGAGATTGGCGGCGTTACCCTCTCACCCGGATCTTCCATGGCATCACGCTCCAGCATCGCACCCTATCTCCAGGCCATGCCGCTCGGCTTGGTGTTCTTGGTCTTCCTGGTGATTCCGCTGGCCTTCATCGTGGTAGTGAGCTTCTGGACCTATGAGAACTATTCGATCCAGCCGGCTTTCGTCCTGCAGAACTACATGGACGTCTTCGACCGCTGTATCGTCAAGCTGCCGACCGTCTGCACAACCTTCAAGACCTACCTGTCGACGCTCTACTTCTGCGCCACCGTCTGGGTGCTGACTCTGCTGATAGGCTTCACCGTCGCCTACTTCCTCGCCTTCGAGGTGCGCAGCAAGGCGATCCAGTCGATGCTCTTCCTCGTCTGCACCATCCCGTTCTGGACCTCCAACGTCATCCGCATGATCTCCTGGATCCCGCTGCTCGGGCGCGAGGGGCTGGTGAACAAGGCGCTCCTCGGCATCGGCGCGATCGATGCGCCGCTGGACTGGCTGCTCTATTCGAAATTCTCGGTGACCATCACCTTCGTCCACCTGTTCACCTTCTTCATGGTGGTGCCGATCTACAATTCCATGCTGCGGATCGACCGCTCGCTAATCGAGGCAGCGAAGGACGCCGGCGCCAGCGGCTGGCAGACGCTGACCAACGTCATCATCCCGCTCTCCAAGACCGGCATCGCCATCGGCTCGATCTTCGTCATCACCATCGTGATGGGCGACTTCATCACCATCGGCCTGATGGGCGGCCAGCAGATCGCCTCGGTCGGCAAGACGATCTCGGTCGAGATCAGCTACCTGCAGTTCCCGGTTGCCGCCGCCAATGCGGTGGTGCTGCTCGCCACCGTCCTCCTGATGATCTTCGCGCTGACGCGGCTCGTCGACATCCGCAAGGAGCTTTGAGATGAGCGAAAAGCGCAGCCCGGTCTTCTACCTCCTCGCCGCCTTCTTCACGCTCTTCGTCGCTTTCCTCTACGGGCCGACGCTGACCATCGTCATCCTGTCCTTCCAGGGCCCGCAGGGCGGGCTGACCTTCCCGATGAACGGCGTCTCGACGCACTGGTTCGGCGTGCTCTGGCAAGGGCTCGGCGTCGTCGACGTCTGGGCGGCCTTCGGACGCTCCTTCCGCCTCGGCCTCGTCGTCACGGTGCTGACCGTGGTGATCTCGGTTCTGGCGGGCCTCGCCTTCCGACGCCGGTTCTTCGGCTCGACGCTCCTGTTCTACACCGCCATCGCCAGCCTGATCCTGCCCTCAATCGTCGTCTCGCTCGGCATCGCGCTGGAGTTCCGGATCCTCGACGACTTCATCAAGGAGCATTCCCTCCTTGGGCCCGCCTTCCAGTCGGCGATGGGCCTCTTCACCTCGGCGCTCGGCGCGCACCTCACCTGGACGCTGCCTTTCGGCATGCTGATCATGTTCGTCGTCTTCAACCGCTTCAACCCGGCCTATGAGGAGGCCGCGCGCGATCTCGGCGCGTCGCCCTGGCAGACGTTCCGCCATGTCGTGCTGCCGATCATCGCGCCCTACCTCATCGGTGTCGCGCTGTTCGGCTTCACCCTGTCCTGGGACGAGATCGCCCGGTCCAGCCAGGCGATCGGCGGCCCGAACACGCTGCCGCTGGAACTGCAGGGCCTGACGACGACGGTGACCACCCCGGCGATCTACGCGCTCGGCACGATGACGACGGCGATCTCCTTCCTGGTCATCGGCGCGACGCTTGGCACCGGCCTGCTGCTCCGCCGCCGCCGCACCCGCGGCGCCTCCGATGCCGGCAAGGGCACGCTGTAGCCTCCGCCCTGCCCCCTCACCCTCGACGTCGAAGAAATCCGCATGCGCCTCTGCTTCATCAACCCGAACTCCACCGCCTCGATGACCGACAAGGTCGCGATCGCAGCCCGGGCCGCGGCTTCCGACGGCACCGAGATCGTCGCGCTGACCTCGGCGAGTGGCCCGGCCTCGATCCAGGGGCCGGAGGATGGCGATGCCGCCGTGCCCGGCCTTCTCGCGCTGATCGCCGAGCATGCCGACGCCATGGACGGCTTTGCCATCGCCTGCTTCGACGATACCGGCCTCGCGGAAGCGCGGCGGCTGACGGACAAGCCCGTCGTCGGCATCGGCGAGGCCGCCTTCATCGCCGCCATGGCCGGTGGTCGGCGGTTTTCCGTCGTCACCACGCTGTCGGTGTCGATCCCGGTGATCTCAGGAAATATCGAGACCTATGGCTTCTCGGCCGCCTGCGCGCGGGTACGGGCGTCGGAAGTGCCGGTGCTGGCGCTGGAGGAGGAAGGCAGTGCCGCCCGCGAGACGGTGGCCGCCGAGATCGCCCGCGCCCTCGCCGAGGACCAGCCCGCGGCCATCGTGCTCGGCTGCGCGGGGATGGCCGACCTTGCGGCCGACTATACCGGGCGCTTCGGCTTGCCGGTGATCGACGGCGTCGTCGCGGCCGTCAGGCTGCTCGAAAGCCAGGTTCTCGCCAACTCGGCGGGCGACCGCGACTAAAAAGCCGCGCGCCCGAGGGGACGCGCGGCTGATGGCCTATCATCCATAACCACATGCCGGAGGGGGTGCTTTCACCCCATCCGGACGGGCTCAGAACTCGCGCTTCAGCTCGAGATAGCCGGCCGTCTGGTCGAAATTGTCGACGCCCGCCGGCAGGTCGATGTCGCGGTAGGAGACTTCGCCGAGCAGCGAGAGGTTGGTCGTGATCTCGTAGCCGACATTCAGGCCGAGACCGTAATAGTCCGCCGATCCGACCTTCTGCGTGGCGCCGACGAACTCGTTGCCGTTGAAGAAACCGCCATTCGCCACTTCGAGGTCGAAGGTCTCGCCGTAGACGCCGTCGACCGCGAGGGTGAGCTTGCCGAAAGTCTGGCTGTAGCCGGCGCCGACCTGATATTCGCTCGGCACGTTCTGCCCGACGAAATTGCCGTCGAGGAGCCCCTCGCCATAGGCGGTCTCGACCACGGCGTATTCCGTCGGCTCGAAGGCGTAATGACCCTCGATCTTGAACGAGGAGTCGTCGGCGACGAGGTTTTCGAGAAGGACGCCGGCCTTCAGCGCGAAGGCGCTGTCGTTGGCGGCATAGCCTTCCGGCAGGACCAGCGTACCAAAGATGTCGCTGTCGACGCCAAGCGATGCAAAGTCGACATCGTTGGCGAAGGTCCGGCTGTAGGCTTCCTCGTCGAAGACGCCGATGAGGTAGGCGCCGCCGAAGGCGCCGGTATAGGCGAGCTTGCCGAGGACGTCGGGGACGAAGTCGCCGGTGCCGTCGTCTTCGGCCGAGATCGTCGCCGAGAAACCGTTGTCGGTGTACATGTAGGAGAGACGGTTCTGCGTGAAATCGCCGGCGGCGAAGTCGGCTTCCTCGAGCAGCAGGCCGTCCTCGATGCCGCCGTCATTGTGCGTCCACAGCGAGTCGACATAGCCGGCCGTCAGGCCGCCGAGCTGCAGATAGCCCTCGTCCATGCCGTAGCCCTGGTCGCCGGTGGAAAAGCCGTCGCCGGTGTTCTCGGCCTGCACGCGGGCCTTGGCGCGCAGCGTGCCGAACTCGGTCTCCTCGCGGGCGTCGAACTCGAGCCGGGCGCGGACCCGTGTGCCCATGCGCGCGGCATCATTGTCGAAGACGACGTCGCCATTGGCATCGCGCCCGGCATCGTCGAGGTCGCTGTTGCCGATCTTGTCCTCGACGATCACGCGGGCGCGGACATAGCCGCCGACCTTGAGGCAGGTCTCGGTGCCCGGAATGTAGAAGAAGCCGGCGCCGTAGACGTCGCAGACGCGGACATATTCGGCCGGCTCGGGCTCGACCATGACCACGGCATCGGCGGCCTGCGCCGACATCGCGCCGGAGAGGACGGCAGCGGAGGTGAGGAGAAGGGTCTTGATGCGCATTCGAAACGCTCCTGGTAACCGCGGCCTGACACACCAGCAGCAATTGCGGCGGCGATGGGGCTGGACTAAGGTTTCAACGCGAAGCCTATATGACGACAAGATGGTCGCTGCACGCAAAGATAGGTCATGCTTACTTGTCTGGGGCTGGCTGTTGCAGCGGGGCAACGATGCTGCGGGCGCGGTGCGGCTCTCACCCCAGAGCGCGGCTGATCTTACTCAGCGCTCTCCAACAAGTGCCGATGAAGCCCCGGCAACGCCACCAAACAGCTGAGTGAACTAAATAGAAAATTTTTTATTGACCCGCTCCCGTTGCCGTGATGATCTCTCGCCAAATCGGGGGGAGCGGTGATGGCGACCGGGCGACCGACGCTGGCGCGACAGGCCTATGCGGAAATCCAGAACAAGATCCTGTCGGGCGAGCTCAGCGCCGGGCAGCGGCTGTTTCCGGACGAGCTCGCGCAGGAACTGGCCATCAGCCAGACGCCGATCAAGGAGGCGTTGGCGCTGCTCGAACGCGACGGCCTCGTCACCGGCAACGACCGCCGGGCCTCGCTGGTGCGGCGTTTCCTCGTCGAGGACATCGTCGAGATCTACGAGGCACGGATCCTGATCGAGACCAATGCGGTGACCGCCGGCTGGAGCGCCGGACGCGTCGACGCAGCCTTCATCGACGGGCTGGCGACGCTGGCGGCCCAGCAGTTCCAGATCCTGCCGGCCAGGAACAAGGCGGCGCTCGGCAAGGCGATCGCGCTCGACCGGGAGTTCCACGACCGGCTGGTGAAACTCGGCGGCAATTCGGTGCTCGCCGGATGGCACCAGTCGATCCAGATGCGCCTTCAGACCGCCCGGACCTACTCGATCGACACCTATGTCGCCGAGCGGGTCCGGATCGAGCATACCGCCATCATGGACGCCTTCCGGTCGGGCGACGCGGAGGCCGTGGTCGCGGCGCTCCGGCACCATCTGGAATCCAGCCGCGACGACCTGGTGGCCCGCCACCCGGACGAGTTGCCGGTCAAATAAAAGGGTCTGCGTCCTTCGGGGACGCTGGCACGACAACAGAATTCCTGGCGGAGCAGCGGAACAACCGCGCCCGCCAGCCCCGAACGGGGCAAGGATCACGGCATGCTCCGCGCCGGCATGACGATGACACCGCAGAGCGCCTTTGGGAGGAATAGAATGTCATCGTATCGCATGAGCCGCCGCGGCATCCTCGGCACCGTTGCCGTCGCCCTTCTCGCCGTCTCCAGCCTGGTGCCCGCGGGCCCGGCGGTGGCGCAAGGGGTGACGATCCCGATCATCGTCAAGGACACCACATCCTTCTACTGGCAGATCGTGCTGGCCGGCGCCCGCGCCGCCGGCAAGGACCTCGGCGTCACCGTGCCAGAGCTCGGCGCGCAGGCCGAGACCGACGTCAACGGCCAGATCTCCATCCTTGAAAACGCCGTCTCCGGCGCCCCGGCGGCGATCGTCATCTCGCCGACCGAACGCGCCGCGCTCGGCGCCCCGATCACCGAGGCGGCCGCTTCCGTGCCGATCATCGGCATCGATTCCGGCGCCGACTCCGACGCCTTCTCCTCGTTCCTGACCACCGACAACGTCCAGGGCGGGCGCATCGCCGCCGACGGCCTGGCCGCTGCGATCACCGCCAAGCACGGCAAGGCCGAAGGCGACGTCGCCCTCATCACCAACACGCCGGGCGCCGGCTCGCTCGAGCAGCGCCGCGAGGGCTTCACCGCCCAGCTGAAGGAGAAGTATCCCGGCCTCAAGCTCGTCGCCGACAAGTATGCCGACGGCCAGGCGGCGACCGGCCTCAACATGACGACCGACCTTCTGACCGCCAATCCGAACCTCGTCGGCATCTTCGCGTCGAATCTCATCATGGCGCAAGGCGCCGGCCAGGCGATCGCCGAGAACAAGGCGCAGGACAAGGTCGCGCTCGTCGGCTTCGACAGCGACGACAAGCTGGTCGGCTTCCTGAAGGAAGGCGTGATCTCGGCGCTGGTGGTCCAGGACCCCTACCGGATGGGCTATGACGGCATCAAGACCGCGCTCGCCGTCTCCAAGAAGGAGAAGGTCGAGAAGAACGTCGACACCGGCGCCAACCTCATCACCACCGCCAACATGAACGATGCTCGCTCGCAGGAACTGCTCAACCCCAAGGTCAACTGAGCCCAAGGTCAATTGAGCCGCGACAGCCGAGCCCGCCGTGAACAGAGCCCGGAAGCAACCGGGCCGGCGCGGCGGCGCGCGACCATCCTCCGGGGGCATCCGCTCCCGGAGACATCCTGGGAGGGAGTGACAGCGTGACGCAAGCATTGGCCGCCCGAGGGGTGGCAGCGGCCGAGACGCCGGGGCCGATCTTCGAGCTCAAGGGCCTCGAGAAATCCTACGGCCCGGTCCGGGCGCTGAAACCCCTGACGCTCGCCTTCGACGCCGGCGAGATCCACGCCATCGTCGGCGAGAACGGCGCCGGCAAGTCGACGCTGATCAAGCTCCTGACCGGCGTCATCCGGCGGACGGCGGGCGAGGCCTTCTGGCGCGGCCAGCCGGTGACGCTTGCCCAGCCGCAGGACGCGATCGACCTCGGCATCAATGCCGTGCACCAGGAGGTCGTGCTCTGCCCGCACCTTTCGGTCGCCGCCAACATCTTCCTCGGCGACGAGAAGGCGCGTTTCGGCATCCTGCAAAAGCGCGAGATGACCAAGGCCGCGCAGGCGATCCTCGACGACATGGGCTTCCGGTTGCCGGCGGGCGCCCCGCTGGAATCGCTGACCATCGGCCAGCAGCAGCTCGTCGCCACCGCACGTGCCTCGCTGCGCGGCACACGGTTCCTGATCTTCGACGAACCGACCGCCTACCTCACCCGCCAGGAGGCCGACCAGCTGTTCGCCCTCATCCGCCGCCTGAAGGCGGAAGGGGTGACGATCGTCTACATCAGCCACCGGATGGAGGAAGTGTTCGAGCTCGCCGACCGCGTCTCGGTGCTGCGCGACGGCGTCCTCGTCGGCACGCGGCTGATCGGCGAGACGAATGACGCCGAACTCGTCGCCATGATGATCAACCGCTCGCTGGAGCAGATCTACCACAAGGAGACGATCGCGCTCGGCGCCCCCCTCGTCGAGGTCCGCAACCTCTCGGGCCCCGGCTTCAGCGACGTCTCGCTGACGGTGCGCGCCGGCGAGATCGTTGGCCTCTACGGCCTCATCGGCGCCGGCCGCAGCGAGTTCGTCATGGGCCTCTACGGCCGGACGAAGAAGACGGCGGGCGAGACGCTGTGGAAGGGCCGGCCGGTCGAGATCTCCGACGAGCGCGTCGCCATCGGCCTCGGCATGGCGCTGGCGCCGGAGAGCCGGCGCGACCAGGGGCTTTGCCTGAACCTGCCGATCGGCCTCAACCTCAACCTCCCGATCTACGACCGGCTCACCCGCGGCCTCACCGTCTCGCGCACGCTCGAGCACGAGCACGCCGACCGGCAGATCAAGAGCCTCGGCATCAAGACGCCGAGCCGGCGGAGCCTTGCCTCCTCCATGTCGGGCGGCAACCAGCAGAAGATCGTCATCGGCAAGTGGCTGAACCACGGCGCCGAGCTCTTCATCTTCGACGAGCCGACGGTCGGCGTCGACGTCGGCACCAAGGCCGAGATCTACCGCCTGTTCGGGGCGCTCCTGAAGCGCGGCGCCGGCATCCTCCTGATCTCGTCCTACCTGCCGGAGGTCTACGAGCTCGCCGACACGCTGCACGTCTTCCGCAGCGGCCACCTCGTCGCCACCCGCGCCTACCAGCAATCAAGCCACGAGGACGTCTTGGCGCAAGCCATCGGCGTCTGACGGCACCGCCCCATCAGGCCTGCCGGAAACCGGCCTTCGCCTCCCAACAAACCCTGCCCGCAGGAGCTGCCCATGACGACCGAACCCGTGCCAGCCAAGCCGCGCCGCAATTTCAGCTTCCTGTTCGCGCTGACCCTCCTCGGCTTCCTCCTGCTGCTCTGCACGATCCTTGCGGTCGCCACGCCGAACTTCGCCACCGCCAGCAACATCGCCAACCTCCTGCGGCAGGGATCGATGATCGCGATCCTGGCGATCGGCCAGACCTTCGTCATCATCACCGCCGGCATCGACCTCTCCGTCGGCGCCATCGTCGGCTTCTCGACGGTGATCGTCGCGCTCCTGCTGCAGGCGGAGTTTCCGATCTGGGCGGCGGTCCTCCTGACACTGGCGATGGGCCTTGGCATCGGCCTGTTCCATGGGTTCGCGATCGTGCGCATGGGCTTGCCGCCCTTCATCATCACACTGGCGACGCTGACCTCGCTGCGCGGCATCGGCCTGCTCATCACCAACGGCTCGACCATCAGCATCAAGAACGAGGCCTTCAACGAATTCTCGCGCGGCAGCCTGGTCGGCGTCCCCAACCTCTTCTGGATGGTGATCCTCGTCGCGGTGCCCGCCTTCATCTTCCTGCACCAGAGCCGCTGGGGCCGCTATCTCTTTGCCGTCGGCTCGAACGCCGAGGCCGCCCGCCTGTCGGGCGTCCGGGTCTCGACCATGATCTACCTCGCCTATTCACTCTCGGCGCTGTGCGCCGCCTTCGTCGGCATCCTCCTCGCCGCGCGCATTGGCATCGGCAACGCCACCCAGGCGGAAGGCTGGGAGCTGCAGGCGATCGCATCCTCGGTGATCGGCGGCACCAGCCTGTTCGGCGCGATCGGCTCGGTGCACGGCCCGCTGATCGGCGCCTTCATCCTCGCCACCATCAACAACGGCGCCAACCTTCTCAACCTCAACTCGTTCTGGCAGAGGATCATCACCGGCGTCCTCATCATCGTCATCGTCTTCTTCGACCAGCTGAGGCGCCGTGGCCGCTGAGCCGCCGCCCTGGAGAGAACCACCGCATGAAAGCCCTGTTCATCGACGCCGTCGGCACCACCGCCCTCGGCCAAACCCCGGAGGCCACGCCGGGCCCCGGCGAGGTCGTCGTCGCCATCCGCCATGTCGGGCTCTGTGGCAGCGACCTCAACACCTTCCGCGGCCTCAATCCGCTGGTCAGCCTGCCGCGCATTCCCGGCCACGAGATCGGCGGCGAGATCGCCGAGGTCGGCAGCGGGGTGCCCGCCCATCTTTCCGTCGGCACCCGCGTCACCGTCCTGCCCTACACCGCCTGCGGCACCTGCGCGTCCTGCCGCAAGGGCCGCACCAATGCCTGCCGCTACAACCGCACCCTCGGCGTGCAGCAGGATGGCGGGCTGAAGGAGCGGCTGACGGTGCCGTTCGAGAAGATCATCGTCAACGAGGTGCTGGCGCCCCGCCATCTCGCGCTGATCGAGCCGCTCTCGGTCGGCTTCCACGCCGTCGAGCGCGGCCGGGTGGAACAGGGCGACCGCGTGCTGGTGATCGGCTGCGGCATGATCGGCATGGGCGCGCTGCTCGGCGCCGTGCGCAAGGGGGCGGAGGTCACCGTCCTCGACATCGCCGGCGACAAGCTGGCGCTCGTCCGTTCACTGGGGGCAGCCGCCAGCATCAACCCCGCCGAGGAGGACGCCGCGGCCGCGGTCTCCCGCCTCACCGGCGACGATGGCTTCGACGTCGTCATCGAGGCGGTCGGCCTGCCCGAGACCTTCACCCAGGCGGTGGATTTTGCCAGCTTTGCCGGGCGCGTCGTCTACATCGGCTACTGCAAGGCGCCGGTCAGCTACCAGACGCAGCTCTTCAACCTGAAGGAGCTCGACATCTTCGGCTCGCGCAACGCGACCGCCGCCGACTTCGCCGCAGCCGCCGCGTGCCTCGAGGCGATGGGGGAGGATGCGGACCGGCTGATCTCGAACATCTTCGCCTTCGACGATGCCGCGGACGCCCTTCCCTACTGGGACGCGCACCGCGGCGAAGTGCTGAAGATCGTGGTGGAGCTGCCGGCATGAAGCGCTATGCGATGACCATCGGCCTGCGGGCCGACAAGGTGGCGGAATACAAGGCGCTGCACGCCGACGTCTGGCCGGCAGTGCTGGCAACGCTCCACCGCCAGAACATCCGCGCCTTTTCGATCTTCCTCCAGGAGCCCGAGAACGTCCTCTTCGGCACCTATGAATACCACGGCACCGACCACGCCGCCGACCAGAAGGCCATCGCCGCCTGCCCCGACACCCAGCGCTGGTGGAAGCTCACCGACCCGTGCCAGGTCCCCCGCGAAAACCGCGCCGAGGGCGAATGGTGGGCGCCGATGGAGGAAGTGTTCCGGATGGAGTGAGGCGGTCAGTCCTGACCATCTTGCCCTTCCTCGCCGATGCGGGGAATGTTCCGCTCGGGGGGAAGCCGGATCACCCTACGCTTCGATGCGCCTCAACGCGGCGGATGATGGCTTCGGCTTTCAAGAGGACCTGATCGAGGCCGACGCCCTGCCCTTCCGCGAGCTGCGCCATCCCGTGAGCATCCGCCAGGATGTCGGCGCCCTCACCGCGCAGATACTGGGACAACGCTTTCTGGATGACCCAGTCCCGTTCGCGCTTCGCGGCAATACGATCGACACTATCCGCCTGCGACGCGGGCAGAGAAACCGTCAGCTGCGTTTTCGCCTCATTCATCACCGGCACTTTGTTCTCTTCATGCGCGAGGGTCCCTCCTTCAGCACATCCTGTCAACGCGACAAACCGGGCGCGACGAACGACCTCGGCGGGTCAGGTGACGGATCGGTTTTCCACCCGCCGGCCCTCCCCCGCACGTTCCTTCCTTGCGTGCGGCGGTTGGAGGCGGCATGTCTCTCCCCTTCCAGGAATCGGCCGTGATGGCCGGACGACCCCATTCGAAGTTGTGCCGTGCCCGTCGCCGAGAAGTCCGCCGAACCGATCATCCGGTTCTCCGCCGTCCGCAAGGAGTTTGCCGCCGCAAAGGGGCAAGCCGGCTTCGTCGCGCTCCGCGATGTCAGCCTCACCGTGCCGCGCGGCAGCATCACCGGCATCATCGGCCGGTCGGGCGCCGGCAAGTCGACGCTGGTGCGGCTGGTCAACGGGCTGGAGCGGCCGAGTTCGGGCGCGGTGCTGGTCGACGGCGTCGACGTCGCCGGCATGGACGAGGCGGGCCTGCGGGGCGTGCGCCGCTCGGTCGGCATGATCTTCCAGCACTTCAACCTCCTGTCCTCGCGCACCGCCTTCGACAACGTCGCGCTGCCGCTGGAGATCGCGGGCGTCAGCCGCCGCGACATCCGTGCCCGCGTCGGCCCGCTGCTCGATCTCGTCGGGCTCGGCGACAAGGCGGGCCGCTATCCGGCCGAGCTCTCGGGCGGGCAGAAGCAGCGCGTCGGCATCGCGCGGGCGCTGGCGACCGAGCCGAAGGTGCTGCTGTCGGACGAGGCGACCTCGGCGCTCGATCCGGAGACGACGCGCCAGGTGCTGGCGCTGCTCCGGCAGATCAACGCCGAGCTCGGCCTCACCGTCCTCCTCATCACGCACGAGATGCAAGTGGTGCGGGAGGTCGCGAGCCGCGTCGCGGTGCTGGATGCCGGGCGCGTGGTGGAGGAAGGCGAGCTCTATTCGGTCTTCGCCCGGCCGCAGCATGAAGTGACCCGCTCCTTCCTCGAAGGCGTCACCGGCGTCCGGCTGCCGGCTTTCGTCACCGAGCGCCTGACGCCGGCCGCGGGGCCGGACACGCAGGCGGTGGTGAAGATCCTGTTCACCGGGCCGACCGCCACCGACCCGATCCTCGCAGCCCTCGGGCGGGAGCTTGCCATCGACGTCAACATCCTCGCCGGCGCGGTGGACGAGATCGGCGGCCAGCCTTTCGGCACGCTCGTCGTGTCGCTGCCGGAGCCGAGCCTTGCCCCGGCGCTCGCCTTCATCGCCGCGCGCGGCCTTTCGGCGGAGGTTCTCGGCCATGTCCGCTAACATGATCAACCTGATCCTCGCCTCCACGCTCGACACGCTGTTCATGGTGGCGGTGGCAGCCGCCATCGGCATCGTCTTCGGCGCGCCGCTCGGCGTCTTCCTCGCCACCAGCCGGAAGGGCGAGCTCTACGCTGCGCCGATGGTCAACCGGCTGCTCGGCGTCGTCGTCAACGCGCTGCGCTCGACGCCCTTCATCATCCTCGTCGTTGCCATCATCCCGCTGACGCGGTTCCTCACCGGCACCTCGATCGGCACCACGGCGGCGATCGTGCCGCTGACCATCGCCACCATCCCCTTCGTCGCCCGCCTCGTCGAATCGGCGATCCGCGAGGTCGATCCGGGCCTCACGGAAGCCGCCCGCGCGATGGGCGCGACGCCGCTGCAGATCGTCCTGAAGGTGCTGGTGCCGGAAGCGCGGCCGTCGATCACCCTCGGCGTCACGATGACCGTGGTCAGCCTCATCGGCTATTCCGCCATGGTCGGCGCCGTCGGCGGCGGCGGCCTCGGCGATCTCGGCATCCGCTACGGCTACCAGCGCTTCATGCCGGAGATGATGCTGGCCGTCGTCCTCGTGCTCATCGTCCTCGTTCAGGCCGTGCAGTCGACCGGCGACTTTGTCGCCCGGCGTTTCGACAAGCGCAGCCGCAAGGCCTGATCTTCCACCGACACACCTATCTTACCCCTCCCTACCCCGTCTTCCCTCCCCAGGAGAGTCCCATGCGCCTGAAATCCCTCGTCCTTGCCGCCCTTCTTGCCGGCGGCGTCGCTCTGCCGGCGCTCGCCGAGGGCATCAAGATCGGCGTCACCCCCGGCCCGCATGCGGAGATCATGGAGAAGGTGAAGGCGCTCGCCGCGCCGAAGGGCCTCGACATCGAGATCCTTGAATTCTCCGACTACGTCGTGCCGAACCAGGCACTGGCGGACGGCGACCTCGACGCCAACTCCTTCCAGCACCAGCCCTACCTCGACAACCAGGTGAAGGACCGCGGCTACGACCTCGTCAGCGTCGCCACCTCGGTCAACTTCCCGATGGGCATCTATTCGCAGAAGGTGAAGGCGATCACCGAGCTCGCCGACGGCGCCCAGGTGGCGGTGCCGAACGATCCGACGAATGGCGGCCGCGCGCTGCTGCTGCTCGCCGATCTCGGCCTGTTCAAGCTCGACCCGTCCGCCGGCCTGAAGCCAACCCCGCTCGACATCACCGAGAACCCGAAGAACATCAAGATCGCCGAGCTCGACGCCGCCCAGCTGCCGCGTTCTCTCGCCGACGTCGATGCCGCCGTCATCAACACCAATTACGCGCTGGAAGGCGGCCTGGACCCGCAGAAGGACGCGATCGCCAAGGAAGCGGCGAAGTCGCCTTACGTCAACGTCATCGCCGTGCGCGGCGCCGACAAGGACAAGCCCTTCGTCAAGACGCTGGTCGAGACCTATCACAGCCCCGAGGTGAAGGCCTTCGTCACCGAGCGCTTCAAGGGTGCGGTTATCCCCAGCTGGTAAGGCGGGTTTGGGGGCAGTTCACCGGGAGGCGGTCGCCGCACCGGCTCTCGCAAAGGCCGACGCCGCGGTATCTCTCGTAGCCGCCATCGCGGCGGCAGCGTGCCCCCCACTGCCCTGCCGGGCATCTCCCCCTCAAGGGGGGAGATCGGCCGATCTCGGGCGGTCCCGTGCTTGATCTCCCCCCTTGAGGGGGAGATGCCGGCAGGCAGAGAGGGGGGCCGTGGCGCAAGCCCGTCCTCTCCGCTCACGCCCCGCGCGGCGCCCAGAGAATGATACACGCCCCGACCAGGCAGATCGCCGCGCCCGCAAGGTCGAAGCGGTCGGGACGGACACCCTCGGCGGCGAAGAGCCAGGCGATCGAGGCAGCAATGTAGACGCCGCCATAGGCGGCATAGGCGCGACCGGCCTGATCGGTGGGGACGAGGGCGAGGAGCCAGGCGAAGGCGGCAAGGCTGAGCAGGCCCGGCATCAGCCAGAGCACCGATTTTCCCAGCCGCAGCCAGGCCCAGAAGGCGAAGCAGCCGCCGATCTCGGCGAGCGCGGCCAGGGCATAGATCGCGATCGTCGGCATTCGGCCCTCTTTCGGTTGCGTTCGATATTCGTCCGCTGGCTTGCCGCGCGCCCGCCCGCCGACAACGCAGCCCGCTTCTCACCGCCGCGTCGGCCTTCCGCATAGCCTTTGCCGGCCCGGCGATATAGAGACGCGGAAAAGCCGATTGGAATTTTCGTGTCCCAGATCATCCCCACAGGCGTCTATGGCGCCCCGCCCGCCGACCTCGTCGATCTCCCCGACGGCGCCGTCCAGTTTTCGCCGCTGGTGCCCGGCGCGTCCGCGCTCGAGGCGGCCACCCCGGCGAGCTTCGGCGCCATGGTGCTGCTCGCGCCGCCCGGCACGCTCGAACGCCGGGCGATCATCGCCCTGGCGCTGAAGGCGCTGAAGCCCGGCGCGCCGCTCACCGTGCTGGCGCTGAAGGACAAGGGCGGCCTGCGCATCGCCAAGGAGCTGAAGGCTTTCGGATGCGACGTCGGCGAGGACTCGCGCAAGCATTTCCGCATCTGCGAGACGCTGCGCCCCGAGAGCTTCGACCGGGACGCCCGCGAGAACATGAGTGCCGCCATCGCCGAGGGCGGTCCGCGCCAGAACGAGGCGGGCCTGTGGACCCAGCCCGGCATCTTCTCCTGGGACAGGCTCGATCCCGGCAGCGCGCTGCTCATCGAGAAGCTGCCAAAACTCTCCGGCCGTGTCGCCGATCTCGGCTGCGGCTTGGGCACGCTCGCCTTGGCGGTGCTGGCCTCGCCGAAGGTCGAGAGCATCGCGCTGGTCGACATCGATCGCCGCGCCGTCGAGGCCGCCCGCAAGAACGTCGGGGATGCCCGCGCCACGGTGCAGTGGGCGGATGTCCGCGGCGGCGCCCGGCTGCCGGACAAGTTCGACTTCGTGGTGATGAACCCGCCTTTCCACGATGGCGGCACCGAGGACAGGACGCTCGGCCAGAGCTTTATCCGCCAGGCCGCGGACATGCTGAAGCCCGGCGGCTTTCTCTGGCTCACCGCCAACCGGCACCTGCCCTACGAGGAGGTGCTGAAGCCGATCTTCAAGCTGGTCAACCTCAAGGCCGAGAGCGGCGGCTACAAGATCTTCGAGGCGCGCAAGTGAAGGGGCCGGCCAGCGTCCGGCTCGACCGGCTGCTTGCCAATCTCGGCTACGGCTCGCGCCGCGAGATGCAGCAGCTGGCCCGCAACGGCCGCATCGTTCTCGACGGCGCGCCGATTCGCGATGCCGAGGGCCGGGTCAAGCTCACGCCGGAGCTGGCTTCCGGGCTCATTGTCGACGGCGAGGCGCTCGATCCCTTGCCCGGCGTCTGCCTGCTCCTCCACAAGCCGCTCGGCGTCACCTGCTCGCACAAGGAGGCGGGACCGCTGGTCTACGGCCTGCTGCCGCCGCGCTGGCGCCAGCGCGACCCCGCGCTCTCGACCGTCGGCCGGCTCGACAAGGAGACGTCCGGCCTGCTTCTTCTGACTGACGACGGCGCGCTGCTGCACCGGATCATCTCGCCAAAGCACCATGTGCCGAAGCGCTATGTGGTGACACTTGAGCGGCCGCTGAAGGGCGACGAGGCGGCGGTCTTCGCCGCGGGCACGCTGATGCTCGACGGCGACGACAAGCCGCTGCTGCCGGCCGAGCTCGAGGTCACCTCGGAGACGACGGCCCGCATCGTCCTGCACGAGGGGCGCTACCACCAGGTCCGCCGCATGTTCGCCGCCGTCGGCAACCATGTCGCCGCGCTCCACCGCGACCGGATCGGCCGTTTGGCGCTGCCGGACGACCTCGCCCCCGGCGCGTACCGCATCATGACGACGGCCGATATCGCCGAGGTCTTTCCGGTGAAGGCCGCGGACGCTTCCGTTTGAGGCGCTTGCCTCTTGCGGCGCAAAGGCCAAAGGGTCTCGCATGGACATAGAATTTGAAACCTCGTTCGATCCGCGGCATGGCGAGGCCGTGCCGGTGGCGCACCGCGTGCTCCGGGTCACCGGCCGCAACCTCGGCCCGTTCACCTTCCAGGGTACCAACAGCTACATCGCCGGTGACGGCTCCGTGGTCGTGGTCGATCCCGGCCCCGACGAGGACGGGCATTTCGAGGCGCTAATGGCGGCGATCGCGGGACGGCCGGTCGACGCCATCCTCGTCACCCACACCCACCGCGACCATACCGCGCTGGTGGACAGGCTGCGGTCCGCCACCGGCGCCCCGGTGGTGGCCGAGGGCCCGCACCGCGCCACCCGCGCGCTGCAGGAAGGCGAGGTCAACGCGATGGAGGCCGCCGGCGACATGGCGTTCCGCCCCGACCGCCTCGCCCGCGACGGCGAGATCCTCGACTTTCCCGCCGGCCGCTTCGAGGCGGTGGCGACGCCCGGCCACACCGCCAACCACATGGCCTTCGCCTTCGGCGACACGCTGTTCTCGGGCGACCACGTGATGGTCTGGTCGACCACCATCGTCGCTCCACCGGACGGCGCGATGGCCGACTACATGGCCTCGCTTGACCGCCTCCTCGCCCGCGACGAGACGCTCTTCCTGCCCGGCCATGGCGGGCCGGTCCGCAAGCCGAAGGCGTTCATGCGCGGGCTGAAGACGCACCGGCGGATGCGCGAGACGGCGATCCTCGAACGGCTGCACGGCGGCGACAGGACGATCCCCGAAATCGTCGCGGCCATCTACCGCCAGACCGATCCGCGCCTTCACGGCGCCGCCGGCCTCTCGGTGCTAGCGCATCTGGAGGATCTCGTCGCCAAGGGCGCGGTGACGACGGAGGGGGCGGTGCTCGTCGACAGCATTTACGTGCCGGCAGAATAGCGGCGCTCTCGGATTTCAGTGCCGGTCGCGGCTCGTGGCGCTGCCCGCTGTCTTCGAAGAACGAACGGATGACGGCTGAAGCCAAGAGTTTCAGCAACCCCGGCGGATCGGACGGGTGATCCTAGATCACGCCTTGAAGCGCGTAGTGCACGCCGTGCAAATGATAGGCGAGAGACGCCTTGCCGCTGAAATAGGTGGGCACGACGCGTTCCGTCAGCTTGGAGCCGAAACCCTTCCCGGTCGGTGGCGCGACCGCGGGCCCACCGCTCTCCTGCCAGTCGAGACGCAGCTGCCCGTCATCGACGGTCCACGACAGATGGATCCGCCCCATCTCGTTGGACAGGGCGCCGTACTTGGCCGCGTTCGTCGCAAGTTCATGGATCGCCAGGGCCAGCCCCATGGCCTGCTGCGCCGTCAAATCCGCCCGCGGCCCGTCGACGACGAACCGTTCGCCGCCGTCGAGGTGCGGCGCGATGGAGGCGGTGACCACGTCGCGAATATCCGCGGTCTCCCAGTTCGTCTCGGTCAGCATATCCTGCGCGCGCCCAGGCGCCTGGATCCGCTCCGTCGCAAGATGTGCGGCGTCTTTCAACGACGTCGCGCTTCTGAGGCTCTGCGTGACGACGGCCTGCACCATGGCCAGCGTGTTCTTCATCCGGTGCGACAGTTCGCGCTGCAAAATCCGCTGCCGACGGTCGGCGTCACGGCGTTCGTCGAGAAGCCGCTGGGTGTCGGCGAGCTTGCGGGCGGAATCGAGATGGAAGGCGATGAGCTCGGCGAAGAGCTTGAAGGTCCCGATGATCTCAGGCGTCTTCAGCTTTCGCGGATGCGGGTCGATCGCGCAGAGGGTGCCGAAGAACGAGCCGTCCGGCAGAACGATCGGGAAAGACGCGTAGCTCTGAAAGCCGTAAATCTTCGGCGTCGGGTGGTTACAGTAGATCTGATCCTCTGCGACGTTCTCGATCACGACGGCCTCGGAACTCTCCCGAACCTCGTGGCAGATCGTCGTCTCGACCTTCAGCTCGCCGCCGGGAGCAAGGCCGAAACGGATATCGTCCTTGACCGCGCAGATGACCCACCGGCCTTCGGTCACCCGCGCAATGGTCGCAAAGCCCATGCCCGTCAGCCGGCAGACAACGTCGAGGATCGAGGGGATGGCCGGGATGCTGGCGATGAGATCGATGTCGGCGGTGAACGCGTCTGGCAATGTCCGGGTCCGGTTGGCTCAGCCGTTAGGCGAAAGGCCCGGTCAGCGATGCTGGGATCATACACGCTCGCAGGATCTGGCTCAACTCACGGGAGCCGGAGCGGATCAGGCATGACCGATGGCCGATCGGCATGCCGAGATGGCGCGGCGGCGCGTCGTTGCTCGCCCGACCTTGGTCTGCTGGCGATCGGCGAGCGTCGCGCCGGGAGCCGGTGTTTGCTGGCGGGCGCAGATGCCAGCGGCGCTTCTTGCGTCAGAACGCCGCAGTCCCGCCGCCTCAGCCCTCGACCACCGGGCCGATGGCGACGAGGCCGGCCATGGCGGTGTCGAGGTCGGCGAGGAAAGTCTCGAGGAAGCGGCGGTTCTGGCCGAGATCCCAGTCGACGAGGCGCGAGGTCGCGCGCAGGTCGACATAGGTCTGGTCCTCATCCTCCGAGATCCGGATGACGACGTCGCTCGGCAGCGCGAGGATCGGCCCGGTGGCGACGGCCTTCACCGTGTATTCGCGCGATTCCGGCCGGTCGAAGGGGTCTGGCGGCGCCGTCACCGAGCCGCGGGCGGTCGGCAGCGGAATGTCGACGGTGCCGGAAATGCCGAGGTCGCCGGAATCATCCAGCGGCCCGGCCGGCGCGTCCGGTTCGGCGGTCGCGACCTCCTCCAGCGTCCAGCCTTCGTCGGCCAGCACCGTGCGCACGAGGATGTAGACCTGCGCGGCGCGGGCCTGGTAGTGCCGCCCACCGAGCACCGGCGCCTTCGCCTCGTTCGGCAGCGCCTCGGCGAGCGTCGCGCCCTCGGCGATGTCGGAGGCGAGCATGCCGTCGGTCTCGGCGCGGTCGACCATCGGGCTGCGGCTGGCGATCACCGCGGCGGCGGCGAAAGGCGCGGCGACCAGCAGCGCGATGAACAGCGCCCCGGCCGCCTTGCCGCCGCCTTCGTGGCCATGCCGCCAGACGCGGCCAAGCCCCGCCAGCGCGAGGACGAGCGTCAGGCAGACCAGCGCGAAGACCACCCGCAGCACCGCCTTCAGCGCCGGAAAGTCGATCCCGCCAAAGCGGTAGACGAGAATGCCGGTGACCAGCAGCAGGCCGGCAAAGGCCGCGATGCGCCGCGCCCAGCCCGCCGTCCGCAGTTGCTTCCTGATATAGTGCCCCGACAATACCGCCACGCTCATAGAATGCCCCTTGGCGTGCATCCTACCGCAAGCGGAGTTACCGCTCCAGTAACGCGCCGCCTTCCGGCCGCAACACGCGCGGTGCCAGTGTCGCCCTCTGCCGGCCTACTCCAGCGGAAACCGATAGTCCGCGAACTGCTCGCGCAGCGTCGTCTTCTGGATCTTGCCGGTCGCGGTGTGCGGGATCTCGTCGACCACGACGACGTCGTCGGGAAGCCACCACCGCGCGACCTTGCCGTCGAGAAAGGCGATGAGATCCGCCTTGCCGGGGCTTCGACCCTCCTTGGCGACGATGACGAGAAGCGGCCGCTCGTCCCATTTCGGATGGCGGATGCCGATCACCGCCGCCTCGGCGACGTCGGGATGGCCGACGGCGAGGTTCTCGAGGTCGATCGAGGAGATCCACTCGCCGCCGGACTTGATGACGTCCTTGGAGCGGTCGGTGATCTTCATGTAGCCGTGCGGGTCGACGTGGGCGACGTCGCCGGTGTCGAACCAGCCGTCGGCATCGAACGCCTCGGCGCCGACGCCCTTGAAATAGGCCGACGCCACCGCCGGCCCGCGCACCTTCAGCCGGCCGAAAGTCTCGCCGTCCCAGGGCCGCGGCACGTCGTCGTCATCCACCACCTTCATCTCGACGCCGAAAGGCGGGTGGCCTTGCGTCTGCGCGATGTCGAGCAGCGCCTCGCCGCTGCGGTCGGCATAGTCGGCGGTGATCGAGCAGAGGGTGCCGAGCGGGCTCATCTCGGTCATCCCCCAGGCGTGGATGACGCGGACGCCGTAATCGTCCTGGAAGGTGCGGATCGTCGCGCGCGGGCAGGACGATCCGCCGATCACCACACGGTCGAGATCGGGCAGCGCGCCGCCGTTCTTTTCGAGGTGCTGTAGGAGCATCATCCAGACCGTCGGCACCGCCGCCGACATCGTGACCTTCTCCTCGGTCAGGAGCGCGAAGATCGAGGCCCCGTCCATGCGCGGACCCGGCATCACCATCGCCGCGCCGGCCATCGGGCAGGAAAAGGCGAGACCCCATCCATTGGCATGGAACAGCGGCACCACTGGCATCACCCGGTCGCGCGACGACAGGCCCATGGCGTCGCCGCCGAGCGCGATCATCGAGTGCAGGATATTGGAGCGGTGGGAATAGACGACGCCTTTCGGCGCGCCCGTGGTGCCGGACGTGTAGCACATGCCCGCGGCATCGTTCTCGCCGACCGCCGCCCAGGCGAAATCCTCGTCCGCCTCGGCAAGCCATTCCTCGTAGGGCACGACGCCGGGGAGGCTGGTCTCCGGCAGGTGCGCCGCATCGGTGAGGACGACGATGCGGCGAAGGCTCGGAATGCTTGGGGCGATGGCTTCGAGGATCGGCAGGAAGGTGAGGTCGACGAAGATCAGCCGATCTTCCGCGTCGTTCATGATCCAGGCGATCTGCTGGGGAAACAGCCGCGGGTTGAGCGTATGGTAGACCGCGCCGATGCCGGTGATGCCGTACCAGCATTCGAGATGTCGCCAGGTGTTCCAGGCCATGGTCGCCACCCGGTCGCCCGGCCGCAGCCCCTCGGCCGCCAGCCGCTTGGCGAGCCGCAGCGAGCGCTGGCGCACTTCGGCATAGGTGGTGCGGTGGATCGGCCCTTCGACCGAGCGGGACACGACGGCGCGCCCGCCGTGATACGTGGCGGCGTGGTCGATCACCTTCGAGCACGCCAGCGGCCAGTCCTGCATCAGTCCCTGCACGGGCAGCTTCCTCCCTTTCGTCGCATTTCTCATCTTGACTGGCTTCTCTGGGGAAGCCTCAGCCGGACCGCATCAGCCGGACGGGCTGGGGACGCTCCCGCACCTGCAGTGTGTTCACCCGCCGGATCTTTGTCCAGCGAAGCCAAGCCGCCACCGCCACCGGCGGAAACGGCGCCATTCGAGGGGAAAAACAGATGCTCGAGAATCACACCGCCATCCCGGCCGCGGACAGCGCCATCGAGCCTTTCGAGGCCGTGGAGTTCGAACTCGCGCTCGACCTGCAGGACGTGACCGCCGCGCCGTTTGCCGACTGCGTCAGCAACGCCGCCCATGTGATCGGCGGCGAAATCCTGTTCGAAATGCCGGCGGACGGCTCGATCGAGGATGCCCAGCGGATCGCCGCGGTCCGGATGGCCGGCGACAATTCCGGCCGCATCCTCTTCGCCATCCTCGACCAGGACGGGCTGACGGTGCGCATGGCCTCGAGGGCCGAGGTCGGCGAGCGTTTCCACGGCTTCGCCCGCGCCTTCATCGGCGTGCTCGAGCGGATCCGCGGCGACTTGCCGATCGCCGGCATGCGCCCGGCCGGAACCGCCTAAAGCGCCGTGCGTCAAGAAGGGCGTACAAAGGACGCTCTATCTTACTAATTCTAAGGGCGGGGGTTCAGCCTCAGCGATCGCCGGATCATCTCGAGGCTTGCCTTGTCCATCTGCGCGACGTTGAAGCGCATCATATCGCTCGCCGATTGGCTGGTGCTGAAGATGTCGCCCGGCGCCAGCACCAGGCCCTCAGTCATCGCCGCTTTCGCCACCGCCGCGGCGGAGCGTCCGTCCGGCAGCCGGCCCCAAAGGGTGAAGCCGCCCCGCGGCATCGTCCATGCCACGATGCCAAGGCCCGCCAGCGCAGCCGCGACGTCGCGGCGGCAATGATCGAGGCGGGCGCGCAGCGTCTTCAGATGCCGGCGATAGGCCTCGTCCCTGAGAACCCCGAGTACGAGTTCGACTGCCACCGGGCTCGGGCCGCCGAAGTTCGTTGCGATCTGAAGGTCCACCAGTGCCTCGATCCAGTCGGCCCGCGCGAGGATGTAGCCGCAGCGGACCGAGGCCGACAGCGTCTTCGAGAAGCTGCCGATCCGCACGACCCGGTCGAGCCCACCCATCACGGCGAGCCTCGGCGAAGGGTCCGGCTCGAAATCGGCGAAGATCTCGTCCTCGACGATGACCATGTCGTGCGCCGCGGCGGTCTCCAGGACGGCCCGCGCCGTTTCCGCCGAAAGGGACGCGCCGGTCGGATTGTGGATCGCGGAATTGGTGAGGTAGAGCCGCGGTCGATGGGCGGCGGCGGCAGCCGCGAACAGGGCGGCGTCCGGGCCGGTCGGGGTGTGGGGGACGCCGACGATGCGGACGCGGTGCGCACGCAACAGGGCCTGGAAGTTGAAGTAGCAGGGATCGTCGACCAGCACGCAGTCGCCGGGCTGCAGCAGCAGGCGGCAGAGAAGGTCCAGCGCCTGCGACCCCGAGGCGGCGAGCATGATCTCGTCTGCGCCGGCGTCGATCCCCTCGCCGGCAAAGCGCCGGGCGAGATGGCTGCGCAGCTCGATGGAGCCGCGCGTCGGCCCGTAGTCGGCGAGGACGGCGGCATCGGCGCGGGCGAGGAGGCGGAGGCCGCGGCGGATCGCGGCTTCCGGCATCCAGTCCGCCGGCAGCCAGCCGCAGCCCGGGCGCAACGCGGTGCCCGGTGCGTCGAGCGACTGGCGCGATACCCAGAAGGGATCGATCTCCCGATCCGCCCTCGGCTCGACCTCGGCAAGCGCCAGCGGCGGCAGGACACCGGCGACGTAGAAACCGGAGCCCGGCCGCGACCGGATGAGGCCCTCTGCCGCCAGCCGGTCATAGGCCTCGGCGACCGTCGACGGCGATACGGCGAGCGTGTCGGCAAAACCCCGGATCGACGGCAGCCGATCGCCGGCGGTGAGGATGCGGGCCGCCATTCGCCGGCGGATCTGCTGCATCACCGCGCCGGTGCGGCTTCCCGGCGTCACACTCTCCAGCATCGCTGTCGCCCTCGCCAGCCCTTCGACCCATACGGTTTCCATCAACCGTACTGAACTGTCACTGTCCGCGCCAGCTACCGCCGCGCTATCCCGACGTCGAACGAAGGGGGAGACGGCATGGACAGGACCACGGCGGGATGGGGCAGCGGGCTGCTCGGCGTCATCATCTTCAGCGGCTCGCTGCCGGCGACGCGGGTCGCGGTGCACGGCTTCACGCCGCTGTTCCTGACGTCGGCCCGCGCCGTCATCGCCGCGCTGATCGCCGCAGCCCTCCTCGCCGGCCTGCGGCAGAAGCGGCCGGCGGCGGGCGACCTCCTCTCGCTGGCGATCGTTGCCCTCGGCGTCGTCATCGGCTTCCCGCTGCTGACGGCGCTGGCGCTGCAGCAGATGACCTCGGCGCATTCGATCGTCTTCATCGGCCTGTTGCCGCTCGCCACCGCCGCCTTCGGGGTTCTGCGCGGCGGCGAGCGGCCAAAGCCCGCCTTCTGGCTGTTCTCGCTTCTCGGCAGCGGCGCCGTCGCAGGCTTCGCGCTGGCCGGCAGCAGCAGCGCCTCGCTCGCCGGCGACCTGATGATGGTCGCGGCGATCGTCATCTGCGGCCTCGGCTATGCCGAAGGGGCTGCGCTGTCGCGGCGGCTCGGCGGCTGGCAGGTCATCTGCTGGGCGCTGGTCCTCACGCTGCCGCTGTCGCTGGCGCTGGCGCTGGTCGTCCGTCCCGCGGGGCTCGCGGATGTCGGGGCGTCCGCCTGGCTCGGCCTTGGCTACGTCTCGGTCTTCAGCATGCTGATCGGCTTCGTCTTCTGGTACCGCGGCCTCGCGCTCGGCGGCATCGCCGGCGTCGGGCAGCTGCAGCTGCTCCAGCCGTTCTTCGGCCTGGCGCTCGCCGCGCTCCTGCTCGGCGAGCCCGTCGCCTGGAGCATGGTGGCCGTGACGGGACTGGTCGTCCTCTGCGTCACCGGCGCCAAGCGCTTCGCCTGAAAGGCACGCGCCCGGCCGCAGTGCGGCCCGGCCGAAGGGCCGGAGCGCTTCAAAGGTCTGGACGAGGACGACGCCTCGCCTATCCCCGCCCGCGCCCCTTGGCAGGGCCGCGCAAGGCGCGCGTCGCGCGGATCGCCGCCTGCGCTGCCGCAAGCCGGGCGATCGGCACGCGGAAGGGCGAGCAGGAGACGTAGTCGAGCCCGACCTGTTCGAAGAAGGTGATCGAGGCGGGGTCGCCGCCCTGTTCGCCGCAGACCCCGAGCGAGATGTCCGGCCGGGTGCGCCGCGCCTTCTCCACCGCCATGGCGATGAGCTCGCCGACGCCCTCGACGTCGATCGACTGGAACGGGTCGCGCTCGATGATCCCCTTGCGCTCGTAGGTCGACAGGAAGTTGGCGCTGTCGTCGCGCGAAATGCCGAACACGGTCTGCGTCAGGTCGTTGGTGCCGAAGGAGAAGAAGTCGGCGACCTCGGCGATGGTATCGGCCCGCACAATGGCGCGCGGCAGCTCGATCATCGTGCCGACGAGATAGTTCACGCGCTTGCCGCGCTCGATCGCGACCTCCTCGGCGACCTCGTCGATCAACTGCTTGACGAAATCGAGCTCTTTGCGAAGGCCGACCAGCGGCACCATGATCTCCGGCACCACCGCCTCGCCGGCCCGCTCGCCGGCCTCGATCGCCGCCTCGAAGATCGCGCGCGCCTGCACCTCGACGATCTCGGGATAGGAGATGGCGAGGCGGCAGCCGCGGTGGCCGAGCATCGGGTTGATCTCCTGCAGCTTTTCGATGCGCTCGCGCAGCACCCGCTCCTCGATCCCCATCTGCAACGCGGTCTCCGCAATCTCCGCCTCGCTCTTCGGCAGGAACTCGTGCAGCGGCGGGTCGAGCAGGCGGATCGTCACCGGCTGGCCGGCCATGATCTCGAACAGCTCGACGAAGTCCGAGCGCTGGATCGGCAGCAGATGCTCGAGCGCGGCGCGGCGCCCCTCCTCGTCGGGGGCGAGGATCATCTCGCGCATGAACCTTATTCGATCGCCGTCGAAGAACATGTGCTCGGTGCGGCAGAGGCCGATGCCCTCGGCACCGAAGGAACGGGCGGCGCGCGCCTCGATCGGCGTCTCGGCATTGGTGCGCACGCCCATGCGGCGGGCTCGGTCGGCATATTGCATGAGGGTCGCGAAATCGCCGGAGAGCACCGGCCGCTTCAGCCGCGCCGAGCCCTCGATCACCTCGCCGGAGGTGCCATCGATGGTGATCTGGTCACCGGCCCTCAGCGTCAGGCCGCCGGCCTTCAGCGCACCGGCCTCGGCGTCGATCCGCAGCGAGCCGGCGCCGGTGACGCAAGGCTTGCCGATGCCGCGGGCAACGACCGCGGCATGGCTCGTCGTGCCGCCGCGCACCGTGAGCACGCCCTCGGCGACGTGCATGCCGTGGATGTCCTCCGGATGCGTCTCGTTGCGCACCAGGATCACCGGCCGCCCCTCGCCGGCGAGCTGCTGGGCGCGCTCGGAGGTGAAGACGATCTCGCCCGTCGCCGCGCCAGGGGAAGCCGGCATGCCGCGGGCGATGATGACGTGGTCGGGATTGTGCACAATCGTTGCATGCAACAATTGGTCGAGCGAAGCCGGGTCGATCCTGAGGATCGCCTCCTCCTCCTCGATCAGCCCCTCGCGCACCAGCTCGACGGCGATGCGGACCGCCTCGGCGGCGGTTCGCTTGGCGACCCGCGACTGTAGGAGGAAGAGCTCGCTGTCGCCGACCATGAAGTCGACCTCGACGGCGTCGCCGACATGCGCCTCCAGCCGGCGGACATGGTCGGCAAGCGCGCCGAGATCGCCCGGAAAGCCGTGCGGCAGCGCAGCAGCATGGCTGTCGAGCAGCGCCTCAAGTCGCCAGCGCTCGACCCGGTGGCCGATGTCGTTGCGCTCGCGCCCGCCGAGCCCGAACTCGCCGGTGAGGCGCGACTGGCCGGTCTGCGGATCGCGCGACAGCGCCTTGCCGGTGCCGGAATTCTCGTCGCGCTCGTTGAAGATCATCGCGTGCACGGTGACGGCAAGGCCGGCATTCTCGGCAATGCCGTGCAGCACGCGGAAGGCGCGGGCGAGCGGGTTGCGCCAGCTGGCGAAGCTCGCCTCAACCACCTTGAACAGCTGCTCGACCGGGGTCTGCGGCAAGGTCTCGCCGATCTCGTCCTCGATGAAGGCGAGGTAGCGGGCGATCAGCGCGCGCCACTGCTCAGCGCTGCCGGGCTCGTGCCCGGGCCAGACGGCATCCACCCGCTCGGCATCAGCGAGATCCTCGAAATCGCCGGGCTCGACGCTGTAGACGAGGACCGCAAAGCTTTCGATGAAACGCCGGTAGCTGCGGAAGGCGAAGTCGAGATCCTCGAGCTCGGCGCTCAGCACCTCGACCGTGCGGTCGTTCATCCCGACGTCGAGCACCGTGTCGGCAAGGCCGGGAATGGCGGTGCGTGAACTGGTGCGCACGGCGAGCAGCAGCGGCCGCTCGGCATCGTCGAAGCGGCGGTCGCTCGACGCTTCCAGCCATTCGACGGCCGCGGTGATTTCCGAGCGCAGCGCCTGCGGCAGGCTGCCTTGCCCGGCCGAGGCCTCGCGCCAGGCGGTCGAGGTGATCGTGAAGCCGGGCGGGACCGGCAGGTCGAGCGAGGCGAGGAGCGCGAGGTTCGCGCCCTTGGCGCCGAGCGCCTCGAAAGCGTCGGCCGTGCGCTCGGCCGCGCCGCGCTTGAAGGTGTGGACTCTTTTCGCCATCGGACGGTGCCGCGTGCTTCCCAGATTCGCTGTGCCCCGCCTTCAAATGGGCAGGTCATCAAACACTTACGGGAAATCGGCGGGCCCGCCAATTGTTGCGACGCAAAAAGACGCGGAGGGCTTGTTCTGAAGAGCCGCACCGCGCCGACCTGACGCGATGCGGTTTCTCGGATCCGCCGACTGTATGGCGGTCGGCTGTGCCGCTTACTTCGCCGCCGCGATGATGGCGCCGAACTCTGCCGCGCTCATGGCGCCCGGATATTTCGCGCCGTTGATGAAGAAGGTGGGCGTGGCGTTGACGCCGAACTCGGTCTCGCCGCGCTTCTGCATCTCGACGACCTTCTCCTGCAGCGCCTTGTCGTTGAGGCAAGCGGCGAAGGTCTCCTGGGTGAAGCCGGCGAGCTTGGCGATGCCGAGGAGGGCTTCCGATGCGTTCTGGGCGCGGGCCCACTGCTCCTGCTGGTGGAAGAGCACGTCGACCATGGCGGTGCGGCGGTCGTCGGGGGCGCAGCGGGCGAGCATGAAGGCGGCGACGGCGCGCGGATCGAACGGGAACTCGCGCAGGATCAGCTTGGCCTTGCCGGTGTCGATGTAGTCCTTCTTCACCGTCGGCCAGATGTTGACGGCGAAGTCGGCGCAATGGCTGCAGGTCATCGAGGCGTATTCGACGATGGTCACCGGCGCGTTGGCGTCGCCGATGACGACGTCGGGCAGGCTGCCCGGCGCCATCAGCTTGGCGACATCGACGGTGCCTTGCGGCGCGGGTGCATTGACGGCGGCGGCCTGCGGGGCTGCCGGCGCGGCAGCAGGAGCGTCCGGGGTTGCGGCGGGCGTGGTCGCCGCGCCCGGCACCGGCGTGGCGGCCGGCGCTGCAGGAGTAGTTTCCTGCGCCTGCGCGGTGGAGACGACGTTGGTCGAAGCGGTCTCCTCGCCGGAGCAGCCGGCGATCGCCAGCATGGCGGCGCCCGCCGCGAGCAGCACCGAGGTGCGCGCGATGGACCTGGCGTCGTTGCGAATGAGTGTGCGCATCGTTGTTTTCCCGTCTCTCGTGCCGGCCGGCCCTGCCTGCCCCTGGTGTACATGCTGCATAGAAAGAGATTGTGGCAAAGCCAATAGACGTTGGCGTGAGCCGGGCTTACCGTTTGGTCACGGGCAGTCGGCGCAGCACGCTGTCGCCGAAGGCCGCGAGCGCTGCCTTGAGCTTTGGATCCTCGATCCGGCTGGTCATCTCCGCAATGCCTTCGGCCTCGCCGGGCTGCAGCGGACGCAGCTTCGGCTTGCGGTTGGGCCGCCCGCCGGCCACCGCCTTCTGGACGATCTTCATCCGGGCAACGGCGGGATAGCCGAAGAAGGCGTTGACCCGGCCAACGAGCTCGGAGGTCTGGTGCTGCAGCCGCAGCACCGACGCGCCCTCGCAGGCGACGACGAGCGTCGCAGGCTCGAACGGATCGTCCTCGTTGCGGCGCGGCGGCCAGACCAGCTTCTCCGGCCGGCAGACGCCGACGAGGCGGGTGCCGACGAGATCCGGCCAGGCGGCGATCAGCCCGGTGGTCATGCCGGCCTTGCGCGCCAGCACCGGGTCGAGCAGCGCCGAGGCGAGGTCGCCGACCGGCTTGGCGCCATAGCTGACCCAGGGCTTCTTCATCGCCGGTCCAGCGCCGCTGCGCGGGGTGAACCGCCGCCCGTCTGCGCCGGCACAGAGGCGGCGATCAGCGCCAGCGAAAACACCCAGACGGCATCGAGAATGTCGTGGAACAGCATGATGTTGGTCATGCCCGCGCCGACGAAGGCGACGAACAGGATCAGCGCCGCCGCCAGCCGGCGACCGCCGCCGAGGGTGCGGCGGGCGCGCCAGGCGACGTAGAGCGGCGACAGGATCATCAGGATCAGCGCGGCGATGCCGATCAGGCCGGCATCGACCCCGACGGTCAGGAAGATGTTGTGGAAATGCGAGAAGGTCAGCCCCTCGAAGGTGGTGCGGTTGAGGTAGGGCGTCACCGCCGCCCAATGGTTCTCCGAACCATAGCCGAACCAGGGCTGCGCCTCGATCGCCCGGACCGCCGCGCCATACATTTCCTTGCGCAGGTTCAGCGAGGTCGGGGTCTCGGCATTGGCCGCGATCAGCCCGAGATCGGCCCACATCTGCCCGATCCGGCTGTGGATCACCGGCAAGGCGACGACCACGACGGCCGCCGCGATGGCGCCGAACAGCAGAAGCACGGCCGCGCGCAGGCGTCCGGACGCCGCACGCCAGAGCGCTGCGAACTCCCGCCGCTGCGCGAAGATGGCGATGCCGACGCAGACCGGCAGCAGCGGCCAGGCGCCGCGCATGCCGGATAGGATCACCGCGACGCAGGCTCCCAGCACGCCGCAGAGCGTCAGCAGCAGGCGCCAGCCGCCTTGCGTGCGCGACACCGAGAGGATGGCCCAGCCGGCACAGAGCAACGAGGTCACCGACAGCGGCCCCGGATTGCCCGCAAGGGCCTGCACCCGCGGCGAGCCGAGGGCGTATTCGACGAGCACGATGGGCAGAAGCACCGCGCCGCCGACGACCGCCCCGAAGAAGGCGGGCGGCAGCGTGTCGGCGAACTGCGAGTGCCGCATGCGCGGCACGAGGAAGAGCGGGATGACGAAGGGCAGCAGTGCCGCGACATCGAGCAGCGCGCTCGGCCGGCGGTCGTGGAACAGTTCCGAAGCGGAGATCACCACGAAGAACAGCAGCGAGGCATAGACGATCGGACGGTCGGACGGCTGGAGCTTCAGCGCAAACCGCCGCAGCAGGATCGACAGCAAGGCCCAGACGCCGAGGAGGCCGCCGATCACCGAGGCGCCGGAGCCGCCGGCTGCGGCCAGGAAGTACAGGGTAAAGTTCGACAGCCGGTTGCGCCGTCCGAGCCTGACGGGATCGCGGTTCAGGACGAAAGCCCGTGCCCGCTCGAAAGGCGACAGGCCGACGACTGGCGCCACCGGGGCTCCGGCGATGAGGCTGGGCACAGCGCTCCGCGACAGGTCCGGTGCAGACAGCGGCTCGACAGCCCTCACGCCTGCGCCCCGACAGCGACATGGACGGCTTGCTCGATCGACATCGGGTAGCTCACATCATTCATTCCAGGAAAATTCCACCGCAGCACGAGAATTGAAACCCTTGTCCATCCCGGCGGACTTGGAGGACCAGCTTGACGCCTTCTTTATGGCAAGGACCGCGGCGTCGAGCCTTGCGATGGCCGCGCGGCGCCCTTCCGGTGGTACTGTGCGGGAGGAGTGGCCCCGCCAGGTCGCGGCATCACCCATCTTCTTGCCGGTTCGATGCTGCCCGCTTCGTCGGTTTCGCCGTGACGTTAGCGTGCAAGGCTTGATGGATCGTTTCAGGAGCCGTTTCGAGGAAGACAAGGCGGTGCCCCTCGCTTAAAGCCTTCGTCCAACCCCCTCTGCCGCGCCGCCGGCATTCCTTTTGCGTGCGATGGTTACGCCATGAAAGTCAAGGCCTCCCTCCCCGCGGGCCCTTCCGCCAGCGCTCCCGACGGCGCTGAGCCCGCCGCCTCGACACATCTGCTCGCCTGGTACGACCGGCATGCGCGGGTTCTGCCCTGGCGCGTCAGTCCGGCGGACGGCCAGCGCGGGGAGCGGGCCGATGCCTACCGGGTCTGGCTGTCGGAGATCATGCTGCAGCAGACGACGGTGGCGACCGTCATCGCCTATTTCGAGCGGTTCGTGCAGCAATGGCCCGATGTCGACGCGCTCGCGGCAGCGCCGAGTGAGGCGGTGATGGGCGCCTGGGCAGGGCTTGGCTACTACGCCCGCGCCCGCAACCTCCACGCTTGCGCCAAGGCAGTGGTGGCCTTGCACGGCTCGCGTTTTCCCGAGACGGCGGAGGGCTTGCGAACCCTGCCGGGGATCGGCGACTACACCTCGGCGGCGGTCGCGGCGATCGCCTTTGGCGAAAAGATCGCCGTGGTCGACGGCAATATCGAGCGCGTCGTCAGCCGGCTGTTCGAGATCGCGACGCCCCTCCCCGCCGGCCGCGACGAGATCCGCCGCCGGATGCAGGCGCTGACGCCGGCGGGCCGGCCGGGCGATTTTGCGCAGGCCATGATGGATCTCGGCGCGACGATCTGCACGCCGAAGCGCCCGGCCTGCGTCCTCTGCCCGATTTCAGCCGACTGTCAGGCGCGGCAGGACGGGACGATGGAGAGTTTTCCGGTGAAGGCGGCAAAGCGCGCCAAGCCGGAGCGCCGCGGCGCCGCTTTCGTCGCGGTGCGCGAAAGAGACGGCGCCGTCTGGCTGCGGCGCCGGCCGGAGAGCGGCATGCTCGGCGGCATGGCCGAGCCGCCGACGACGGACTGGCGCGTCGGCCAGGACGGGGCGGTCGGCGCTGAAGCGGCGCCGTTCAAGGCGGCGTGGACGCCCGCCGGCGCCGTCGTCCACGTCTTCACCCACTTCACCCTGACGCTGGAAGTCTGGCGCGCCACGCTCCAGAGCGACCCGGGAACCGAAGGCTGGTGGGCGGGACCGAACCGGCTGACCGGCGAGGCCTTGCCGACATTGATGAAGAAGGCGATCGCGCTCGCCGCGCCGGACGCCCTCGCGCCGGAACCCGAAAAGCCGAAACGGAAGAAAACGACATGATCGACCACATCGTCTTCGACATCGGCCGCGTGCTGATCCACTGGGACCCGGAAAAGCCTTTCCTCGACCTCATCCCGGACAAGGTGGAGCGCGCGCATTTCCTCTCCGAGGTCTGCAACTCGGCCTGGAACCTTGAACAGGACCGCGGCCGGCCGTGGCTTGAAGCGGAAGACCAGCTGATCGCCCTTCATCCCGAGAAGGCGGAGCTCATCCGCAGCTACCGCCGGCACTGGACCGCCATGGTGCCGCATGCCTACGAAGACACGGTGGCGATCCTGCGCGCCCTCCTCACTGAGGGCCGCGACGTGACGCTGCTGACGAATTTCGCCGCGGACACGTTTCGCGAGGCGCAAGGGATGTACGGCTTCCTCAAGGAGGCCCGCGGCGTCACCGTGTCGGGCGAGATCGGCCTCGTAAAGCCCGACCCGGCGATCTACGCTCACCACGCGGAGCGCTTCGCGCTCGATCCCGCGCGCAGCCTGTTCATCGACGACAGCCTAGCCAACATCCAAGGCGCACGCGCCGCCGGCTGGCAGGCCATCCATTTTCAGAATGCCGAGCAGCTGCGGCGCGATCTCGCCGACTTCGGGATCAACGTCCCCGCGAACGGCTGAGCCTCAGGATCAGCCGCAGCCGCGCGAGCGGCGAAGGCCGCCGTTCGCGCGGCCGACCTTCGGCGATCAGGCGCTGACGGCCGCCATACGGTCGCGGATTTCCTGGCGCAGCTCGTCGATGACCCGCAGCGTCTTGCCGTGGCGCACATGCCAGAACGTCCAGCCATTGCAGGCGTCGAGCCCTTGCACCTGGGCGCCGAGGCGGTGAATCGAGGCGGCGTGGTCGCCGATGGCGATGGTGCCGTCGGCGCGGACATTGGCGACCCAGCGGCCCTTGGAATCCGTCAGCTCGGCACCAGGCGCGACGAGGCCGGCCTCGATCAGGCTGTTGAACGGCACCCGCGGCTCGGCGCGCTTGGAGGTGACCGCCTGCAGCGCGCGCAGGTCGAGCGGCTCGACGGCGTCGATGCGCGCTTGGGCCGCCTCGATATAGGCGTCCTCGCGCTCGATCCCGACGAAGTGCCGGCCGAGGCGCTTGGCGACGGCGCCGGTGGTGCCGGTGCCGAAGAACGGGTCGAGCACGACGTCGCCCGGCTTGGTCGAGGAAAGGAGCACACGGGCGAGCAGCGCTTCCGGCTTCTGGGTCGGGTGCGCCTTGCGACCGGCCTCATCCTTCAGCCGCTCGCCGCCCGAGCAGATCGGGAACAGCCAGTCCGAGCGCATCTGCAGGTCGTCGTTCGCTGCCTTCATGGCATCGTAGTTGAAGGTGTAGGCCTTGGCGTGTCTGTCGCGCGAGGCCCAAATCATCGTCTCATGCGCGTTCTGGAACCGTCGGCCGCGGAAATTCGGCATCGGGTTGGCCTTGCGCCAGACGACGTCGTTCAGCATCCAGAAGCCGAGGTCCTGGACGATCGAGCCGACGCGGAAGATGTTGTGGTAGGAGCCGATCACCCAGATCGTGCCGTTCGGCTTCAACAGGCGGCGTGCCGCGAGCAGCCAGGCGCGGGTGAAGTTGTCGTAGGCCGCAAAACTCTCGAACTGGTCCCACTCGTCGTCGACGGCGTCGACCTTCGACTGGTCCGGCCGGTGCAGGTCGCCGCCGAGCTGCAGGTTGTAGGGCGGATCGGCGAAGATCACGTCGACCGAGCCGGCCGGGAGCGACTCCATGCGGGAGATGCAGTCCCCCTTGATGATCGTGTCGAGCCAGGTGGCCTTGGCGGCAACGGGATCGAAGCCCAGCTCGGAAGTCGTCAGAGGACGCGCTTTTGCCATTTTTCTCACCGGTTACGCAGAACAATTACCAACGGCATGGTTACCGAACAGCGTAAACAATCGATGAAGCAGCGCACGAATTCGGCCGCCGCGCCGCCAGCGCATGGCAGCCGCGCCCTCGACAGGACAGGCGCGACGCGATAGTGCCGCGGCCTGCAGATCCGAAAATTCCAGACCCAGACGCCCCAGACACAGACGCCGGAGTGACCATGCCCGCCCTCGCCCTCGCCATTTTCGACTGTGACGGCGTTCTCGTCGATTCCGAGATCATCGCCGCCCGCATCGAGGCCGAGATGTTCGCCGAGGTCGGCTATGAGATCTCCGCCGAGGAGCTGGCCGAACGCTTCGCCGGCCTCACGCTGCCGCGCATCCTCGAACTGGTGAGCGAGGAGACCGGCATCCGCTTTGCCGAGGAGTTCGCCGACCGGGTCGAGAAGGAGACCGACGTCCGGCTCGGCCGCGACCTCGAGGCGATCGCCGGTGTCCAGCAGATGCTCGACGCGATCGATCTGCCGCGCTGCATCTGCTCGAACTCGTCCTCGGCGCGGCTGGAACTGTCGCTGACGCCGCTGAAGCTCTGGGACCGGTTCAAGCCCTATGTCTACGCCGCACGCGAGGTCGGCAGCAAGAAGGGCAAGCCGGCGCCCGACGTCTACCTCTACGCCTGCGCGGAGTTCGGCGTTGCCCCCGCCAGCGCCATCGTGCTCGAGGATTCCGTGCACGGCGTGGCGGCCGGCGTCGCCGCCGGCTGCCGCGTCGTCGGCTTCACCGGCGGCAGCCACAGCTATCCCGGCCACGCCGAGGCGCTGAGCGAAGCCGGCGCCGAGACGGTCATCGCCCGCCTGCAGGACTATCCGGCGGTGGTCGAGGCCATGGCAGCGTGGGACGCCGTCTGACGCCCTGACCAGACCGCTGAGATGTCAGCGAAGGGCAGGCAGCCATCCGGCTCACCTGCCTCTCCTTTTAGAAGCGCGTTGTCACTTCTTCGGGCCTTCGTCGAAGCCGGCATAGACGGTGATGTCCTTCTCCGTCGGCTCGGGCACGGCGACCGACTGGTCGACGTAGACGAACGGCTCGGCGACGCCGCCGGGCTTGACCGTGACGGCGCGCGATCCGATTTGCGAGTAGAGCACCTCGGTGCCGCGGACGACGACGACGCGGATCGGCAAGCCGACCTCGCCGGCCTTGGCGGCGGGGCCCGGCACGACGCGGCCGGCGACGCCGATCTTCATGCGCAGCTGGCCGTCAACGATCCGGCAGTCGCGGGTGGTGGAGGTGATCGACGCGACATATTGCAGCGCCGCGCCGTCGCCCTTGCGCAGGATCGCGGTGCCTTCGCGCAGCGAGACCCGTGGACAGTAGTCGGGAATGGTGCCGTCGGAAGCGGCGGCATTCATGCTGGCCGGCGGCGGCGCCAGCGGCGCGTCGTCCTTGGTCGAGGCACAGGCGGACACCAGCGCGGCTGCGCCAAGAAGTGCGGTGATCCGGGCGGCGTTGAACATATCCATCCGTCGGTTCTTCCCTTATTATGGCGCGCCGTTCTATATCAGCCCTTTGCGCTTTAGGCGACGGGCGCGACAAAATCGAGATGGCCCCGCGACGATCCAAAGGATTGGCGCGGCGGCGGGGAGTGAAGACCACGTGAAATATGTCAGCTCGCGGGGCGAGGCGCCCACCCTCGGCTTCGCCGACGTGCTCCTGGCGGGACTGGCCACCGATGGCGGCCTCTATGTTCCCGAGACCTGGCCGCAGTTTTCGGCGGACGAGATCCGATCGTTCCGCGGACGGCCCTATGCCGAGGTGGCGCTGCGCATTCTCAGCCCCTTCGTCGGCAGCGACATCCCGCAGCCCGCGCTGAAGGCGATGGTGGACGACGCCTATGCGACCTTCCGCCACCCCGCCGTTGCGCCGCTGGTGCAGATCGGCGACCGGCATTTCGTCCTTGAGCTCTTCCATGGGCCGACGCTCGCCTTCAAGGATGTCGCCATGCAGCTGCTCGCGCGGCTGATGGACCATGTGCTGAAGGAGCGCGGCAACCGGGCGACCATCGTCGGCGCGACGTCGGGCGACACCGGTGGCGCGGCGATCGCGGCGTTTTCGGCAAGCGAGCGCACCGACATCTTCATCCTCTTCCCGAAAGGCCGCGTCTCCCCGGTCCAGCAGCGGCAGATGACGACGTCGGGCGCCGGCAACGTTCATGCGGTCGCGATCGACGGCACGTTCGACGACTGCCAGGCGCTGGTGAAGGGCATGTTCAACGACGCGAAGTTCCGCGCGTCGACGCAGCTCTCCGGCGTCAACTCGATCAACTGGGCGCGCATCATGGCCCAGATCGTCTACTACTTCACCGCCGCCGCCAGCCTCGGCAGCCCGGACCAGAAGGTGTCCTTCACGGTGCCGACCGGCAATTTCGGCGACATCTTCGCCGGCTATGCCGCCAAGCGCATGGGCCTGCCGATCGACCAGCTGGTGATTGCGACGAACGAGAACGATATCCTCGCCCGGACGCTCGCGACCGGCCGCTACGAGATGACCGGGGTGCATGCGACGACGTCGCCCTCGATGGACATCCAGATCTCCTCCAACTTCGAGCGCTTGCTGTTCGAGGCCGGCGGTCGCGACTCGGACAGCCTGCGCCGTCTGATGCAGCAGCTCAGCCAGTCCGGCGCCTTCGATCTGCCGGAGGCGACGCTTTGCGCCATCCGCGCCGAGTTCGAAGCCGACCGGACCGATGATGCCGAGACGGCCGAGACCATCCGCGGCTATTTCGGCACCTCCGCCTATCTGCTCGACCCGCACACCGCCGTCGGCGTCAAGGTCGCGGACGGCCGCATCGGTGACAGCCCGATGATCACCCTCGGCACCGCCCATCCCGCCAAGTTCCCGGCCGCCGTGGAAGCCGCCTGCGGCTTCACCCCGCCTTTGCCGCCGAGCCACGGCGACCTGATGCGGCGCGTCGAGAAGTTCGACGCCGTGCCGAACGACCTCACCGCCATCGAGACGTACATCGCCGAGCGCAGCCGCGCTGTCCGGACCGGAGCTGCAGCATGAGCATGAATGTCGAGATCACCAAGCTTTCGAACGGCATCACGGTGGCGACGGAGACGATGCCGCACCTCGAAAGCGCGGCGCTCGGCATCTGGGTGAAGGCAGGCGCCCGCGACGAGACGGAGAACGAGCACGGGCTCGCCCATCTCCTCGAGCACATGGCCTTCAAGGGCACCTCGACCCGCACCGCCCGGCAGATCGCCGAGCAGATCGAGGATGTCGGCGGCGAGCTGAACGCCGCGACCTCGGTCGAGACCACCTCCTATTACGCCCGCGTCCTGAAGGACGACGTGCCGCTGGCGATGGACATCCTCACCGACATCCTGATCGATTCCAACTTTGACGAGGCCGAGCTCGAGCGCGAGCAGCAGGTGATCCTGCAGGAGATCGGCGCCGCCGAGGACACGCCGGACGACATCGTCTTCGACCATTTCCAGGAGACGGCCTTCCGCAATCAGATCATCGGGCGGCCGATCCTCGGCACAAGGCAGACGGTCAAGAGCTTTACGCCCGCCAGCCTCCGGACCTACCTCGCCAAGCACTACTCGCCGGACAAGATGGTGGTGTCGGCGGCGGGCGCCGTCTCGCACGAGGACATCGTCCGCCGCGTTTCGGAGGCCTTCGGCACCTCCGGCCCGGTGGTCGAGCCCTCGGGCATGCCGGACCGGCCGCTCGCCGCCTATACCGGCGGCGATTTTCGCCAGCCGCGCGACCTGATGGATGCACAGATGGTGCTGGGCTTCGAGGGCCGGCCCTATTACGCCCGTGACTTCTACGCCAGCCAGGTGCTGTCGCTGATCCTCGGCGGCGGCATGTCCTCGCGCCTGTTCCAGGAGATCCGCGAGACCCGCGGCCTCTGCTACGCGATCTACGCCTTCCACTGGAGCTTCTCGGACTCCGGCATCTTCGGCGTCCATGCGGCGACCGGCGAGGAGGAGCTGAAGGAACTGGCGCCGGTGATCATCAACGAGCTGATGAAGGCGGCGGAGGGCATTCACGAGGACGAGGTGACCCGCGCCCGTGCGCAGATGCGCGCCAGCCTGATGATGAGCCAGGAGAGCCCCGCGTCGCGCGCCGGCCAGATCGCCCGCCAGCTGCTGTTCAACGGTGCGACGATCTCCAACACCGAGCTGATGGACCGGCTCTCCGCGATCACCGCGCCGCGCCTGGCGGAACTTGCCGAGCGCACCTTCGTCGGCAAGGTGCCGACGCTCGCGGCGATCGGCCCGGTCGGTCAACTCGCCAGCATCGAGGAGATCGGCGCGCAGCTGGCCGGCGGCACGGCGGCGCCAGGGTTGCGGGCCGCCGCGCACCACTAGCCGCGGCCATGCGGCTCCTCGACGCGTTCTTCCAGGCAGGTCTCCCGGTCCTCCGCGGCGAGGGCCTGCTGCTGCGTTTGCCGAAATCTGGGGATTACGAGGCCTGGCGGGACCTGCGCGCGGCGAGCCGACGGTTCCTGACGCCCTGGGAGCCGTCCTGGTCCGCCGACGAGCTGACCCGGCGGGCCTATCGCATCCGCCTTCTGCGCTATCGCCAGGATGCCCGGGAGCGATCGGGCTACACCTTCTTCGTCTTCGACCCCGATGGCCGCAGGCTTTACGGTGGCGTCACCATCGGCCTGATCCGGCGGGGCGTCGCCCAATGCTGCACGCTCGGCTACTGGATGGGGGAGGCGCATGCGGGGGCCGGCATCATGTCGCGGGCGGTCGAAGTGCTGAAGCCTTTCGTGTTCGACGTCGAGTCCCTGCACCGGATCGAGGCCGCTTGCCTGCCGAGCAATGCCCGGTCGATAGGGTTGCTCGAAAAATCCGGTTTCCGCCGGGAGGGCTATCTGCGAAACTACCTGAAAATCGCCGGGTCCTGGGAGGACCACTACCTCTACTCGCTGCTCGCCGAAGATTGGACGCGATCTGGGGCCACGAGCAGCACCGATTCTGCCGCAGCAGGAAAAGACGCCGCTTCGGCACGATGAAACGTTTCAGCGCAGCCACCCCGGACGCGCCGACCATGGTCCCCATTGCACAATGCTTCAGCCTGCTCGCCTCCTCGTCCGTCTCGCCTGCGCGCTCGTCGCCCTCGTCGTGCTGGCCATGCCAGCGCTGGCGCTGGAGCCGGTCGGGATCTCGCGTGACGACGTCGCCATCGACCTCGCGCCGGCGGTCGACATCTACCGCGACCGCGGCGCCAGCTTCCAGGTCTCGACCGTGCCGGGTGCCGACGGCATTGTCAGGCGCATCGAGGTGGAAGCGAACGCGCCCAACTCGTCCGGCGACTGGGCGGTGTTCGCGCTGGCCAACAACACCGACGTGCAGATCGACCGGCTGGTCGTCGCTCCGAACTTCAAGCTCGCCGGTTCCGGCATCGTCTGGCCGGACCTTGGCTCGCAGCGGATCGCCTCGATCACGCCCTCGGAGGGCTTTGGCCTCGAGCGCCAGCCGAGCTCGGAGGCCGACGTCTTCCTGGTGACGCTCGATCCCGGCTCGGTCATCACCTTCGTCGCCGAGATGGCTTCGAAGGACCTGCCGGAGATCCGCCTCTGGGAGCCGAACGCCTACAAGGACACGATCAACGCCTACACGCTCTACCGCGGCATCGTGCTCGGCATCGCTGGCCTCCTCGCGGTGTTCCTGACCATCCTCTTCGTGGTGAAGGGCTCGGCGATGTTCCCGGCCACCGCCGCGCTCGCCTGGGCGGTGCTCGCCTATATCTGCATCGACTTCGACTTCTGGCAGAAGCTGGTGCCGATCCTGCCCGGCCAGGAGCGGGTCTGGCGCGCCGGCACCGAGGTGGCGCTGGCCTTTACGCTGGTGGTCTTCCTCTACGCCTATCTCAACCTCAACCGCTGGCACGGCATCCTCTCGGCCTTCACGCTGTTCTGGCTGGTGGGCCTCCTCGGCCTCGGCGGCGCAGCAGCCTTCGACCCGCAGATCGCCGCGGGTCTCGCCCGCCTCTCGCTGGTCGCCACTGCCGGCATCGGCCTCTGCCTCATCCTCTACCTCTCCTGGCTCGGCTTCGACCGCGCGATCATGCTGATCCCGACCTGGTGCCTCGTCATCGTCTGGCTGTTCGGCGGCTGGCTGACGGTCACCGGCCAGTTGGTGAACGACGTCATCCAGCCGGCGCTCGGCGGCGGCCTGGTGCTGATCGTGCTGCTGATCGGCTTCACGGTGATGCAGCACGCCTTTGCCGGCGGCGGTTTTGTCGGCGGCGCGATCTCCGACATGGAGCGCCGCGCGCTGGCGTTGGCCGGCACCGGCGACGCGATCTGGGACTGGGACGTCACGCGCGACCGGATTTTTGCCGGCGCCGACGGCGACAGCCTGATCGGCCTTCCCTTCGCCACCATGAACGGCCCGGCCCGCGACTGGCTGCCGATCCTTCACGCCGACGACCGCGACCGCTTCAAGCTGACGCTCGACACCATCCTGGAACACCGGCGCGGCCGCATCTCGCAGGATTTCCGGGTCCGCGGGCGCGAGGGGCACTATCACTGGGTGTCGCTCCGGGCCCGCCCGGTGCTTGGCACCGATGGCGAGGTGGTGCGCTGCGTCGGCACGCTGAAGGACGTCACCGAGCGCAAGAAGGCCGAGGAGCGCCTGCTGCACGACGCCCTGCACGACCAGCTGACGGGACTGCCGAACCGCGAACTGTTCATCGACCGGCTGGACTCCATCGGCATCCTCGCCGCCAGCCATGCCGACGTGCGCCCGAGCGTCTTCGTCATCGACATCGACCGGTTCAAGCAGGTCAACGACGACCTCGGCATCGCCACCGGCGACACCATCCTTCTTACCGTCGGGCGCCGGCTGAAGCGTGTCCTGAAGCCGCAGGATTCGCTGGCCCGTCTATCAGGCGACCAGTTCGGCCTGATCCTGATCTCTGAGACAGATGTCGCCGCCATCGTCGCCTTCGCCGAGAGCCTGCGCGAGGCGATCAAGGCGCCGATCGCCTTTGCCGGTCGCGAGATCATCCTCACCGGCTCGATCGGCCTCACCGGCTGGACCGAGAACGCCAATTCCGAGGAGATCCTGAAGGAAGCCGAGCTGGCGATGTACCAGGCCAAGCGCTTCGGCGGCGATCGCATCGAGCCGTTCCGGCCGGCCTACAAGACCGTCGGTTCCGGCCGGCTGGAGCTGGAGTCGGATCTCCGCCGTGCCTTCTCGCGCAACGAGCTGTCGCTGGCCTTCCAGCCGATCGTGCGGCTGGAGGATGGCGAGATCGCCGGCTTCGAAGCGCTGATGCGCTGGGAGCACCCGAAACGCGGCACGATCTCCCCGGCCGAGTTCATCCCGGTAGCAGAGAGCTCGGGCCTGATCGTCCAGATCGGCCAGTTCGCGCTGGAGGAGGCCGGGCGGCGCCTGTCTGACTGGCACAAGCTGACGGGCGACGACGCGCTGACCATGTCGGTGAACATTTCCAGCCGCCAGCTGATCCGCCAGGATCTTTTGACCGACGTGCGCAACGTTCTCGACCGCTACCAGCTGCCGCCGCGGTCACTGAAGCTCGAGATCACCGAATCCCTGGTAATGGACAATCCCGAGCGCTCGGCCAAGCTCTTGGAGAAACTGCGGGAAATGGGCGTCGGGCTGTCGCTCGACGATTTCGGCACCGGCCACTCCTCGCTGTCCTATCTCCTGCGCTTCCCCTTCGACACGCTGAAGATCGACCAGTCCTTCCTGAAGGACGACGGCCAGCCGCAGCGGCCGATCATCCTGCAGTCGATCGTTACCATGGCGCACGATCTTGGGCTGGCGGTGGTAGCAGAAGGCGTCGAGACCGACGAGGACGCGCTGCGGCTGCGCCAACTCCACTGCGAGTTCGCCCAGAGCTACATGTTCTCGCCGCCGCTCACGGCCGAAGCGGCGCGGCGCCGACTGCAGGACAAGCAGATGGGTCTGAAGCGGGCGGGGTGAACGCTCTCCCCGCCCGCCCGGCCGATGGCCGGAACGCGCTGCGCAGAGACACCCAGCCGTTCAGGCGTGGCCGGCCTCGCTGTTGAGGAAGGCCGGATCGACGCCGAGAAGGCCGAGCGCGCGGTTGTACTTGCCGTCGAGCACCGGGTCGAACATCACCGACGGATCGGCCGCGCAAGTGAGCCATCCATTGGCGGCGATCTCCTCCTCCAGCTGCCCGGCGCCCCAGCCGGCATAGCCGAGCGCCATGATCGCGGTGGCCGGGCCGATGCCCGCGGAGATCGCCTTCAGGATATCGAGCGTCGGCGTCAACGCGATGTGCTCGGCAACGGCGACGGTCGATTCGGAATCATAGTCGTCGGAGTGCAGCACGAAGCCGCGGCCCTTCTCGACCGGCCCGCCCATGCAGACCGAGACCTCGCGCCCCTTGCCGGGCAGCCGGATCTCGTCCTCGTTGCCGACGATGCCGAGCTGCGTCAGCAGTGCGCCGAAACTGATGTCCTGCGGCTTGTTGATGATGAAGCCCATCGCGCCTTTCGGCGAATGCGCGCAGACGTAGATCACGCTGCGCGCGAACCGTTCGTCCGGCATGCCCGGCATGGCGATGAGGAAGTGCCCTTCGAGGGAAGGCTGGTCGTTTTCGGCTTCGTTCATGGCGTCCATCGGCAGGAGATAGGGATCCTTGCAACCGGTGTCAGCGGGCAGCCCCATTGGGGAGAAAGGAATGCGGCAGATCAAGGGCCTTTGACCGCGGACGCGCGGGATTTCGGCTAGGTGTTGCGGCGCATAGGGGATAGGTTGCGGCCGAAGGCGGCGCCCCGGCTGTGCAGCGCATGCCCGTCTCGCTCCACGCCGCCCCCGCGCAACGCTGTCGCGGGACGAAGCTGATCCGACGCCGTGCCGGAGACCTCTGCATGATCCTTTCCCACCGCGCCGTCGTTGGCGCCTTCCTGGCGATCGCCTTGGCCTCCGTCGACGCCCGCGCCGATGCGGCGCGCTTCGAGAGCGACCAGGTCAACCTGCAGCTGGTGGCCGAGACGCCGCGGTCGGACGGCACGATCCGGGCGGCCTTGCGCATCGATCTGGCCCCGGGGTGGAAAACCTACTGGCGCGATCCCGGCGAGGCGGGGATCCCGCCGAGCTTCGATTTCTCCGGGAGCCGCAACACCGGGCCGGCGCGGATCGGCTTCCCGGCGCCACACCGCTTCAGCGACGGCTATGGACTATCGAACGGCTATTCCGGCGACATGGCCGTCACCTTCGTCGTGCCGCAGACGGCCCCCGGCGAGGCGACGGACATCCGCCTGAAGATCATGCTGGGAGTCTGCGAGAAGATCTGCATCCCCGTCCAGGCGGAACTGGCGCTCGGCGTCCCCGCCAGTGTCATGTCACAGGCAGTTGGGGCGTCGGCGGCAGGCCGTGCGGTGGCCGAAGCCTTCGCCGCACTCCCGCCGGCGAGCGAGCCGGGAACCGGCATTGTCGGCGCCCGGCTGACGGCGGATGGCACGCACCTTCTCGTCGTCACCGCTGCTCCGCTCGACCCGGCGACCTCGGATCTCTTCGTCGCCGGCCCGCGCGGCTGGTCCTTCGGGCCACCGGAGGTGCGCGCCGCGGAGGGCGCCGGCACACGCCTTAGCCTGCCCGTCCTGTCGCGGCCGCGGCAGCTCCCGCCAGAGGGCCTCACCGTCGATGCCGTCCTGACCGAGGGCCGCGCCTCGACCGAGGTGCGGGAGCTCAAGGTCTCCACATCGCCGGACGGCTCGACTCCCTTGCCGTGACTGCTATCTACGGCGGCGCATCGTTCTTTTCGCGGCATCGGCCGCCACAGCGGGGACTGACATGACCATCACCATCGGCGAGAAACTGCCCAATGCCACGCTGAAGACCCGGACCGAGGACGGCCCGACCAACATCACGACGTCCGAGATCTTCGACGGCAAGAAGGTAGTGCTGTTCGCGGTGCCCGGCGCCTTTACGCCGACCTGCAGCATGAACCACCTGCCCGGCTATCTCGAGCTCAACGACGAGCTGCGCGCCAAGGGCGTCGACACCATCGCCGTCGTCGCGGTGAACGACGTGTTCGTGATGAACGCCTGGTCCAAGGCGAACGAGGCCGACGGCAAGATCCTCTTCCTCGCCGACGGCAATGCCGAGTTCACCAAGGCCGTCGGCCTCGACGCCGACCTCGCCGTCGCCGGCCTCGGCGTACGCTCGAAGCGCTATTCCATGCTGGTCGAGGACGGCGTCGTGAAGTCGCTGAACGTCGAGGATTCACCGGGCCAGGCCGACAAGTCGACCGCCGGTGCGATGCTCGAGCAGCTTTGAATCAAGGGCCTGTCGCTGTTTATCGAGGAGCCGGCGGAAACGCCGGCTTTTTCTTGAACGGTGCGAGCGCCAGCCGCGCGAGTTCGTCGCAGCGTTCGTTCTCGGGGTGGCCGGCATGGCCCTTCACCCAGTGGAAGGTGACGTCGTGCACGGTCCGGGCAGCATCGAGCGCCTGCCAGAGCTCGGCGTTCTTCACCGGCTTCTTGTCGGCGGTCTTCCAGCCATTGCGCTTCCAGCCGTGGATCCACTTGGTGATGCCATCGCGCAGATACTGCGAGTCCGAGTGGAGGTCGACCGGCACCGGGCGCTTCAGCGCGTTCAGCGCCTCGATGGCGGCGAGCAGCTCCATGCGGTTGTTGGTGGTCATCGCCTCGCCGCCGGACAGCTCCTTGTCGGTGCCGCCGAAGCGCAGGATCGCCCCCCAGCCGCCGGGCCCCGGATTGCCCGAGCAGGCGCCGTCGGTGAAGATGGTGACGCGCTCTTCGCTCATGCCGGGACCTTATCGAGTGTGAGGCCGTAATCGGCGGCGCTGGAGACGCCGCGGTGGAAGCGCAGCTTGCGCAGGTATTCGCGCGGATCCTTCTTGGTAACGAAGGAATCGTCCGGCACGTTTAGCCAGTCGTAGAGCCGGGTCAGCAGGAAGCGCATCGCCGCGCCTTGCGCCAGCAGCGGCAGCGCCGCGATCTCGTCGGCTGAGAGCGGACGCACCGACTGGTAGCCCTCGATCATCGCCTTGCCCTTGGTGACGTTGAAGGCCCCGTCCTGCTCGAAGCACCAGGCGCAGAGGCAGATGGCGAGGTCGTAGGCGAGGATGTCGTTGCAGGCGAAGTAGAAGTCGATGAGCCCCGACAGCTTGCCGCCGAGGAAGAAGACGTTGTCCTGGAAGAGATCGGCGTGGATGACGCCGGTCGGCAGGTGCGTCGGCCATGCCGCCTCGAGCCGGGCGAGATCGCCAGCGATCTCGGCGGCCAAGCCGAGCTCGACGGTATCGGCATCCGGTCCGCAGGCCTCCGCCAGCGGCCGCCAGGCGCCGACCGACAGGGCGTTGGGGCGCTTCAGGCCGAAGTCCGCGGCATTCCGGTGCATCCCCGCCAGCGCGGCGCCGACCTCGCGGCACTGGCCGGCGTTCGGCCGCCGGGTCCACATGCCCTCGAGAAAGGTGAAGACCGCGGCCGGACGGCCCGCCAGCTCGCCGAGACGCTCGCCGGTCTTCGTCTCCACCGGCAGCGGACAGGAAAGGCCCCGCGCCGCCAGATGCTCCATCAGCCCAATGAAGAAGGGCAAGTCGCCCTTGTCCACGCGCTTCTCGTAGAGCGTCAGGATGAAGGTGCCGGTCTCGGTGCGGACCAGGAAGTTCGAGTTCTCGACGCCCTCGGCGATGCCCTTGTAGCTGAGCAGCGCGCCGAGCCCGTACGGCGCGAGGAAAGCGGCGAGTTCGGGCTCGCTGACATCGGTGTAGACGGCCATGGCTCAGGCTTCCTCGCTCAGCGCCCCGGCGGGGGCGAGCGGGCGGTTGGCGCCGTTGACGAAGGCCATGTCGGCCGCGGTCAGCGGCGTGTCGCGCAAGCTCCGCATCACCGGGAAATTCTCGTTCTCTTCGGCGGTGCGCACCAGCTCGATCCGTACCTCGAAGCGCTCGCGAAACGCGTCGATGATCTCGTCAACGACGATCTCCGGCGCCGAGGCACCGGCGGACATCGCAATGGTCGCGCCCTCGCCGATGATCTCCCAAGGGATGTCCGTAGCGCGCTGGACCAGGCGCCCCGCCATCGCGCCGGCCCGCGTCGCGACTTCCACCAGCCGCATCGAGTTCGACGAGTTCGGCGCGCCGACGATCAGGAACACGTCCGCTCCGGGGGCTGCGGCCTTCACCGCTTCCTGCCGGTTGGTGGTGGCGTAGCAGATGGATTCCGACGACGGCGCCGTCATCTCCGGGAAGCGCTCGTTCAGCGCCGCGATGATGCCGGCGGTATCGTCGACCGACAGCGTCGTCTGCGTCACGAAGCCGAGCGCCGCGGGATCAGCGGGCGACAGGCGCGCCACATCCTCCACCGTCTCGACCAGCGTCACCTCGCCGGGCGCGAGCTGCCCCATGGTGCCGATCACTTCCGGGTGCCCCTTGTGGCCGATCAAGAGCACGTGGCGGCCGCGGCGGACATGCAGCATCGCCTGCTTGTGCACCTTCGAGACCAGCGGACAGGTCGCGTCGAGGTAGAGGAGTTCGCGCGAGGCCGCCTCGGCCGGCACCGACTTCGGCACGCCATGCGCCGAGAACACCACCGGCTGGCCGTCGTCGGGAACGTTGGCGAGTTCCTTGACGAACACCGCGCCGAGCGTCTCCAGCCCCTCGACGACGTAGCGGTTGTGCACGATCTCGTGGCGCACATAGACCGGGGCGCCGTATTTCTTCAGCGCGAGCACGACGATCTGGATCGCCCGGTCGACGCCGGCGCAGAAGCCCCGCGGCTCGCAGAGGCGGATGGTCAGATCGGGCTTGGCAAGGGTCTGGAGCAAGGCGCTCTCCGTTCGCGGCCGGCACGAGATGCCCGGCATCGCTCTGTCGCGAATGAAGGGATGGCGCCCCCCTCTGTCAACCCTTGACGCGGGATCCGGCGCGCTGTGGTGCGACCGCGCCCCGGCCGCGCCGGGCCAATTTCCAGAGGAAGGCCCCAAGCATACCCGCCAGCACCAGCGCCAGGCCGAACCAGGTGAAGGCGTATTGCAGGTGGTTGTTGGGGATTTCGACGATCGTCGTGCCGCCGACAGGATAGCCCGCCTCTTTCGGTGTCGGACCATGGTCGACGAAGAACGGCAGCAGTGCGCCGCCGGGCGGCAGCCCCGCCGCCATCTCCGGCATGTTGCGCCAGAAGAAGGCGTTCTGCTGCGGGTTGTTGTCGGGCAGCCAGCTGTCCGGCTTCTCCGACAGGGGATTGCGGGCGAGGCCGGTGAACTCGACGTCGCCTTGCGGCAGCGGCGGTCGGGTGGCCGGGTCCTTCAGGTCATAGGGCACGAATCCGCGGTTGACGAACAGCCGGCGGCCGTCCGACAGCTCCAGCGGCACATAGACGTTCCAGCCGCTGTCGCCGTTGAAGGTGGTGAAGAAGAAGCGCTCGCCGCCGGGCTGGAAGCGGCCGGAGACGTCGACGGGACGGTATTCGACATCCGCAGTGCTGTCGTAGATCTGCTCGATCTCCTCCAGCGGCGCCGGCGCGGAGTGGACGCGCTCGTCGATCTGCTGGATCAGCGTCTCCTTCCAGGCGAGGCGCTGCAGCTGCCAGGCCCCGAGGCCGCAGAGCAGCACGATGGCGGCGAGAGAGATGACGAGGCCGATCCAAAAGCGCGGCCCGGAGGTCGGCCGCGGTGCGTCGGAAATGCTCATGTCAGGCTCCGTCCCCGTCCCCGAGCCGGCCCTCGGCGGCGCGGTTGCGGTATTGCAGGCCAATCATCAGACCCTTGAGAAGGCGCAGCAGAGGCAGGCAGAGCGCCAGCGTCAGCGGCAGCCAGACGAGTAGATGCACCCAGAGCGGCGGGCTGTAGGAGACCTCGACGAACAGCGCGAGGCCGACGACCACAAATCCGATCAGGAGAATGACGAAAACCGCCGGCCCGTCGCCGGCGTCGATGAAGGCATAGTCGAGGCCGCAGGCCGAGCAGGCGGGCGCGAGCTTGAGATAGCCGTCGAACAGCTTTCCTTGCCCGCACTGCGGACAGCGTCCGCGCATCGCCGACTTCGCCGCGTCGACCGGCGCATGCATCGCGAAATCGTCTAGCATGGCGCCAATCCTTGTTCCGGCGGCGCCAACCCTCTGGTCGCGCGGCCTCCAACGAAAAAAGGCGGCCACCCCGTGCGCCGCCTTTTCCCAACTCTACCCTTGCCGGGCCAAATGGCCAGGCGCGGAGTTATTCGGCGTGGAGCACGGCGCCCCAGCTTCCCCAGACGTAGATGGAGAAGAAGAGGAAGAGCCAGACGACGTCGACGAAATGCCAGTACCATGCGGCCGCCTCGAAGCCGAAGTGCTTCTCCGGGGTGAACTGGTGCTTGGCGGCGCGGATCAGGCAGACCAGCAGGAAGATCGTGCCGACGACGACATGGAAGCCATGGAAACCGGTCGCCATGAAGAAGGTCGAGCCGTAGATCGAGCCGGAGAAAGCGAAGGGCGCGTGGGCGTATTCGTAATACTGGACGTAGGAGAAGATCAGGCCGAGCACGACGGTGAGCGTCAGGCCGGTGAGCAGGCCCTTGCGGTCGTTGTGCAGCAGCGCGTGGTGAGCCCAGGTCACGGTCGTGCCCGAGAGCAGCAGCGTCACGGTGTTGAACAGCGGCAGGTGCAGCGGATCGAGAACCTCGATGCCGACCGGCGGCCATTGCCCGCCCAGCGCCTCGACACGCGCGGCCTGGATCGCCTCGTTCGGGAAGAGGCTGGCATCGAAGAAGGCCCAGAACCAGGCGACGAAGAACATCACCTCGGAGGCGATGAACATGATCATGCCGTAGCGAAGGTGCAGCGACACGACCTTGGTGTGCGCGCCTTCCTGGCCTTCCTTGATGGTGTCAGACCACCAAGCGTACATGACGTAGAGGATAACCGCGAGGCCGAGGAAGAAGATCCAGGGCGTGGCGAAGTCGATTCCGAACATCACCATCTGCTGCTCGGCGAGATGGCGCATCCATGCCACCGCACCGAAGAACATCACCAGGGAGCCCATCGACGCCATGAACGGCCACGGGCTGGGGTCGATGATGTGGTAGTCATGCTGTTTGCCGTGAGTGTCGGCCATATCTGTATCCCCGATTCCCTGCCCTCGGTCCCGATGTCCTGTGTAACCCAGAACGACGGCCTGCTCTAGTTTGTCGACGTGCTGCCCTGCGGCAGCCCACCGTCTATAGTTTGTTCGCGGCGGGCTGCCCCGCCTCGGCGCCCGCTGCCGCCACCGGCTTCTCGTCCGCCGCCTTGAAGAAGGTGTAGGACAAGGTGATCGGCGGAAGATCGCGCATCTCCTCGGAGTCGATCATCGCGGGATCGACGAAGAAGATGATCGGCATGTCTTTCGTCTCGCCCGGCTCCAACGTCTGGTCCGAGAAGCAGAAGCACTGCAACTTGTTGAAATAGCTGCCGGCGGTATCGGGCGTCACGCCATAGGTCGCCTGCGCGGTGACGCGCTGGTTCGACAGGTTCTTGACGCGGTAGCTGGTCTGCCGGACCTCGCCGAGGCGGACCTTCATCTCGCGTTCGGTCGGCTGGAAGGCCCAGGGAACGTCCGGCGACGCGTTCGAATCAAAGCGCACCGTCACGACGCTGTCGAGCACGCGGCTTGGCGCGGTCTCGGCCCGCTGCGTGGTGCCGCCATAGCCGGTGATCTGGCAGAACATGCGGTAGAGCGGCACCGAGGCATAGGCCGCGCCGACCATGCCGAAGGCGAAGGCGAGACAGGCGATGGCGACCGTCCTGTCACGGCTGCGGTTGCGCGGGGTGGGGCTCTCGGTGGCCATGGCGTCAGCCCATCTTCGCGATGGTGACGACGTAGAACACGCCGACGAGCACCACGAGAAACACGCCGATCGCGATCGAGCGCTGGCGCCGCGCGCGCTGTTCCCGCTCGGTGAGGGTGACCCGCTCTTCGCTCATCTCAGGCTCCGATCAGGCCGAGGCGTGCCACGGAGGCTTCGCCGATCAGCACAAGAAAGAGGGCAAAGAGGTAGAAGATCGAGAAGGCGAACAGCCGCTTGGCCGGCAGCATTTTCGGATCGGCATCCGCCATGCGGAAAGTCTTGACGGCGAGCCACAGGAAGTTGGCGCCGAGAAGCACCGAGACCGCGCCGTAGACCGGACCGGCAAAGCCGAGCGCGAACGGCAACACGCCGACCGGCACCAGGATCAGCGAGTAGACGAGGATATGCATGCGCGTCGTCGCCTCGCCGGAGACGTTGGGCAGCATCGGCACGCCGGCGGCGCCGTAGTCCTTCATCTTGAACATGGCGAGCGCCCAGAAGTGCGGCGGCGTCCAGAGGAAGATGATGAGGAACAGGACGACGCTTTCCAGCGAGATGCCGCCGGTGACGCAGGCCCAGCCGATCATCGGTGGGAAGGCGCCGGCGGCGCCGCCGATGACGATGTTCTGCGGCGTCGAGCGCTTCAGGCCCATCGTGTAGACGACGGCGTAGAAGAATATGGTGAAGGCGAGGAAGGCCGCCGAGAACCAGTTGGTGGCAAGGCCGAGCGTCATGACCGACAGCAGCGACAGCGCCATGCCGAAAGCCGCCGCCGTGCCCGGCAAGATGCGGCCGGCCGGAACCGGGCGCTTCGCGGTCCGCGCCATGATCGCGTCGATGTCGGCGTCGTACCACATGTTGAGGGCACCGGAGGCGCCTGCGCCGAGCGCGATCGACAGGATGGCGATCACTGCCAACGCCGGATCGATATCGCCCGGGGCCATCAGGAGACCGGTGATCGCCGTCAGCACCACCAGCGACATGACACGCGGCTTCAGGAGGGCGAAGAAGTCGCGCGGTTCCGCCAGGCTGATGCCGTCACGGGCAACGAAGGCGGGGGCGATGTCTGTGTTGAGCAGCGTCAAGATGATCCTCGGGCCTGTGCATCTGCGGCTTGATCAGCCGGCCGCGCCAGTGGCGGAAGATGCCGGGCCGGCAAGCGGCCCACGTCTGTTCATGCAACGATCCCGGCGACTAGGCCGGGATCGTCTTGGATCGAAGCCGAGCGCTTACCGAATGCGCGGCAGCTGTTCCCACTGGTGGAACGGCGGCGGCGAGGTGAGCTGCCATTCGAGCGTGGTGGCGCCCTCACCCCAGGGATTGTTGCCGGCGACGCGCTTCTTCGAGAAGGCCTCGTAGATCCCGTAGAGGAAGATCAGGACGGCGAAGCCCGAGAGGTAGGAGCCCATCGAGGAAACGTAGTTCCAGCCGGCGAACGCGTCGGGATAGTCTACGTAGCGGCGGGGCATGCCCTGGGCGCCCAGGAAGTGCTGCGGGAAGAAGACGAGGTTCACGCCGACGAAGGTGACGTAGAAGTGCAGCTTGCCGATGGTCTCGTTGTACATGTAGCCGGTCATCTTCGGGAACCAGTAGTACCAGCCCGCGAAGATGGCGAAGACCGCGCCGAGCGACAGCACGTAGTGGAAGTGGGCGACAACGTAATAGGTGTCGTGCAGCACCCGGTCCATGCCGGCATTGGCGAGCTTCACGCCGGTCACGCCACCCAGCGTGAACAGGAAGATGAAGCCGATCGCCCAGAGCATCGGCGTCTTGAACGAGATCGACCCGCCCCACATCGTCGCGATCCAGGAGAAGATCTTGATGCCGGTCGGCACCGCGATCACCATCGTGGCGAAGACGAAGTAGCGCTGCGTGTTGAGCGACAGGCCCGTGGTGTACATGTGGTGGGCCCACACGACGAAGCCGACGACGCCGATCGCGACCATGGCATAGGCCATGCCCAGGTAGCCGAAGATCGGCTTCTTCGAGAAGGTCGAGATGACATGGCTGACGATGCCGAAGCCGGGCAGGATCAGGATGTACACCTCGGGATGACCGAAGAACCAGAACAGGTGCTGGTAGAGGATCGGATCGCCGCCGCCGGCCGCGGTGAAAAAGGTCGTGCCGAAGTTACGGTCGGTCAGCATCATGGTGATGGCGCCGGCGAGCACGGGCAGCGACAGGAGCAGCAGGAAGGCGGTGACGAGCACGGCCCAGGCGAACAGCGGCATCTTGTGCAGCGTCATGCCGGGGGCGCGCATGTTGAGGATGGTGGTGATGAAGTTGATCGCGCCGAGGATCGAGGACGCGCCAGCGATGTGCAGCGCGAAGATCGCGAGATCGACCGCGGGACCTGGGTGACCGGTGGTCGAGAGCGGCGGATACATCGTCCAACCGGTGCCGGCGCCGTTCGAGCCAGGCGCACCCTCGACGAACATCGACAGCACGAGCAGCAGCAGCGCCGGGACGAGCAGCCAGAACGAGATATTGTTGAGGCGCGGGAACGCCATGTCCGGCGCGCCGATCATGATCGGCACCATCCAGTTGGCGAAACCACCGATCAGCGCCGGCATGACCGTGAAGAAGATCATGATCAGGCCGTGGCCGGTGACGAAGACGTTGTAGACCGCCGGATCGCCGAAAATCTGGACGCCAGGCTCCTGCAGCTCCATGCGCATCGCAATCGACAGGGCACCCCCGATGATGCCGGAGACGATGGCGAAGATCAGGTAGAGGGTCCCGATGTCCTTGTGGTTGGTCGAGTAGACCCAGCGCGTCCAGCCGGTCGGCCGGTGATCGTGATGGGCATCGTGGGCAGCGTCGTGCGCCATGGAGTTCTCCTAGAAGCCTATCTTAGCGACCGGCGACCGAAACGGTGCCTGCGGACTGGATGGAAGCGGTCAGCGCCTTGTTGGCCTCGCCGACATCGCTCGCGGCAGCTGCCAACCAAGTGGCGAACTGTTCCTTCGAGACGACACGCAGCGAGATCGGCATGTAGGCGTGATCGCGGCCGCAGAGCTCGGAGCACTGGCCGTAGAAAATGCCTTCCTTCAGCGCTTCGAACCAATATTCGTTGTTGCGGCCCGGCACGGCGTCAACCTTGACGCCCATCGACGGCAGCGCGAACGAGTGGATCACGTCGCCCGAGGTGGCGAGGACGCGGATCACAGTATCGACCGGCACGACGAGCTCGTTGTCGACGGTCAGCAACCGCGGGTATTGGTTCATGTCTTCCTTGCCGGAGCCCGGACGATCGGCCTCCTGCATCATGTAGGACTCGAAGGCGACCGGCTCGGCGACCGGCGCAGCCTCACCGGCAGCGGCAGGCGCGGCAGCAGCGGCAACGACCGGCTGGTACTCATAACCCCAGTACCATTGGTAACCGGTAGCCTTGATCGTCAGCTCGGGGTCGCGCGGCGGGTTGTACTGTTCGGTCAAGAGCTGGAAGGACGGGATCGCGAGGCAGAGCAGGATCAGCACCGGCGCCACCGTCCAGACCACCTCGATCAGGGTGTTGTGGCTGGTGCGCGAGGCCACCGGGTTGCGGCGCTCGCTGTAGCGATAGGCGACCCAGGCGAGCAGCACGGCGACCAGGATGGTGATCGGGATGATGAAGAAGAGCGTGTAGGTGCTGAACCAGTGGATGCTGCGCTCGACCGGCGACAGCGCCTCCTGCAGGTTGATGCCCCAGTTGTGGGGCTGGCCGGGATGCTGCGCATCCTGCGCGGCGGCGCCCAGACTGGTCGCCAACAACGCCGCTGCCGAGATGATCGTTCTTTTCACTAATGCTCTCCCTTGCGCGGACACGTCGGCCTTGGCGATCCCGTCATCGTCAAATCTGCAGCGGAGCCGCGCCAATCCAGCCTAGATTGCCTCGCCGCTTCTAGCCGGATGCCCGTCAGGTTCAAACCACGAAAACGCCTTTTCTGCAACATTTCCAAACTAGCCGGGCCTTGCGACATTTTCGCAAGGCAGCGGCGCGGCCTGCGGCAATTCCGCCGCAATCGGGCCGGCAGGGCAGTCCACCGGGAATTTGCCCCGCGGTAAAAATTCGGTGGTCCGGGGTCGGTGACATCACGCCCCGGCCTATGCGACGATCTGCAGGGCGGTAACCTTCTGTTGTCCATATTTGTCGCAAGATCGCGGTGATGCTGATTCGGATGAGATCATGACCATGAGACTGAAGACCGTTCTCGGCGCCTGCGTCCTTGTGTCGGCGCTGGCCGGATCGGTGCCCGGCGCGCTGGCGCAGGCTGGCGCAAGCGGCGCGGTGAAATCGCAGCATGGCGCCTGGGCGGTGGTCTGCGACAAGCCGGCCGGCGCGCCGAGCGACCAGTGCGCGCTGCTGCAGAACGTCGTCGCCGAGGATCGGCCCGAGGTCGGCCTCTCCGTGGTCGCCCTGAAGACCGCCGACCAGAAGGCGCGGATCCTGCGCATTCTGGCGCCGCTCGGCATCCTGCTGCCGAACGGGCTCGGCCTCTATGTCGACGGGAAGGACATCGGCCGCGCCCAATTCGTGCGCTGCTTCTCCGACGGCTGCTATGCCGAGGTGATCCTCGTCGACACGCTGCTGGACACGCTGAGCAAGGGGATGAGCGCGACCTTCATCGTCTTCCAGACCCCGGAAGAGGGCATCGGCATTCCCGTCGACCTCAACGGTTTCGGCGAGGGCTTCAAGGCGCTTCCGTAAAGCCGGCCGCCCCCGAGCCATCGCTGCGGGAAACGCGCGGCGCGCATTGGAACCATGGCCCGCGACGCTTATGTCGGGGGCGATGACAACCGAAAACGGACGGCTTCCATGACCGCATCGCTGATCGAGCGCTTCGACATCTCCCGCGCCGGGATCGACCGCATCCTCGGCGACGTGCTGGCGGGGGCGGACGACGGCGAGCTGTTCCTCGAATACCGCGAGTCCGAGTCGCTGTCCTTCGACAATGGCCGGCTGAAGCAAGGAAATTTCAACACCGAGCAAGGTTTTGGCCTGCGCGTCGTCTCGGGCGAGGCTGTCGGCTACGCTCATGCCGGCGATCTGTCGGAGGCCGCCCTTGGGCGTGCGGCCGCCGCGGTGTCGGCGGTGAAGACCGGCCATGTCGGTGTCTACGCCGACGCCCCGCCGCGCACCAACCAGAAGCTCTACGGCGACGAGAACCCGATCCCCTCCCCCGGCTTCGAGGCGAAGGTCCGTCTGCTGCAGGAGATCGACGCCTATCTCCGAAGCAAGGGCGAAGCGGTCCGCCAGGTCTCGGTGACGCTCGGCTCGCAATGGCAGAACGTCGAGATCCTGCGCGCGGACGGCCAGCTGGTGCGCGACATCCGGCCGCTGGTGCGCATCAACGTCTCCGTCGTCGCCGGCCGCGACGACCGCCAGGAGACCGGTTCCTTCGGTGCCGGCGGGCGCACCGGCTTCGGCGAATTCCTCGTGACCGCGCGCTGGCAGCACATCGCCGACGAGGCGCTGCGCCAGGCGATGGTCAATCTCGACGCGGTGCCGGCCCCGGCCGGCGCCTTCGACATCGTGCTCGGCGCCGGCTGGCCCGGTGTCATGCTGCACGAGGCGGTCGGGCATGGCCTCGAAGGCGACTTCAACCGCAAGAAGACCTCGGCCTTCTCCGGCCTCCTCGGCCAGCAGGTCGCCGCCAGGGGCGTCACCGTCGTCGACGACGGCACCATTGCCGAGAAGCGCGGATCCCTCACCATCGACGACGAGGGCACGCCGACCAACCGCACCGTGCTGATCGAGGACGGCAAGCTCGTCGCCTACATGCAGGACCGCCAGAACGCCCGGCTGATGGGCATGGCCGCCACCGGCAACGGCCGCCGGCAGTCCTACGCGCATGTGCCGATGCCCCGCATGACCAATACGATGATGCTCGCCGGCGACAAGACGCCGGAGGAGATCATCGCCTCGGTCAAGGACGGCATCTACGCCGTCTCCTTCGGCGGCGGGCAGGTCGACATCACCTCCGGCAAGTTCGTCTTCGGCTGCACCGAGGCCTACCGCATCCACAACGGCAAGGTCGGTGAGGCGCTGAAGGGCGCCATGCTGATCGGCAACGGCCCGGAGGCGATGCACCGCGTCTCGATGATCGGCAACGACCTCGCCCTCGACACCGGCATCGGCATGTGCGGCAAGGCCGGCCAGGGCGTGCCCGTGGGCGTCGGCCAGCCGCACCTCCGGATGGACCAGATCACCGTCGGCGGCACCGAGGCCTGACCTTGGCTACGCCGGGCAAAACGCCACAAGGGCGGGACGGCCGAGGCCCTCCCGCCGGCTGTCGTGCCCTTACGGATAGAGCCGCGTGCGAGACCAGCCTGCATCCGGCGTCACGCGGCTGAACTGGATACGGTCGTGCAGGCGGAATTCGCCGTCCTTCCAGAACTCGATCTCGCTCGGGACCACGCGAATGCCCGACCAGTTGGGCGGACGCGGGACGTCGCCGGGGAACTCGGCGTCCAGTTCGGCGACGCGGTCGATCAGCACCTGCCGGCTTTCCAGCGGGCGCGACTGCGCGGAAGCGATTGCGCCGAGCCGGCTCTGGCGGGCGCGTGAGGCGAAATAGGCGTCGGCGTCGGCATCGGTAACCACCTCGATCGCCCCGCGGACGCGGACCTGCCGGCGCAGCGACTTCCAGTGGAACCCCATCGCCGCCTTGCCGCTGGCGAGGATTTCGCGGCCTTTCGCGCTCTCGAAATTCGTGTAGAAGACGAAGCCACGGGCGTCGAAACCCTTGAGCAGGACCATCCGCACATCCGGAAGGCCGGCGCTATCGACGCTCGCGAGCGCCAAGGCGTTCGGGTCGTTCGGCTCGGTGGCCTCGGCCTCCTTCAGCCAGCTGGCGAACAGATCGAAAGGATCGTCGCCGACGACAGTTTCACCAAGGGTTAAACTTTCATTGGTCATAGTGGTGTCGGGCTCCCTTGCGTCTTCCGCCCACCGCCGATCAAGACCCGGGCCTGCGAGACATACGACCGCAATGCAGCTGATCAAAGTCCCCTTCCTGATCTGCCTCGCGATTTCGCCGCTCTCCGGCTGCGTCGTGTCCGGCGGCGGCATGGAGGAGATGGTCGACCGCAGCATCGTCACCAACTCCATCGCCCCCGCCAAGCCGGCGACCCCGGCCGAGGCGCCCGACCAGACCTCCGACCGCAACATGGTACGCAATGCCGTCTCGGCGGCGGACCTGCACGCGGCCGCCGAGCAGCCGACCGCCTGGGCCAACACCGACACCGGCGCCACCGGCGTCATTACCGCGATCAAGGAAGTGCGGGCGGGCGACGTGATCTGCCGCCAGTTCCAGACCTCGCGCCAGCGCTTCGACGGCGTCGCGCTCTACAATGGCGAGGCTTGCACCAAGGGCCAGGGCGAGTGGACGTTGACAAGGTTCAACGAAGGCTCCTGATGACCCGCTGGCGGCGTGCGGCCCTTAAATCGGGACGCGCAGTGGCCATATAGGGGCGCAAGGGCCATATTAATGGCCGTTCTTCTTTCACCGCCATCTCGGCTGGCAGCTTCTCGCGAGGCGCCGCCGCCCTCGTAACGTGGAGCTTTCGGCTCCCCGGACTCCGCCAGGATCGAAACCATGCGTGACCCCTACGCCATCCTTGGCGTCGCCAAAACGGCCAGCGAGAAGGAAATCAAGAGCGCCTTCCGCAAGCTTGCCAAGAAGTATCATCCCGACTCGAACACTTCGGATCCGACCGCTGGCGTGCGCTTCAACGAGGCGAACCAAGCCTACGAGATCCTCGGCGACAAGGAGAAGCGCGCCCAGTTCGACCGCGGGGAGATCGACAATGACGGCAAGCCGAAGTTCCAGGGCTTTCCCGGCGGCGGTGGCGGCAGCCCGTTCGGCAATGCCGGCGGCGGCCAGTCGTTCGATTTCCGTTCGGGCGGCGGCGAGGCCGACAGCATTTTCGGCGACTTCTTCGAGCAGGCCTTCGGCGGCCGTGGCGCTCAGGCCCGCGGCGGCGCGCGGCCGGGCTTCACAGGGGCGCGGCAGGCGGCCGCCAAGGGCGAGGACATCCGCGCCAACCTGAAGGTCCGGCTGGAGGACATCGTCGCAGAGGAGAAGGTCGAGGCGATCTTCCCGTCCGGCAAGCATCTCGCCATCAAGCTCCCGCATGGCGTCGAGAACGGCCAGACCATCCGCCTGCGCGGCCAGGGCCAGCCCGGCTTCGGCAATGGCGCCCCGGCCGGCGACGCGCTGATCACCATTGATTTCGTGCCGCACCGGCGCTTCGAGGTCGATGGCCGCGATTTGAAGCTCGACCTCCCCGTGCCTATCCGCACCGCCGTGCTCGGCGGCAAGGTGCCGGTGGAGACGCTGGACGGGCGGATCTCGCTGTCGCTTCCGGCCTGGACGAATTCCGGCAAGACGCTTCGCCTCAAGGGCAAGGGCCTGACCAAGGTCAGCGGCGAGCGGGGCGACATTCTGGTGACCGTGCGGATCGTCCTGCCGGCAGAAAAAGACGAACAGCTCGCCGCCTTCTTCGCGGCAAAACCCGCGGACGAGTAGGACGCCAGACGGCCGCTGCGTGCTGCCATTGGGGCGGGACAAGGGACAGGCCGGCGGCGGTCAACTTGAAGGCGGGCCGATGCTATGCCATACCCGCCGCCGCGCCGGCACTGCCGGGGCACCGGGTTAGGGATGGACGACATGGCAGTATCGAACGGCGCCGCCGCAGGCGGATTGATGGCAGGCAAGCGTGGCCTCATCATGGGCGTCGCCAACAACCGATCGATCGCCTGGGGCATTGCCAAGGCGCTGGCCGACCAGGGCGCCGAGATCGCCCTCACCTACCAGGGCGACGCCCTGAAGAAGCGGGTCGAGCCGCTGGCCGCCGAACTCAGCGCCTTTGTCGCGGGCCATTGCGACGTCGCCGACGGGGCGACGATCGACGCGGTGTTCGCTGGGATCGAGGAAAAGTGGGGAAAGATCGACTTTCTCGTCCACGCCATCGGCTTCTCCGACAAGGACGAACTGACCGGCCGCTACGTCGACACGTCCGAGGGCAACTTCACCAAGACGATGCTGATCTCGGTCTACTCCTTCACGGCCGTCGCGCAGCGCGCCGAGAAGCTGATGAGCGATGGCGGCTCGATGCTGACGCTGACCTATTACGGCGCAGAGAAGGTGATGCCGCACTATAACGTGATGGGCGTCGCCAAGGCGGCCCTCGAGGCATCGGTACGCTACCTCGCGGTCGACCTCGGCAAGCAGAAGATCCGCGTCAACGCGATTTCCGCCGGTCCGATCAAGACGCTCGCCGCCTCCGGCATCGGCGACTTCCGCTATATCCTGAAGTGGAATGAGTACAACTCGCCGCTGAAGCGCACCGTGACGATCGACGAGGTCGGCCAGTCCGCACTCTATCTCCTGTCCGACATGTCGACCGCCGTCACCGGCGAGATCCACCATGTCGACTCCGGCTACCACACCGTTGGCATGAAGGCCGTCGATGCGCCGGACATCTCGGTCGTCAAGGACTGATCCGGCCCCTCCTCCCGCATGACCGTGATCGCCGCATGAGCCTGCCGCATCTCTTCCTCTGCCGTCATGGCCAGACCGACTGGAACGCCGAAGGTCGGCTGCAGGGGCAGGAGGAGATCCCGCTGAACGCGCTCGGCCGCAGCCAAGCCGCCCGCAACGGCCAGCGGCTGGCCAGCCTCCTCGGCAGCGACATCGCCGGCTACCGCTTCATCGCCAGTCCGATGCAGCGCACGCGCCAGACGATGCAGATCATCCGCGGTGAGTTGGGGCTCGACCCCGAGGTCTATGAGACCGACGCGCGGCTGATCGAACTCCACTTCGGCGATTGGCAGGGATCGACGCTGGACGAGGTCGCCGTTCGCGACCCGGCGGCCGTCTCGGAGCGCGAGACGAAGAAGTGGACCTTCGTCCCGCCGGGGACGCCAGCCGAGAGCTACGACATGCTGGCGGAACGCGCGAAGCCGGTGTTCGACGGGCTGTCCGGTCCGACCATCCTCGTCGCGCATGGCGGGATCTTGCGCTCGTTCCTGAAGCTCTATGGTGCGATGCAGCCGGCGGATGCGGCGCATCTCATCATCCCGCAGGACCTCATCCTGGAATACCGCGACGGCGAGATCGACTGGTTCTGACGCCCGAAAGGGCTCAGCCACTTGTTGCGATGCGCGGAACGAGCGGTAGCCTCAGGCGCAGGCGGCCTCGTCGATGATGACGTGAGCGACCATGCCGGGCTCGACGGCGGCGTAGTTGAACGCGCCGGGGAGGACATAGGTGGTGCCGTCGGCAAAGGTCAGCAGCGACGCGTCGGGATCGATGGCGGCGACGATGCCGGTCTTCTCTTCTGCCTTGGCCGGAATCGTCAGCGCGACGCTGAGGACGGAGCTGGCAAAGAACGCAATAATTTTCCTGGTCATGTCCATCCCTCGAAACCCTGATACCCCTGGCACGACGACAGCCCCCGCCCGCGCGCACCTCCTGAAGCCTCGAGCGACGTGCCCGCATCTTCTGGAAGCTTACTGTTCGGGCCGATTGTGTCTTTTGCGTGCGATAAAGCCTGTGTGTCGCTGCCGACACGATATTTGACCGGACGCCACGGCCTGACTTAAACCGCAGTCGCCGATCCCTTCCCGACATCCGCGGAAATCTCCATGTCGCATAATAGTTACGGACATCTTTACCGCGTCACGACCTGGGGCGAGAGCCATGGGCCGGCGATCGGCTGCGTCGTCGACGGGACCCCGCCGGGCCTGCGTTTCTCGACCGCCGACATCCAGGCCTTTCTCGACAAGCGCCGGCCGGGGCAGTCGCGCTTCACCACGCAGCGGCAGGAGCCGGATGCGGTCCGCATCCTCTCCGGCGTCGTGCCGGGGACGAGCGAAGGGGAGTGGATCTCGACCGGCACGCCGATTGCGATGCAGATCGACAATGTCGACCAGCGCTCGAAGGACTATTCCGACATCGCCAAGCGCTACCGCCCGGGCCATGCCGACATCAGCTACGACATGAAGTACGGCGTGCGCGATTTCCGCGGCGGCGGACGGTCCTCGGCACGCGAGACCGCGACGCGCGTTGCCGCCGGTGCGCTCGCTCGCCTGGTGGTGCCCGGCGTCACCGTGCGTGGCGCCCTGGTGCGGATCGGCGAGATCGAGATCGACCGCTCGCGCTGGGACGATGCGGAGATCGACAACAACCCGTTCTTTTGCCCGGACCCCGAGACGGCGAAGGAATGGGAGACCTATCTCGACGCCATCCGCAAGCGCGGCTCCTCGGTCGGCGCGGTGGTCGAGATCACCGCGACAGGCGTGCCGGCGGGTCTCGGCGCGCCGCTCTACGCCAAGCTCGATCAGGACATCGCCTCCAACCTGATGTCGATCAATGCCGTGAAGGGCGTCGAGATCGGCAACGGGTTTGCCGCCGCCGAGCTCTCCGGCGAGGAGAATGCCGACGAGATCCGCATCGGCGCCGACGGCCAGCCGGAATTCCTGTCGAACCATGCCGGCGGCATCCTCGGCGGCATCGCCACCGGCCAGCCGATCGTCGCGCGATTCGCGGTAAAGCCGACATCCTCGATCCTCACCCCCCGCCGCTCGATCGACGCCGACGGGCAGGAGGTCGACGTGATGACCAAGGGCCGTCACGATCCTTGCGTCGGCATCCGCGCGGTGCCGATCGGCGAGGCGATGGTCGCCTGCGCGCTGGCCGACCATTATCTCCGCCACCGGGGCCAGACCGGCCGTGGCTGATCTCTTTGGCGCAAGGCCTTGGAAACCGGCTGCGCCAGCCCTAGCTCGCAGCACATGAGCACGCGCCTCTACCACCATCCGATCTTCGCCGAGCACCTGACCGGGCTCGGCCATCCCGAGCGGCCGGAACGGATGCAGGCGGTCGCGGCGGCGTTGGAGGCGGAAGCCTTCCAGCACCTCGACCGACAAGAGGCCCCGGAGGGTTCGCTCGAGGCGATCTACCGCTGCCACCCGCAGGCCTTCGTGCGGCGCGTCGCCAAGACCATTCCGGAAGAGGGCATGGCGAGGATCGACGGCGACACCGTGGTCAGCCCGAAGAGCTTTTCGGCCGCCCTCCATGCTGTCGGCGCTGCCTGCGCCGGCGTGGACGACGTCATCGGCGGCGAGGCCGCGAACGTCTTCGTCGCCGCCCGCCCGCCCGGCCACCATGCCGAGCGCGAAACGGCGATGGGCTTCTGCCTGTTCAACACCGCCGCCGTCGCCGCCCGCCACGCCCAAGCCGTCCATGGCCTCGAAAGGGTGGCGATCGTCGACTGGGACGTGCACCACGGCAACGGCACGCAGGAGATCTTCTTCGACGACCCCTCCGTCTTCTACGCCTCGACCCACCAGATGCCGCTGTTTCCCGGCACCGGCGCACGCGACGAGGTGGGCGCCGGCAACATCGTCAACGCACCGCTCCGGTCCGGCGACGGCGGCGATGAGTTTCGCGAGGCCTTCCTCACCCGCGTCCTGCCGGGGCTCATCGCCTTCCAGCCGGAACTCGTCATCATCTCGGCCGGCTTCGACGCGCACCACCGCGACCCGCTGGCCTCGCTGCAACTCGTCGAAGACGATTTCGACTGGGCGACTGGCAAGTTGATGGAGATTGCCGACCGCCATGCCGGTGGCCGCCTCGTCAGCCTGCTCGAGGGCGGCTACGATCTCGTCGGTCTCGGCAAATCGGTGTCGGCGCACGTGAAACGCCTGATGCTCGGCTGACCGAGTTCGCGTAAAAGGAACAGCATGGCTGCAGACACCACCGTCCCCGCCGACGATTCGGACATCAAGCGCATGAGCTTCGAGGAAGCTCTGTCGGCGCTGGAGCGAATCGTCGCCGATCTCGAGCACGGCGACGTGCCGCTCGACATCTCGATCCGCATCTACGAGCGCGGCGAGAAGCTGAAGAACCATTGCGAGCGCCTGCTCTCGGTCGCCGAGGATAAGGTCGAGAAGATTAAGCTCTCGCGCGCCGGCAAGCCGGTGGGCACGGAGCCGCTTGATCCCGCCTAAATCCTGATCATGCCTTGCGCCGGCGGAAGCGCTTTCGCTTCTCCTGGCAGGCAGCTCGGGCGCGCCTGAGCAAATTTTCCGCAGCGAGAGGTGCGTAAAAGCGCCTTGTCGGGCATAACGCCTTGTCGAGGTCACTTTCGACACGATCTAAGAACAGCGACAAGGGCCGTGCAGACATGGCCTTCGATGCCACCGGTCCGGTTTCAGGACCGCGAGGACAGTGAAAGGTGCCGAGTTCCGTGTCAGATCAGCCTGAGACCCCCCTCCTCGATCGGATCGAGTCCCCTGCTGATCTCCGGGCGATGAAGGAAAGCGACCTGCGCCAGGTCGCCGACGAGCTGCGCACCGATCTCATCGACGCGGTGTCGCGCACCGGCGGGCATCTCGGTGCCGGGCTTGGCGTGGTCGAGCTGACGGTCGCGCTGCACTACGTCTTCAACACGCCGGACGACCGCATCATCTGGGACGTCGGCCACCAGGCCTATCCGCACAAGATCCTCACCGGTCGCCGCGAGGGCATGCGCACCATCCGCCAGGAAGGCAGCCTTTCCGGCTTCGCCAAGCGCACCGAGAGCGCCTACGATCCGTTCGGCGCAGGCCATTCCTCGACCTCGATCTCGGCCGGCCTCGGCATGGCCGTGGCGCGCGATCTCGCTGGCGGTGCCAACAACGTCGTCGCTGTGATCGGCGATGGCGCGATGTCGGCGGGCATGGCCTACGAGGCGATGAACAATGCCGGCGCGCTCGACGCCCGGCTGATCGTCATCCTCAACGACAACGACATGTCGATCGCCCCGCCGACCGGTGCGATGAGCGCCTATCTCGCCCGCCTCGTCTCCGGCAAGACCTATCGGGGCCTGCGCGACAAGGCGAAGAACCTGACGAAAATCCTGCCGGACTTCATGCGCGAGGGTGCCCGGAAGACCGAGGAATATACGCGCGCCTTCTTCACCGGCGGCACGATGTTCGAGGAGCTCGGCTTCTACTATGTAGGCCCAATCGACGGCCACGACCTCGACCATTTGCTGCCGGTTCTGAAGAACGTCCGCGACGCCAAGAACGGCCCGATCCTCGTCCATGTCGTGACCAAGAAGGGCAAGGGCTACGGCCCCGCCGAGAGCTCGGCCGACAAGTATCACGGCGTCTCGAAGTTCGACGTCATCACCGGCGCGCAAGCGAAAGCCAAGGCGAACGCGCCGAGCTACACCGCCGTCTTCGCCGAGAGCCTCGTGCAGGAAGCGCGCGACGACGACAAGATCGTCGCGATCAACGCCGCCATGCCAAACGGCACCGGCCTCGATCTCTTCGGCGAGGCCTTCCCGACGCGCACCTTCGACGTCGGCATCGCCGAGCAGCACGCCGTCACCTTCGCCGCGGGCCTCGCATCCGAAGGCTACAAGCCGTTCGTCGCGATCTACTCGACCTTCCTGCAGCGCGCCTACGATCAGATCGTCCACGACGTCGCGATCCAGCACCTGCCGGTGCGCTTCGCCATCGACCGCGCCGGCTTCGTCGGTGCCGACGGCCCGACGCATGCCGGCTCCTTCGACACCGGCTTCCTGGTGCCGCTGCCGGGCATGGTGGTGATGGCCGCCGCCGACGAGGCCGAGCTCCGCCACATGGTCCGCACCGCTGCCGTGCACGAGGAAGGACCGATCTCCTTCCGCTATCCCCGTGGCAACGGCACCGGCGTCGAGATGCCCGAGCGTGGGCAGGCCCTCGCCATCGGCAAGGGCCGGGTTCTCGTCGAGGGCACGAAGGTCGCCATTCTGTCCTTCGGCTCGCGTCTCGCCGACAGCCTTGGCGCGGCCGAGGAACTCGAGACTTTCGGCCTGTCCACGACCGTCGCCGATGCCCGCTTCGCCAAGCCCCTCGACGCCGACCTCATCTCCCGCCTCGCCCGCGAGCACGAGGTGCTGATCCTCGTCGAGGAAGGCGCCACCGGCGGCTTCGCGACGCAGGTCCTGCAGTTCCTCGCGGTGCGCGGCCTGCTGGAGCACGGTCTGAAGGTCAGGCCGCTGGTGATGCCCGACACGTTCATCGACCATGCCGCCCCGGATGCGATGATCCGCCAGGCGGGCCTCGACAAGACAGGTATCGTCGACGCGGTGTTCAAGGCGCTCGGAACCAGCGCCAGCCGCGTGATGAAGGCCTGAGCCGGCAGACTGGAATCATTCGCAGCTTGCCATTTCGCGGCGCGGGCCGCATGAGCTAGCGATGGCCTCCACCGAAGAACAACACCTGTCGCGCATCCGGCTCGACATTCTCGTCAGCGATCGCGGACTTGCCGCGAGCCGCGCCCGGGCGCGCGACGCGATCCTGCGCGGCCACGTCAAGGTCGACGGGCACACCGTCACCAAGCCGAGCCTCAACGTCCCGCCGGAAAGCGTGATCACCCTCGACGACCCCGCCGCCGACTACGTCTCGCGCGCCGGGCTGAAGCTCGAGGCGGCGCTGGACACGTTCGGCATCGCGGTCGAGGGCCGCACCGCGCTCGACGTCGGCGCTTCCACCGGCGGCTTCACCGAGGTCCTCCTGCGCCGCGGCGCCGAGCACGTGATCGCCATCGACGTCGGCCACGGCCAGATCCATCCGCGCATCTCCGGCAATCCGCGCGTCACCTCGATCGAGGGCCTTAACGCCCGCGACCTCGACGAGGACCATCTCGGCGACCACCAGTTCGACCTCCTCGTCTGCGACGTCAGCTTCATCTCGATGAAGCTCGCGCTGCCGCCGGCGCTGGAACTTGCCGAGCCCGGCACCGACGCGATCCTCCTGATCAAGCCGCAATTCGAGGCGGGACGCCTCGCCATCGCCAAGAACGGCCTGCTCCGCGATCCGGAATCCGCGCCCGCCGTCGCCGCCGAGCTCAGCGCCTGGCTGAACGAGCAGGACGGCTGGACAGCGTCCGACCCGATCCCGTCGGCGATAGAAGGCGGCGACGGAAACCACGAGTTCCTGATGCATGGGCGCAAGGCATGAGCCTCGAGGTCACCATCGAAAGCCTCGGCGCCAAGGGCGACGGCCTCGCGCACGGCACCGCGGGCGAGCCGCTGTTCGTGCCCTTCGCACTGCCGGGCGAGCGCATCGCCGTCGAGCGCATCGGCGCGCGGCTGTCGATCGGCACGCTCATCGACGCCTCGCCGGAGCGGCAAGAGCCGCCGTGCCCGCATTTTGGCGTCTGCGGCGGCTGCGACCTGCAGCATGCGAGCGAGCCGCTCTACCGCGCCTTCAAGCGTGACCTCGTCGTCGACGCCTTCGCCAGAAGCAACATCGAGATCACCGTCGAGGAACTCGTCCCGTGCCTGCCGAACACCCGCCGCCGTGCGGTGTTCTCCGGCATGCGAGAGGGCAACAACATCGTCTTCGGCTTCTTCGAGCAGCAGACCAACCGCGTCACGGAGATCAACGTCTGCCTCGTGGTGGTGCCCGAGATCGCTTCCCGGCTCTCCGACCTTAAGGGCCTCGCGCTGATCGTCGCCGACCGCAAGCGGCCGATGCGGATGAGCGTCACGGCGACGTCCGCCGGCCTCGACATCGCGCTGTCCGACACGGCCAAGCTCACCGAGAGCATGCGCCAGTCGATCCTCGCCTTCTCGCTCCGCCGCGATTTCCCGCGGGTGACGCTCGATGGCGAGATCATCGTCGAGACCCGCAAGCCGACGATCCCGATCGGCGGCATCGCCGTCTCGCCGCCCCCCGGCGCCTTCATCCAGGCCGTCGCCTCCGCGGAAGAAGCCATGGCCGCCCTGGTCACTGGCCACCTCGCCTCCTGCAAGGCGACCGCCGACCTCTTCTGCGGCATCGGCACGTTCGCGCTTCGCCTGGCGGCGAAAAGCTCGGTGCTGGCCGTCGAGACCGACGCGGCCGCCCTCGCCGCACTGGACCAGGGCCGCCGCGGCGTCTCGGGCCTCAAACAGATCACCGCCGAGCGCCGCGACCTGTTCCGCCGGCCGGTGACCGCGCGCGAACTGAACAAATGCGACGGCCTCGTCTTCGACCCGCCGCGCGCCGGTGCCGAGACGCAGGTCCGCGAGATCGTCCTCTCCAAGGTCAAGCGCGTCGCCGCCGTCTCTTGCAACCCCGCAACGCTTGCCCGCGACGCCCGCATCCTCCTCGACGGCGGCTTCAAGCTCATCTCGGTGACGCCGATCGACCAGTTCCTCTGGTCCCACCACGTCGAGGCCGTGGCGCTGTTCGAGCGGTAAGACTGCAACTTTCGAGTTCGTCATCCTCGCGGAAAGCGCGGGGACCCATGCCAATGCTTGGAAATCGACTGCGCGGTGGACCATCCGGAAATCGTGCTCCGCTGAGACCGCAGTGGCGACCCACCGCCTCGCATTGCAGCCCGACGGCCGCATTGCTAGAAGACCCCGCCCCGTCCCCCGAAAGCCAAGATGCTCGACCAGATCATGAACTTCCTCGCCGAATACGGCGTCGTGGTCGTCTTTCTCGGCATCTTCATCGAATCCTCCGGGCTCCCGGTGCCCGGCGAGAGCCTGCTGATCGCGGCGGGCGTCCTGGCGAGCCAGGGGCGGCTGGGGATCGTCGAGGTGTTTCTGGCTGCCTTCATCGGCGGCACGCTCGGCGACAATGTCGGCTATATCCTTGGCTATCGCTATGGCCGGCCCTTCGTCTACCGCTACGGCGCCAAGGTCGGCCTGCCGCGGGCGCGGATCGAGGTGATCGAGGCGCGGTTCCTGAAGCGCGGGCCGCCGATCGTCCTGATCGCGCGCTTCATCCTGATCCTGCGCCAGCTCTGCGGCTTCCTCGCCGGGACCGCCCACATGCCGTGGTGGCGCTTCTCGTTCTACAACGCGCTCGGCGCCGCGCTCTGGTCCGGCGTCTACTGCGGCGGCGCCTATCTCCTCGGCACCGCGGTCGAGCGCTATCTCTCGGCCGGCCGCTGGGTGTTCGCCGGCATCGCCGTCGTTTTCATCATCGCCAGCGGGACGACGGTCTACGGCTTCTTCCGCGAGGCCCGCAACGCTAAGGCGGACGGTGACGGTGCGCCGGAAGTCCCGCCGGTCGCCAAACCCGGAGAATAGGGCGCCTCGCCTGGCGACCGGCCATGCCCGGGGCGTAGACCTCAGCGTGTCATGAAGGCTTGAAACGCGGCGCGGGCCTCGTCGGAGGCCAGCCGCGCCTCGAAGTGCCGAATCTCCTCTTCGATGCGCTCGAGCAGTGCCTCCTTCGGGCCGCGGATCAACGTGCGGGCGATGCGCAGCGCCTCTTTCGGTTTGGCCGCCAGCGCTGCTGCCGCCGCCATCGCCTCGCCTTCGACCGTCGCACTGTCCGTCACGCGGTAGACGAGGTTGGCGGCACGCGCCTCCTCGGCGTCGAAGGTCGCCCCCATCGCCAGCAGCGCAAACGCCCGCTGGTGGCCCATCAGCATCGGCGCGATCAGGCTCGACCCGGCCTCCGGCACCAGGCCGAGGTCGAGGAAGGGCGTGCGGAAGCGCGAGCGGTCGGAGGCGAAGACGAGGTCGCAGTGCATCAGGAGCGTCGTGCCGATGCCAATGGCGAGGCCGTCGACGGCGGCGACCAGCGGCTTCTGCGACGCGACCAGCGCCCGCAAAAAACTTTCCACCTCGCCGGTCTTGCCGCCGCCCATCGCGAAGGCGACGAAGTCGGCAATGTCGTTGCCGGCCGAGAAGGCGCCGGGCACCCCGCAGATAAGGGTCGCGGCAACGGCGGGATCGGCGTCGGCCTGCGCCAGCGCTGCGGCCATGGCGGTATACATCGGCCGGTCGATGGCGTTCTTCTTGGCCGGCCGGTTCATCCTGATGATGAGGACGCCGTCGGCGACACTGGTCTCGATGAACTCGCTCATCTCGGCTCCTGTGGTGCTCGGCCCGCGGGCCAAGCGCTGGGTCTGAAGAAATCCGTGCCGGCCTACTGCAAGGCGATGCGCGCCGCCGCAAGGCTCTCGGCGCCGGAGACGACCTGCACGCGCAGGCTTGCTGTCTCCGGCAGGAGGTTCTCAGCCATGAAGCGGGCGAGCGCCACGCGGTCGGCGCGGCTGCCGTCGGCGAGCGCACTCTTGGCGAGATAGGCCGCACTGGCTGCAAGGCCGGCCAGCCGCAGGAAGGGCGTTGCCCCCGCCAGCGCCGTCTCCGTCTCCTTACCCGCGATCGCCCGGAGCAGGAAGGCGGTCGCCGCGCTGAGGTCGACGAGGGCGGCCTCCAATGCGTCGGCCGTCCGTCCGAAGCCCGGCGCGTTGCTGGCGCGCACCCCAGCCACCACCTCGGACAGCTCGGCGATATAGGCCTCGATCGCACCGCCCTCGGACAGCGGCAGCTTGCGCAGCACGAGGTCGATCGCCTGGATGCCGTTGGTGCCTTCGTAGATCGGCGCGATCCGCGCATCCCGCAGCAACCGCGCCGCACCGGTCTCCTCGACATAGCCCATGCCGCCATGCACCTGGATGCCGAGCGAGGCGACCTCGACGCCGACATCGGTTGCGAACGCCTTGGCGATCGGCGTCAAAAGGTTGGCGCGCTCCTTCCAGGCACGGACGTCCTCGGCCTCCGCACCGTGCCCGCGGTCGATCGCATGGCCGCAGGCGAAGGTGATGGCGCGCGCGCCTTGCGTCAGCGCCTTCATCGTCAACAGGGTGCGGGCGACGTCCGGGTGCTCGACGATCGGGCTCATGCGGCCGGCGGGCTCGGCGTTGGGCGCCAAAAGGGTGGAGCGGCCTTGCCGGCGGTCCCTGGCATAGGCCAGCGCCAGCTGCGTCGCGGCCTCGGCAATCCCGACGCCCTGCGTGCCGACGTGCAGGCGCGCATTGTTCATCATCGTGAACATGCAGGCGAGGCCCTTGTTCTCCTCGCCGACGACCCAACCGACGGCACCGGTCTCGCCGGTCTCGCCCTTGCCGTCGCCGTAGATCATCGTGCAGGTCGGCGAGCCGTGAATACCGAGCTTTTGCTCGATGGAATGGCAGGTGACGTCATTGCGAGCCCCGAGCGCACCGTCGTCCCCGACCAGAAATTTCGGCACCAGGAACAGTGTGATGCCCTTCACCCCCGCGGGCGCGTCCGGCAGCCGCGCGAGGACGAGGTGGACGATGTTGTCGGTGAAGTCGTGCTCGCCGAAGGTGATGTAGATCTTCTGACCAAAGATCCGATAGCTGCCGTCGTCGCGCCGCTCGGCGCGGGTGCTGAGGGCCGAGAGGTCGGAGCCCGCCTGCGGCTCGGTGAGGTTCATCGTCCCCGTCCATTCGCCGGAGACGAGCTTTTCGAGATAGAGGCGCTTCAATTCCTCGGAGCCGTGCGCGGCGATCGCCTCGACCGCGCCGACCGTCAGCATCGGCGCCAGCGCAAAACCCATCGAGGCGCCGTTCCACATCTCGAAGACCGCGGCAGAGAGCGCGACCGGCAGGCCTTGCCCGCCGTGGGACATCGGCCCCGTCAGCGCGTTCCAGCCGCCCGCGGCCCAATCGACATAGAGCGCCTTCCAGCCCGCTGGCGTCGTGACCTTGCCCGCCTCCAGCCGCGCGCCCTCGCGGTCGCCGACCGCGCCGAGCGGCGCGATCGCCTCGGAGGCGAAGCGCCCGGCCTCTTCCAGGATGGCGTCGAGAAGGTCGGGCGTCAGGTCGCCGACGCGCCCGTCGCGCATGGAGTCGCCGAGGCCGGCGACCGAGGTCAGCGCGAAGGCGATATCTGCAACGGGGGCCTTGTACATGCATCTCTCCCGAAAGGACTGGCATTTTGCAGAGGTCACGGCTACGGCCAATTGACGTAATCGTCAATCGCGGCGGATTGGCGATCCCGCGTACGGCCGAACCGCCGATTGCGCCGGCGCCGCATCGCCCCGGTCGCCCGCCGCGCGCCGGCGCGATCAAGCCCGCTTTGGCCGCCGGCCCTTTCGTTTCCGGCAGAAATCGTTAGAACGCCAGCCAAAGCTTCCATGCGGCAGCCTTGCCCGGCAAGGCCTCCCGCATCGCCAAGGTGATGCCCGGAATGAGTGACGAGAGTTTCTTTCGCGAGGTCAACGAAGAGATCCGCCAGGACCGCACGCGCGTTCTCTGGGCCCGCTATGGCCGCTGGCTGATCGCGCTCGCGATCCTCGCCGTTGTCGCGACCGCCGGCTACGTCGCCTGGCGGCAGTATTCGATCAGCCGCGCCAATGCCTCCGGCGACGAGTATCTGGCGGCGCTCGATCTCGCCTCCGCCGGGCAGAACGACGCGGCGCTGGCCGCGCTGAATACCCTGTCCGACAAGGGCTACGGCGCCTATCGCGATCTCGCGCGGATGCGCGCGGCGAGCGTCCTCGAGGCCAAGGGCGACAAACCCGGCGCGATCGCCGCCTTCGATGCCGTCTCGGACGATGCGGGCGCACCAAAGCCGCTGCGCAACATGGCGGCGGTGCGCGCGGCCTATATCCTCGTCGATACCGGCAGCGTCGAGGACGTGGCCGAGCGCGTCCAGCAATTGTCGGGCGACAACGAGCCGCTGCGCTTTGCGGCGCGCGAGACCATGGGCCTTGCCGCCTGGAAGGCCGGCGACCTCGCAGAGTCCAAGCGCCTGTTCCAGCAGCTGAGCGACGACCAGGCGACGCCCAACGGCATCGCGCTGCGCACGCGCCTCCTGCTCGAGCTGATCGCTGCCGGCAACAAGCCCGTCCCGGCCGACGCTCTGCCCGCCGCCGGCAGCGCGCCGGCAACGCCGAATGCCGCAACGCCTGCCGCAGGCCTCGACCCGAGCCTCGTCGTGCCGGAAATGCCGACGACGCCGGCGGAGCCGACCGGGGCGACGCCCCCGCCCCCGCCGGCGGACGCGCCAGCCGCCGCTCCCGCGGCGCCGGCAGCGCCTACCCCTGAGACGCCGGCACCGGCAGCGCCCGCCCCCGCGGCAGCGCCCGCCCCTGCGGCACCGGCCGACGCGCCGGCGACTCCGGCCCCGGCCACCAGCGGAACCCCCGCCCCGGCCAACTGAGCCCGGCGGCCTCCACCGCCCCCGACGTCCGGCGGAAAGCTTCGCCGGACCGTGCTGCCCTATCGGCCCGCCGATGCGCCCCAACTAGGTTTCACCCTTGGGGGGCCTCCGGCAGGCGACGAAATGCCGTATACTCACGGCAGAGCCCCCGGCGCCGGTCCGGGGGCATTGCCTTTTTTCCAGTTCCGGACCGGATAGTACCACCATGGTCACCATCGCCATCATCGGGCGCCCCAATGTCGGCAAGTCGACGCTGTTCAACCGCCTCGTCGGCAAGAAGCTTGCCCTCGTCGACGATCGGCCGGGCGTCACCCGCGACCGCCGCAACGGCGACGCGACGCTGCTCGACCTCGAATTCGAGATCGTCGATACCGCCGGCCTGGAGGAGGCCGGCTCGGAAACGCTGGAGGCGCGCATGCGCGCCCAGACCGAGACGGCGATCGACCTGGCCGACCTCTGCCTGTTCATGGTCGACGCCAAGACCGGGCTGACGCCGCAGGATTCGTTCTTCGGCGAACTGCTCCGCCGCAAGAACAAGCCGGTGCTGCTCGTCGCCAACAAGGCCGAGGCTAGGGGCTCCGACGCCGGCTTCTACGACGCCTACTCGCTCGGCCTCGGCGAGCCCGTCCCGATCTCCGCCGAGCACGGCGAGGGCATGGGCGATCTCAGGGACGCCATCGTCGGCGCGCTGGGCGAAGCGGCCTTCGCCGAGGAGGAGGAGCCGATCGGCGCCGACGTCACCATCCTCGACGACGACGCCGAGTTCGACGAGGAGGAGCCGGTAGAGCCCTATGATGCGACCAAGCCGCTGCGCATCGCCATCATCGGCCGCCCGAATGCCGGCAAGTCGACGATGATCAACCGCTTCCTCGGCGAGGACCGCCTGCTGACCGGTCCCGAGGCCGGCATCACCCGCGATTCGATCTCGGTCGAGTGGGAGTGGCGCGGCCGCCGGGTGAAGATGTTCGACACCGCCGGCATGCGCCGCAAGGCGAAGATCCAGGAAAAGCTGGAGATTCTCTCGGTCGCCGACTCGCTGCGCGCCATCCGCTTCGCCGAGGTTGTCGTCATCGTCTTTGATGCGACCATCCCCTTCGAGCGCCAGGACCTGTCGCTCGCCGACCTCATCATGCGCGAAGGCCGCGCCCCGGTGATCGCCTTCAACAAGTGGGATCTCATCGAGGACCGCCAGGCGGTGCTGGCGGAGTTGCGCGAAAAGACCGAGAGGCTGCTGCCGCAGGCGCGCGGCATCCAGGCGGTGACCGTGTCGGGCGAGACGGGCGATGGCCTCGAACGGCTGATGCAGGCGATCACCAAGACGCACGAGATCTGGAACACCCGCATCTCGACGTCCAAGCTGAACCAGTGGCTGGAAAAGGTCGTCAGCCACCACCCGCCGCCAGCAGCCTCCGGCCGCCGCGTCAGCATCAAGTACATGACGCAGATCAAAAGCCGGCCGCCGACCTTCGTCCTGTCGACGACGCGCCCGGACGCGCTCGGCTCGTCCTACACGCGCTACCTCGTCAACGGGCTTCGGGAGACCTTCAAGCTCTCGGGCGTGCCGATCCGGCTGATCCTGCGCAAGCCCGACAACCCGTTCGCCGGCAAGGCGAAGAAGTACACCTGAGCGCGCTTCCGGAGCGGCGGGCAACCGCCGCTGTCGCCGCCCTTTCCGGCGGATCGGGATTGGCGAATGATTTCAACGGGTCGTTAACCAAGAAACAAGGTTAATGAGGGATGATCGGCTTCGTTCAGTGATGAAGCAGGTTTCCCATGACGAAAACGGCGCGCCGCCAGGGCGGATCGATCCAGCGGCCGCAGCCGGTTCTTCGGCGGGCTGCGCTGGTCGTCGGCTGCAGTCTCGCCATGGTGCCGGCCCTCACCTCGGCCGTCGCCTTTCAGGACATGACGAGCCTCCTCGAGGGTGACCGCGCTCAAACGCGCTGGCAGGCTTATTTCATCCCCTCCCCCGCCGGCGCCGTCGAAAAGGCGGAGATCAGTTTCGGCGCCGCCGCCCGCAGCCGGATGCCCGCGGGCGCCGGCATCCGCGCCGGCAATGGCGATCTCTACACCGTCAATTCCCGCAGCCCCGACGTCAAGACGCCGGACGAGACCCGCGTCACCCGCTACCAGAAGGAAGGCCGCGTCCTCGCGATCACCCAGCAGGCGCCGCCGAAGGCCTTCACCGCCGGCTCCATCCTCGAGCGGCAGAGCCTGTTGCGACCCGGCGCTGCGGTGGGCGCCGAGCTGCGCACGGCTTTCATCCGGCAGGAGACACGCGGCGACACCATCGCGCTGGCAATGAATTTCGAAGCTGCGGGCTCGCCGGTGGTAAGGCCGGAAGAGAAGGTGATGGTCGCCTCGCTCGACCCTGCCACCACCCGGCTCGACGCCCGCCCGGCGCATGTCCCCGACAAAATCGTCATCGCGAGCGTCCCGGAAACCAATGTCCTCGCCTATGGCGCGGCGCCCGAGGCGGAGAACCCCGTCGCATCCCTGTTCAACAGGATCCTGCGCCCCGGCTCCAACGGTTTCATCCCGCCGCTCGGCAAGGACGACCATGCCTGGGCGGCGACGCCACTGCCGTCCGAGGCCTTCTCGGCCAAGGAGCAGACCTGCCTTGCCAACGGCATCTATTTCGAGGCACGCGGCGAGCCGGAGACCGGACAGGCCGCGGTCGCGCAGGTCATCCTCAACCGGGTCCGCAACCCCACCTATCCGAAATCGATCTGCGGCGTCGTCTACCAGAACAAGAACTGGCGCAACCGCTGCCAGTTCTCCTTCGCCTGCGACGGCATCAAGGACCGCATCACCAACAAGCGCGCTTTCTCCACCGCCAAGCGCATCGCCGGTGAGGTCAGCCGGGGCGAGATCTGGCTGGCCGACGTCGGCTCGGCGACGCACTATCACGCCACCTACGTCGCCCCCCGCTGGGCGAAGGCGATGCAGAAGGTCGACACCATCGGCCGCCACATCTTCTACCGCACCTTCGGCGGCGGCTGGGGCTGACCCACCTCCCTCACGGGACATTCAACTCTGCCTATCCCACGAAAAAGGCCGCTCCATCCGGGGCGGCCTTTCTTGTTTCAGGAGCACTCGTACGGTGTAGCGCCAGCCTGCAGATCAGGCGGGCTGGCCGTTGCCGCCCGTCGCGCCAAAAATCTGTCCGGTTGAGAAGCTCAGTGAGGGATCGGCGGCGGCAACGTAGAGACCGGCGATCTCGGCCGGCTGGCCCGCCCGACCCATCGGCGAATCGCTGCCGAAGCTCTTCAGCTTCTCCGGCGTCGCGCCGCCGCTGACCTGCAGCGGCGTCCAGAACGGGCCGGGCGCCACCGCATTGACGCGGATTCCCTTTGGCGCCAGCTGTTTCGCCATACCCTTGGTGAAGTTCAACACCGCCGCACGCGTCATCGCATAGTCGATGATGTCCTCGGAAGGGTTGCCGGCCTGCTCTGACGAGGTGTTCACTATGACGGCACCCGCCTGCATCCGTGCGACCGCTGCCTTGGTCAGCCAGAACGGCGCGTAAACATTGGTCTTCATCGTATCGTCGAAATCCTGCGAGGAGATCGCCGCGATCTCCGGCCGGGTCTGCTGGCGCGCCGCATTGTTGACGAGGATGTCGAGCCCGCCAAGCTTCTCGGCGGCTTCCGCGACGAGCCGCTGGCAAAAAGCCTCATCCCGGAGGTCGCCGGGGATCGCCACGGCCTTGCGTCCCTCAGCCTCGATCAGGGCGATGACTTCCTTGGCGTCCGGCTCCTCGAACGGCAAATAGTTGATCGCGACGTCGGCGCCCTCGCGGGCATAGGCGATCGCAGCGGCCCGGCCAATGCCGCTGTCGCCGCCGGTGATCAGCGCCTTCTTGCCGGCAAGACGCCCGGATCCCTTGTAGCTGGTCTCGCCGTGGTCTGGACGCGGGTTCATCTTCGAGGCAAGGCCCGGCCAAGGCTGCATTTCCACCGGATAAGGCGGCTTCGGGTAGGCGGCAGCCGCGGGCGTGGCGGCGGTTGCGGCACCGCCACCCTGCTGCGCGGACGCGCTGCCGGTGGCGCCGAGGGTGACGACGGCGCCAGCGGTGAGCGCTGCGCCGGTGAGGAAGGTGCGACGGGTGGTATCGGTCATGACAGGTCTCCTTGTTGCGAGACTAAGGCGGCCTCTTCGGGGATGGTTCCGGGCGATGACCCTCTGTACGGCCTCGACGGCGCGTGACTCCAGCGGAGCGGACAGGCGGATCGCGAAGGCGTCACCGCTTGAATCCCCGCCCGACCTGCCGTCTTGATGGCCGAACGAATCGAGGACAGGCATGAACGACAGAGAAACCGATCCGGTGTCCCCCGCCGAGTGGCAGGCACGGCGCGAGGCGCTGGCCGAAAAGCTGGAAAAGCAGAAGGTGAAGGCCGGCCTGATCAAGCCGACGCCCGCCACCGGCCTGCGCGGCGCGGCCGACGGCATGAAGCTTGCCAGCGAGTTCGTCGCCGGCATCCTCGCTGGCGCCGGCATCGGCTATCTCCTCGACCGCATCGCCGGCACCGGGCCTTTCGGCCTCATCGTCTTCCTGATTCTCGGCTTCGTCGCCGGCGTCCTCAACGTCCTTCGATCGGTCGGAAAAACCGCCCCGGCCCCGACGAGCGTTCCGAAAGACGCCACAAATCGCGAGAATCGCCCTTTGGAATGACCGAAGGGGGTGTTGCCCTCCGCAGCCTCAGACGCTATGGCAATGCGGCCCGGCGACGGGACGCTGGGATGCAAGAGGGCTACATAGTTTGGCGAACGATCCGCTCCACCAATTCGTGATACAGCCCATCGTGCCGATCGAAATCGGCGGGCTGCATTTCGATTTCACGAATTCGGCGCTGTACATGGTCGCGACCGTCGCGGTGGCCTCGGCCTTCCTCTACTGGTCGACGTCCGGCAAGGCTTTGGTGCCCGGCCGCGCGCAGTCGATGGCGGAGATGTCCTACGAGTTCATCGCCAACATGCTGCGCGACAGCGCGGGAACGTCTGGAATGCGGTTCTTCCCGCTGGTGTTCTCGCTGTTCATGTTCGTGCTGGTGGCCAACCTCCTCGGCATGTTCCCCTACTTCTTCACCGTAACCAGCCACATCATCGTCACCTTCGCCCTGGCGATCGTGGTGATCGGCACGGTCGTGGTCTACGGCATCGCCAAGCACGGCCTGTCCTGGTTCAAGCTCTTCGTGCCAACCGGCGTGCCGATGCTGATCCTGCCCTTCGTCGTGCTGATCGAGGTCATCTCGTTCCTGTCGCGGCCGATTTCGCTCTCGGTTCGTCTCTTCGCCAACATGCTGGCGGGCCACATCACGCTGAAGGTCTTCGCCGGCTTCGTGGTGTCGCTCGGCGCCCTCGGCGCGGTCGGCATCGGCGGCGCGATCCTTCCCCTGATCATGACGGTCGCCCTTACAGGCCTTGAATTCCTGGTCGCATTCCTGCAGGCCTACGTCTTCGCGGTCTTGACCTGCATGTACCTCAACGATGCGGTCCATCCTCATCATTGAACCCCCAAGACGCCGCGTCCCCCCGGGGTCGTGACTTCCCACCGCACGTTCCACCAAAGGAGATTACCATGGACGCGGAAGCTGCAAAGTACATCGGTGCCGGCCTCGCATGCTTCGGCATGGCCGGAACGGCCCTCGGCCTCGGCAACATGTTCGCTGCCTACCTCTCGGGCGCCCTGCGCAACCCGTCGGCTGCTGACGGCCAGTTCGGCCGCCTGATCTTCGGCTTCGCGGTGACGGAAGCGCTCGGCATCTTCTCGCTGCTGGTCGCGCTGCTCCTCCTCTTCGCGGTCTAATCAGACCCGTCGAGACCGTTTTCCCAGCCGCCCCGACCATGGGGCGGCTGGTTCCTTCCGTCGGAGAGACAGATGTTCGTCACTGAAGCGCAGGCACAAACCGCAGAGCCGACGGTGGGCACCGCTCCCATCGCAGCACAGCCTCCGGTCGGGCACGGCGCACACACGGAAGTCGCCGGTGACGGCGAGCATGGCGTCGGCGTCTTCCCGCCGATGGACACCACCTATTTCCCTTCCCAGCTGCTCTGGCTGGCGATCACTTTTGGCCTGTTCTACTGGGTCCTGCAGAAGGCCATCCTGCCGCGCATCGGCGCCATCATCGAGAATCGCCGCGACCGGATCGCGCTCGACCTCGACGCCGCCGGCAAGATGAAGACCGACGCGGACGAGGCCATGGCCGCCTACCAGCAGGAACTGACCGCCGCCCGCGAGCGCTCGCACCTTATTGCCACCGCCGCGCGTGACACCGCCAAGGTGGATGCCGAGGCTGAACGCGCCCGCATCGAGGCCTCGCTCGACGAGAAGCTCAACGCCGCACAGACCCGGATCGACGAGATCAAGCGCAGCGCGCTCGCCGATGTCGGCGCCATCGCCGAAGAGGCAACCGCGGAAATCCTCGCTGCCGTCGCCCGTCTCGACGTATCGCGCGAAGAAGTCGCTGGCGCCGTGCGCGCTGTGCGCAGCTAAGGAGACCGGCGTTGGACAACACATTCTGGGCCCTCGTCGCCCTCATCATCTTCCTGCTCGTCGTCGCCTACTTCAAGGTGCCGGGGATGATCGCCAAGGCGCTCGACGCGCGTTCGGCGAAGATCCGTTCGGACATCGAGGAAGCCCGCGCCCTTAAGGAAGAAGCCAAGCAGCAGCTCGCCGAATACCAGCGTCGTCGCCACGACGCCGAGATCGAAGCCCGCGAGATCGTTGCCGGTGCGCAGCGCGAGGCTGACGGCCTGCTCGAAGAGGCCCGCGTCAAGAGCGAGGAATACATCACCCGCCGCTCCGCCATGGCCGAGACCAAGATCGCCCAAGCCGAGGTTGACGCGATCACCGAGGTCCGCCGCTCCGCCGTCGACATCGCCGTCGCCGCCGCCACGCGGATCCTCGCCGAGCGCAGCCAGAACGGCACCGAAAGCGCCCGCTTCGTCGACGAGGCAATCGGTGACGTCCGCCAGCGTTTGAACTAGACTCATCTGCCAGCAGTGATTGAACGCCGCTCCGAAAGGGGCGGCGTTTTTGTTTGGGGGTCAATTTTCAGCTCTCTGTCGATGTGCCCGACCAACTGCGGCAAAGTTTGAAAATCTTCGGAAATGCAAGGGAGCGGCAACTCACCCCCCTCTGCCCTGCCGGGCATCTCCCCCTCAAGGGGGGAGATCGGCAGTCGCGGCGCTGGCGATGATCGATCTCCCCACCTGAGGGGGAGATGGCCGGCAGGCCAGAGGGGGGTGCGTGCGCCGCCAACCTGCTGAAACTACCCGCAGCACCTACTCCAGCAGCAGCTCGCCCTGGCGGATCGGGCTGAAGGTCATGCGGTGGAACACGCAAGGGCCATGCGCCAGCAGGGCAGCGAGGTGCTGCGGCGTGCCGTAGCCCATGTGCTGGCTGAAGCCGTAGACGGGGTAGCGCGCGCAAACCCGCGCCATCATCCGGTCCCGCGTCACCTTGGCGACGATCGATGCAGCGGCGATGGACAGGCAGCGCGCATCGCCCTTCACCACGGCCGTCGCGCGCAGTCTGAGCGACGGCGGAACGTCATTGCCGTCGATCAGCGCGTGGCATGGCGGCTGCGCGAGACCGGCTTCCGCTCGCCGCATGGCCAGAAGCGTCGCCTGGCGGATGTTGATGCGGTCGATCTCGGCCGAACTCGCCGACCCGATGGACACGGTGGCAACCCGAAGGATGTCGGTGAACAGCCGCTCGCGATCGTCCGCGCCAAGCTTCTTGGAATCGTTCAGCCCATCGGGGATCCGCCGGGGATCGAGGATCACCGCCGCGGCGACGACGGGCCCTGCCAGGGGCCCCCTTCCCGCCTCGTCGATCCCCGCCACGAAGCGCGCGCCACGCTCGAACCTCTCGGTCTCGATGCGGAAATCCGGCACCACGACGAGCGTGGGCAAAGAAGCGGGAGAATCGGAGGGTCGGCGAGCCATGGTGCGGCCAGACTCGCGCATTCTCCGATTCTCCACAAGGCTCGGTGTCGCTCCGGGGTGAGAACGCACCAAGCGTCGCCGGCCCTAGGGGACGACCGGCGATGTCGCAGCCCTGCCTTAGCCCCCTGGGGACATGGCTGGGCTTATTTGATCACGCCAAAGCCCGTAGGCCTGTGGCGTCTAAACTGTCAGAGCAGCGACAGCTGCACGCCCGCCTGCCGCGGCGGGGTGAAGAGGTCGGTGCGTAGCTGGGGACGGGTCTCGTTCAGCCCGAGCCGCTTCACCGCGATCTCGAACCGCCGCTTGATCTGGAAGGCGTAGGGCCCGGTGCCCTTCAGCCGCTTGCCCCACTCGGCATCGTAGTCCTTGCCGTCGCGCATCGAGCGCAGCAGGGACATGACGTGCCGGTAACGATCGGGGTAGTGCGTCAGCAGCCAGTCCTTGAAGATCGGGCTGACCTCCAGCGGCAGGCGCAGGAGGACGTAGCCGACATGCTTGGCCCCGGCGGTGACGGCGGCATCGAGCAGGCGCTCGATCTCGTGGTCGGTGAGGCCCGGAATGATCGGCGCCGTCATCACCATGGTCGGGATCCCCGCTTCGCTCAGCGCCTTCACCGCCTCCAGTCGCTTCGCGGGCGTTGCCGCCCGCGGCTCCATCGCCCGCGCCAGCGTACGATCGAGCGTCGTGATCGACAGGGCGACCCGTGCGAGGCCCTTGGCGGCCATGCGGGAGAGAATGTCGATGTCGCGGGTGACGAGCGATGACTTGGTGACGATGCCGACCGGATGGTTCGCCGCCTCTAGCACCTCCAGCACCTCGCGCATGATCTTCCAGCTCTTCTCGATCGGCTGGTAGGGATCGGTGTTCGTGCCGATGGCGATCGAGCGCGGCTCGTAGCCCGGCTTGGCCAGCTCACGCTCGAGCAGCTCAGCCGCGTTCGGCTTGGCGAAAAGCTTCGATTCGAAATCGAGCCCCGGCGACATGCCCATATAGGCATGTGTTGGCCGGGCGAAGCAGTAGACGCAGCCGTGCTCGCAGCCGCGATAAGGGTTGATCGAGCGGTCGAACGAGATGTCGGGCGAGGAATTGCGGGTGATGATGGTCTTTGGCTTCTCGACCTGCACGTCGGTCTTGAACGCCGGCAGCTCCTCCAGCGAGTTCCAGCCGTCGTCGTAGGCGCTGCGCGCGAAGGGCTCGAAGCGACCGCTTGGGTTTACCCCGGCGCCGCGGCCCCGCCGCCGCTCGAAGCCGACCCTGAGGCCGGATTCGGCGATGATGTGGTTGGCTATGTCGACGCCGTTCGGCGAAGCGAAGGCAGCGCGGTCTGCGGTGATGACGTCCTGCATGGGAAACCTTCCGAACGTTCGTTCAGCTGTGACCTAAAACCTAGGACTCCGATGAGAACAATACAAGAACAAAATACACCGTGGCTGGCGAGGGCGCGACAGATCGGCTAGAGCGGTGACATGCTCACCGTGCTCATCGACGCCGCAGAAGACCCGAACGGGCTCGCCCTCACGCTCTCCACCCTCGTCGCGGGGGCGGTCGAAGGGCTGGTGCGCGAGGTGGTGGTGATCGACCGCGGGCTCGACGACGCGACGCGCAAGGTCGCCGACCACGCGGGCTGCCGCATCGTCTCGGGCGAGACGCTGCCGGCGATCGTCGGGGCGGCGAAGGGTGACTGGCTGCTGCTGCTGGAAACCGGCTCGCGGCTGTCGCTCGACTGGATCGACTCGGTCAACGCGCATATCGGCGAGGTCGAGTTGCAGGCGAAGACGCCCCGCGCCGCCCGCTTCTCGCGCGCCCCGCGCGATCGCCAGAGCTTTCTCGCCCGCTTCACCGGCCGCCGCACGGCGCTGGTCGAGGGCCTCCTTCTGACGAAGACGCAGGCCCGCGGGCCCGCCAGCCGCAGCGCGACGCTGGAGGATATCGGCAAGGGCCTCGCCACATCAGCGCTGGAGGCGACGATCCGGCCGCGGCAGCGGACGCGCCGGTCCTGAGAGGCCTGTCCGGCCACCGAGCGAGCCCCAGCGATGAATAATACTCTCGGATCATCTTTCTCGATGGGATGAGCCCATCCCATCGCAGGCTGCTCCACTGGTCTACGAAGCGGCCGCTCCGCTCGCCCCACGGCGCAGGTGCTCGTCGAGCCGCGGCATGATCTCGACGAAGTTGCAGGGCTTGTGCCGGTAGTCGAGCTGGGCGGCGAGGATCAGGTCCCAGCCATCGCGGCAGGCGCCGGGCGAACCCGGCAGCACGAAGACGAAGGTGGCATTCACCACGCCGCCGGTCGCCCGCGACTGGATCGTCGAGACGCCGATCTTCTCGAAAGAGACGCGGTGGAAGATCGCCGAGAACCCGTCCATCCGCTTCTCGAAGATCGGCTCCAGCGCCTCGGGTGTCACGTCGCGGCCGGTGAAGCCGGTGCCGCCGGTGGTGATGACGACGTCGATGGCGGGATCCCGCGACCAGGCGAGAACCGTCTCGCGAATGGCGTCGACTTCGTCCGGCACGATCCTCCGGTCCGCCAGTAGATGGCCGGCCGCCGTCAGCCGGTCGGCGAGCGTCCCGCCGGACTTGTCGTCGTCAAGGCTCCTTGTATCGGAGACCGTCAGCACGGCGATCGACAGCGGCAGAAAACTTCTCTCGGTCATCTCGGTCTCTCCTGAAGGCTTGCCGGCTTCAACCGCGTGGCGACGACCCACCAGTCCGGCTGGACGGCGGCAATGGCATCGGCAGCCACTTGCGCCGATGCCACTGTATCGAACAGGCCGAACACCGTCGCGCCGGAGCCGGACATCCGCTGCAGAACCGCCCCGGCCTGCCGCAGCGCCGCCGCGGCCTCGGCGATCACCGGCACCAGCGCCATCGCCGGCGGCTCGAGGTCGTTGCGGGTTTCACGGAGATAGGCGGCGAGCCCCGCGAGGTCTGCGAACCCTCCCGGCGGCAGCGGCGGCAGCGGCGGGTTGGCGCGAACGTCGAGGGCGCGAAAAACATCGGGCGTCGAGACGGCGATGCCGGGATTGACGAGGACGCAATCGATTTCGGGGAAACCGGCGAGCGGCTTCCCGACCTCGCCGACACCTTCGACGAGCGCCGGGACACCGTCGAGGCACATCGGCACGTCGGCGCCGAGCGACAGCGCCGCCCGCCGCAGCGGCTCGCGCAGAGCGGGAGCGGCCGAAACCACCCGCGCCAGCACCGCGGCGGCATCCGCCGAGCCGCCGCCGATACCGGAGGCCACCGGCAGCCGCTTGTCGAGGTGAACCGCGACGGGAGCGAGCGTCATGCCCGCCTCCGCAGCGACGGCGCGGGCGGTGGCAAGCGCCTTCAGGATGATGTTGTCGTGCGGCGCGCAGGCGCCCAGCACGGCGGCATAGCGGCCGGTGATTTCGAGGCTATCGGCATCCGCCGGGGCAAAGCTCAGGCGGTCGCCGACCTCGGCGAAGGCGACGAGGCTCGACAGGGTGTGGTAGCCGTCCGCGCGCTGCCCGGTGACGTGCAGCGCGAGGTTGATCTTGGCGGAAGCCGGCAGGTCGCGGCCGGACAGGCGGACGCGAGGCTGCGTCATGCCTGTCAGTTCGGCGTGGCGCCAGCGGGCGCCGGCACGGCACCGGGCGCCGGCGCGGCGTCAGGAGCCGGCGCAGTGTCGGGCGCCGGTGCGGCCTTCGGTGCCGGCGTGGCGTTCGGTGCCGGCATGGCCTTGGGGTCGGCCTTGGCCGGCTGCGCCTTCGTCGGCCCGCCAGCGCTCATGTCCGCCTTGCGGTCATCCGCCGGCAAACCGTCCTTGATCTTGGCCTCGATCTTGGCGACCTCCTCCGGCTCGGGCTTCGGATCGCCGACCAGGGCGCGGGCCCACTGGAAGCGCGCCTCCCGCTCGCGGCCGACGCGCCAGTAGGCATCGCCGAGATGGTCGTTGATGGTCGGGTCTACCGGCGTGATCAGCACCGCCCGCTCCAGCTGCTCGACGGCGTCGTCATAGCGCGCGAGCCGGAAATAGGCCCAGCCGAGCGAATCGATGATGTAGCCGTCGTTTGGTCTCAGATCGACGGCGGTCTTGATCATGCCGAGACCCTTGTCGAGGTTGCGGTTCATGTCTACCCAGGAATAGCCGAGATAGTTCAGCACCTGCGGCTGGTTGGGCGAGAGCTCCAGCGCCTTGTTGAAGTCCGGCTCGGCCTTGTCCCATTGCTTCAGCCGCTCGTTGGCGATGCCGCGCTTGTAGTAGAGGTTCCAGGTCTCTTCCTTGCGCTCGACGGCGAGCGTCACCGCCTTGTCCAGCACCTTGGCTGCCTCGCCGTACTCCTTGTCGGCGGCGACGACATCGGCAAGCGCCAGATAGGCCTGCAGGTCGTCGGGATAGGTCTCGACGGCACGGCGCAGATGCGCCTTCGCCTCGTCCTTGCGCTCGGCGGTGTACATGTCGAGGCCGATCTGCAGCTCGGCCGTGCGGCGGAACGCCGAATCCTGCGGGATCTGCTGGTAGAAAGCGATGGCGTCGTCGAGCCGCTTGGAGCGCTCGGCAATGCCGGCGAGCGCGGTCAGGAGGCCAGGATTGTTCGGCGCCAGCGTCCGTGCGAGCTGGAAATAGAGGATCGCCACCTGCTGGCCTTCGCCGCGGTTGATCGCCTGGCCGAGAATGTAGAGCGTCTCCGCCGCGCCTTGCTGAACACTGGCGATCGACGGCGCGATCTTCTCGTCCTTCTCGATGCGGCCCTTCAGGTCGAGCAGCGGATCGTAGTTCTCGGCAAGGTCGAGCCCGCGGGCGAGCGCGGCGAGCGCCGCGTCCTTCTTGCCCGCGCCGATCTCCAACCTCGCCAAGGCCTCGGCCGAGGCGAGATAGGCGTCGGGCGAGGTCTGCGCATTGGCCTTGTCGTCGAGCACCTTGGCAAAGAACGTCCGGGCCGCATCCGTCTTGCCGCCAAAGCTGGCGATCAGGCCGGACTGGTAGTTGTTGAAGATCGGGTACCACTCGGCCCCGTCCAACTCCTTCAAGCGCGCCAGCGCATCGTCGAACTTCTGATTGCCGGCATCGGCCCAGGCCGACAGCTGGCCGAGCAGCAGCGCATCGAGATCGCTCGGGTTGACGATGTCGAACTCGGCCATCGCCGGCTCGAACTTGCTCTGTTTCAGGAAGTCGACGCCGAGCGCGATGCGGGCCACCTTGCCGGCATCCGGCGCATCGCGCAGCTTGGCTGCGAGATCAATTCCCTCGCGGAACTGGCCGGCGGCCAGAAAGGCGAACATTGCCTCCTGCTGCAGCATCTCCGAGGTCGGGTCGAGGTCCAGTGCCTGGCCAAAATAGCCGGTGGAGGCGTTGAGATCGCCGTCGATCTGCGCCGACTTCGCCGCCAGATACGCCCCGGAGAGCGACTGGATCAGCGGTGGCTGCATGATCGCCGCGGGCTTCTCCGTCTCGGTGCCGGCGGCATGGGCGGCGGGCACGGCGGCGGCGCTGAGCGCGAGGACGAGGGCAAGCCGGGAAATACGCTGCACGAGGAAATCCTTTGATGGGCGGATATCGTCTGGCCGGCTGCCGGGTTCTGCCCGGCCTCGCCTGCTGCGATTCGATCGAATGGCCCGCCACGCCGAAGACGCGGCCATTGCTCTCATTGTTTTGTTAGAATGACCATATTGCGACCGTTTCGCCAGACCCGGCCGATCAGGCCGTGCGCACGTCTGCGTTGATCGCCGGCCTCTGCAGCGCATCCCCGCCGGAAAATCCCGTCAGTTAACCCGGTCGATGCAGAATTCGACGACGTCGATCAGCGCATCCCGGCTCGGCGAGCGCGGTAGCGCGGCAGCCGCCGCATAGGCGATCTCGCCGAAGCCGCGGGCGCGCTGGATGGTCGCCTCGATCGCGCCGTGGCGGTCGAGCAGCCGCTTTGCCTCGGCGAGCGCGGTATCGTCGTTGACACCCTGCTCCATCGAGTCCCGCCAGAAGGCCTGCTCCGCCGTATCGCCCTGACCGTAAGCGAGGATCACCGGCAGCGTGATCTTGCCCTCGCGAAAATCGTCGCCGGTGTTCTTGCCGAGCGCGCTCGCCGTACCGCGATAGTCGAGCACATCGTCGAACAGCTGGAAGGCAAGGCCGAGGTTGAGGCCGTAAGCGCGCATGGACGCCCGCGCCTCCGGCCCGGCCTCGGCGATCACCGGACCGACTTCGGTCGCGGCCGAGAACAGCGCGGCGGTCTTGGCGCCGATCACCTGAAGGTAATCGGCCTCCGTCGTCGTCATCTTCTTGGCGGCCGACAACTGCCAGACCTCGCCTTCAGCGATCACCGCCGAGGCACGCGACAGAATGTCGAGCGCGTCCAGCGAGCCGACTTCGACCATCATCTTGAAAGCCTGGCCGAGCAGGAAGTCGCCGACGAGGACACTCGCTTGGTTGCCCCAGATCATCCGCGCCGTCTGCTTGCCGCGGCGCAAATCACTCTCGTCGACGACGTCGTCGTGCAGCAGCGTCGCCGTGTGCATGAACTCGACACTGGCCGCGAGCTTCACATGGTCGGCGCCGCGATAGCCGTAGGCGAGCGCGGAGGCGATGGTCAGCATCGGCCGAAGCCGCTTGCCGCCGGACGAGATGAGATGCTCGGCGATCTCGGGAATCAGGGCGACATTCGACCCGGCCATCGACAGGATCAGCGCATTGACCTTGCCCATGTCGGGCGCGGTCAGCTGGACGATCGGGTCGATTGATGCTCTGGCGGACGCCCTAGCGGACGCCATGTCGGATGTCTCCCGGACGGGGCTGGCAACACTCACGAGGGTTCACTCCGTTGGTTGCGGCAGGACTAAACACGGTCGGGCGTGCCCGGCAAGCCGGTAGATGGGGTTTGCGCCGCCAAGGGAAAGGCTGCGTCGCTGCGACGCCGCATCGCAAAGCGCGAGGTCCGGCCGAAAAGCGGCGCTCGGGATTGCTGCAGGCGCGTGCCGGATGCCATATCGTCGGCTTCGGCGGCGCGGCACCCGCCTGAAAGGCCCGACATCGACGGATGCGGGCGATGAGGCAAGGAAAAGCAGCGGATGATCGAACTGATGCGGTCCAACGACCCCGTGCTGATCTCCTTCGTCGGGTCGCTGTTGCGGGATGCCGAGATCGAGCATTTCGTCGCAGACGAGCACATGAGCATTCTCGACGGCTCGATCGGCGCACTGCCGCGGCGCGTGATGATCGACGAGGAACAGGTCGACCAGGCCCGCCGGCTCCTGCGCGATGCCGATCTCGGCCATGAACTCTCCCGCTGAAATTGCGGCTGTGCCGGCTGGAACGGCGGGTGCGCCGGTTGGAACCGCCGGTGTGCCTGCGGGCGTGGACGACGCCGAGAGCGCCTGCGCGAGTCCGGAAGGCTTGAATTCTGACGGACTGATGCCGGCAGCCGAAAGGTCCGGCGCCCCCGCGGACACCACGCTCGACGCCTTCTACGCCGGCCGGTTCCAACTGTTGCAGCCGTCCGGCTTCGGTTTCCGCGCCGGACTGGACGCACTGCTGCTGGCAGCAAGCCTCCCGCCGGACCGCGCGGGCAAGGCCGCTGATCTCGGCGCCGGCGCCGGCACCGCCGGTTTTGCCGCGGCCGTGCGCTGCCCTCGCCTCGACCTCACCCTCGTTGAGAATCAGCCGGTCATGGCGGATCTGGCGCGCCGCTCCCTTGTCCTCGCCGAGAACGCCGCGCTCTCGGCCCGCGTCGCCGTCGTCGAGGGTGACCTTCTTGCCGGGCGCGCCGCGCGTCATGCCGCGGGGCTCGGCGACGGCGCTTTTGCCACCGTCCTCACCAACCCGCCCTTCCACCCCGCCGGCGGGCGTGCCTCGACCGACGGCCTGCGCGAAACCGCCCGCGGGATGCCAGACGACGGCTTCCTTACCGCCTGGATCCGCGTTGCGGCGGCCCTCCTCGAAACCGGCGGCCTGTTCGCCATGGTCGCCCGGCCGGTCAACCTTCCGGAAATCCTCGCGGCCGTGCCGAACCGTCTCGGCGACGTCCGCATCCTGCCGATCCACACCCATGCAGACCGCCCGGCCAACCGCATCCTCGTCCACGCCCGCAAGGGCTCGCGTGCGCCGCTGTCGCTGAGGCCTGCCGCCATCCTGCACGACGACGACGGCGCGCTGACCGAGATCGGTGCCGGAATTGGCAACGGTTCCGCCTGGATCGACCTCGGCCTCGCCTGAGCGAACTGGCGCGAAGCGGGTAACGCGTCCCCAAATCCTCCGACACCGACGAGCCTAGTTCTAGCGCTCCGGCATGGGTCCCCGCCCTTCGGGCGAGGATGACGACGGGAGGGTTGTTGCGACTCGCGGCATAGGTTTTAGGAAGCGAGTTGCTCTGGATGAACGCCCGGCCGTTCTGTGCATTGACGCGGCCCTTCGACCGCCGCCCTCCGACCTCTCCAGCCACCGCCCCCTCTCCGGTCGTCATCCTCGCCCGCAGGGCGGGGACCCATGCCATCGCCCCAAGCGCACCATTTTCGCTGCAGGATCGGCATCCCGCCCCGAACCTCTATCCAAATCGACAGCGGCTCATCCGGCACCAGATCACCCCTTCATTCCCCTACCTTTGCCAACAGCCCCGCGGCTTCCCATATCCAGGCTCTGATCCGCATCGAGAGGCTGAGCCGCGTGGCGTTCCCGTTCCAGAAATATCTTCCGAAACGCTTCCGGTCGGATGCCCTGACGGTGCCGGTGGTCCGCTTGAGCGGGGCGATCATGGCGGGGTCCGGGCCGCTGCGGCAGACGCTGTCGCTGGCCTCGACCGCGTCCCTCCTGGACAAGGCCTTCGCCATGAAGAAGGCGCCGGCGGTGGCGATCGTCATCAACTCACCCGGCGGGTCGCCGGTGCAGTCGCGGCTGATCTACAAGCGGATCCGGGATCTTGCGGCCGAAAAGAACAAGAAGGTGCTGGTGTTCGTCGAGGATGTCGCAGCGTCCGGCGGCTACATGATCGCCTGCGCCGGCGACGAAATCATCGCCGACCCCTCCTCGATCGTCGGCTCGATCGGCGTCGTTTCCGGCGGCTTCGGCTTCGTCGATCTTCTGGACAAGCTCGGCATCGAGCGCCGGGTGCACACGTCGGGCACCAACAAGGCGACGCTCGACCCCTTCAAGCCGGAGCGGCCAGAGGATGTCGCCCATCTCCTGGCGCTGCAGGCCGAGGTGCACGAAACCTTCATCGACCTCGTCAAGAACGCCCGCGGCAGCCGTCTCGCCGATCATCCCGACCTGTTCACCGGTCTGTTCTGGTCGGGCAAGCGCGGGCTGGAGCTTGGCCTCGTCGACAGCCTCGGCGACCTCCGCTCGGTGCTCCGCGCCCGCTTTGGCAAGAAGGTGAAACCGGTGCTGATCAGCCAGAACCGCGGTCTCTTCGGCCGCCGGGCGGCCACGGGCGTTACGACCGGGCTCGATCCGGCGCGCATCGGGGCCGGCGCCGTCGCGGAGTTCGGCGCGCTGGCCGAGGAGCGCGGCCTCTGGTCGCGCTACGGCCTGTAACCTTGCGGAGAAAGGCGCCGGCGCATCCGGCGTCCCCGCCCGGCGCTTTACTTGCGCCCGATCGCGGCTCATAGTTTTCGGACCCGTCACCATGGTCGATCTGATGCCCCAATTCATCCTTCTCAGCCTCGTCGGGGCCGCCGCCGTCTACGGCTTCAAGCAGTTGAAGCGCGAGGCCGTCCGCGTCACCGAGCGCAACCGGCGCTCCGAGGCCGAAAGCCAAAGCGGTGCGCAGGGCACGCTCGTGCGCGACGCCGACGGCATCTACCGCCTCAAGCGCGACTGAGCCGTCCGGCCGGGACTTGCTGGCGCGCCGTCAGAACTTGCTAATGCCCGGCTGCCAGCTCTTCTGGTGCCGAAGCGCTTGACGCTCGCGGCCGGCGCATGGCACTCGCGCAGCACCTTCCCCCGCCGCATCCCCCGGGGACCGCGGACGCGGGGGCCAGACAGCGAGAGCCCGCCATGACCGACCTGCCGCTGCACATGCGCCCCGAGCGCTCCTTCCAGGCGCTGATCCTGACGCTGCACCGCTACTGGGCGGACTATGGCTGCGTCATCCTGCAGCCTTACGACATGGAGGTCGGCGCCGGCACCTTCCATCCCGGCACCACGCTGCGCGCGCTCGGGCCAAAACCGTGGAACGCCGCCTATGCCCAGCCCTCGCGCCGGCCGAAGGACGGCCGCTACGGCGAGAACCCCAACCGTCTCCAGCACTACTACCAGTACCAGGTCATCCTGAAGCCGAACCCGCCCAACCTTCAGGAGCTCTATCTCGGCTCGCTGAAGGCGATCGGCATCGACACCGCGCTGCACGACATCCGCTTCGTCGAGGACGACTGGGAGAGCCCGACGCTCGGCGCCTGGGGCCTCGGCTGGGAGTGCTGGTGCGACGGGATGGAAGTCTCGCAGTTCACCTATTTCCAGCAGATCTGCGGCATCGAATGCGCGCCGGTGGCGGGCGAGCTCACCTACGGCCTCGAGCGGCTCGCGATGTACGTGCAGAACGTCGATTCCATCTACGACCTCAACTTCAACGGCCGCGAGGGCGACGAGAAGGTCACCTATGGCGACATCTTCCTGCAGGCCGAGCAGGAATATTCCCGCTACAATTTCGAGCACGCCGACACCGCCGTCCTCCTGCGCCACTTCAACGAGGCCGAAGCCGAGTGCCAGGCGCTGCTGAAGGCCGGCGCCCCCGGCGAGGCCGACGCCGAACGCCGCCACCGCATGGCCCAGCCAGCCTATGACCAGGCGATCAAGGCGAGCCACGTCTTCAACCTCCTCGACGCCCGCGGCGTGATCTCCGTCACCGAACGCCAGAGCTACATCTTTCGCGTCCGCACGCTGGCAAAGGCCTGCGGCGAAGCCTTCCTCGCGACCGAAGGCGGCGGGCTCGGCTATGTCGCGCCGGCGATCCAGGCGGCCTGAGGCCGAACATCGAGCCCCGACTCGGCTAATCGCTTGTCATCTGCGACGGCGATCACGCAAAATGTGACCGGCATGGCACTAAACCGCGGGCGGAACGTTGCCGTGCGGGACGTCAGTCAGGAGTGAGCATCCATGCGTTGGACAGGTCGGCGGCAGAGCGACAACATTGAGGATCGCCGCGGCGATGGCGGCGGCGGTTTCGGTGGCGGCGGCATGCGCGTGCCGATGCGCGCCGGGCGGGGTGGCGGCATCGGGATCGTCGGGCTGATCGTCATCGCCGGCGTCCTGTGGTTCGGCTTCGGCGTCAACCCGATGTTCCTGTTCGGCATGGACGGCGGCCAGCAGCAGACGCAGTCGCAGACCGCCAACGGACCGGGCGTCAACGGCACCTCCGACACCACCGACGACTTCGTCGCGACGGTGCTTGCCGATACCGAGGACGTCTGGACGAAGCGTTTCGCCGACGCCGGCCAGCAGTATCCAAAGCCGACGCTCGTCCTCTTCAACAATTCGGTCGCCTCGGCCTGCGGCAGTGCGAGTTCGGCCAGCGGCCCGTTCTACTGCCCGAACGACCAGAAGCTTTACCTCGACCTCGGCTTCTTCCGGCAGCTGCAAGGCCAGCTGAACTCGCCCGGTGATTTCGCGCAGGCCTATGTCATCGCGCATGAGGTCGGCCATCACGTCCAGAACATCACCGGCATCCTCCCCGCCTTCGACCGCGCCCGGCAGAACGCCAGCCAGACCGACGCCAACGCCATGTCGGTGCGCATCGAGCTTCAGGCCGACTGCTATGCCGGCATCTGGGCACACGACACGCAAGGCGCCGGCTACATCGAGCCCGGCGACATTGACGAGGCGCTGAACGCCGCCCAGCAGATCGGCGACGATACGCTGCAGAAGGAAAGCCAGGGCTACGTCGTGCCCGACAGCTTCAACCACGGCACCTCGGCCCAGCGCCAGACCTGGTTCAAGCGCGGCTACGAGCAGGGCAACATCGCCGCCTGCGATACGTCTAAGGGTAACATCTAGGGCATGAGGCGGACGGGTTGGGTTGGCCTGCGGCGCTCACCGTCCGCGCTGTTGAGGCGCTCACCGCGTCCGCTGCCGGGGCTTACACCGCTTCCGCTGACGGTGCTCACACCCCCCTCTGGCCTGCCGGCCATCTCCCCCTCAAGGGGGGAGATCAGGCACTCGACTGCCGGCGACAGGTCGATCTCCCCCCTTGAGGGGGAGATGCCGGAAGGCAGAGGGGGGTGTGAGACCCGCAACTTTCCGACAAGTGCCTCACCACACCACCTCACCCAATGGCCCTGACCCGCCTCGAACTCAAAGCCCAGCGCGACCGCCGCGCCGTGCAGGCGACCTCCACCCCCCTTGAGCAATTCCTCTGGCCGTCCCTCCAGGCCATTCCCGCTGAAGGCCGCCGCTTCCGCCGCCAGGTCACCATCGGCCCCTATCTCTGCGACTTCGTTTCCCACCCCCTCGGTCTCATCGTGGAACTCGATGGCGACCAGCACCGCACCCCGCGCCAACTCGCCAAGGACGCAGCCCGCGACGCCTGGCTCGCCGCCGAGGGTTACCGCGTGATGCGCTTCGCCAACGCCGAGGTCCGCACTGACGCCGCCGCCGTTCTTGACACCATCCGCGCCGTGGTCGAAGAGCGGCAGGGCTTGCCGCGCCGCGACGAGCCTGCCCTGGCGCCGCCGCCGGGCAAGCGCCGCCCGCGACCGAAACGATAAGGCCGACCGCCGGCCGAAACCCCTCTTCGGAGGGTGGAGAGACCGATGCCCGACCTGTTGATCGAACTGCGCTCCGAGGAAATCCCTGCCCGCATGCAGCGCAAGGCCGCGGGCGATTTGCGCAAGCTCGTCACCGATGGCCTCGTCGCCGCCGGCCTCACCTATGAGGGCGCGCGCGAGTACTGGACGCCGCGCCGCCTGACGCTCGACATCCGCGGCGTCGACGCCCGTTCCAAGGACACCGTCGAGGACCGCAAGGGCCCGCGCACCGACGCACCGGCCAAGGCGGTCGAGGGTTTTCTGAAGGGCGCCGGCCTGTCCTCGATCGAGGAAGCGCACGTCCACAGCGACCCGAAGAAGGGCGATTTCTACGTCGCCCATCTCCGCAAGCCTGGCCGGCCGACCGAAGAAATCGTCGCCGAACTGATGCCGGCCATCATCCGCGAGTTTCCGTGGCCAAAGTCGATGCGCTGGGGCAAGGCTTCGGCAGCGCCCGGGAGCTTGCGCTGGGTCCGCCCGCTGCAGTCAATCCTCTGCATGTTCGGCCCGGAAACCTCCGAGCCCGAGGTCGTCGACTTCGAGGTCTCGGGCATCCGCTCGGGCAACCTCACCTACGGCCATCGCTTCCACGCGCCGGACGCCATCCGGGTTCGTCGCTTCGACGACTACGTGACGAGCCTGGAAAAGGCCTACGTCGTCCTCGACGCGGAGCGCCGCCAGCAGATCATCAAGACCGACGCCGAGAACCTCGCCTTCGCCATCGGCCTCGAAGTGGTGCCGGACGAGGCGCTGCTCGAGGAGGTCTCCGGCCTCGTCGAATGGCCGGTGACGCTGATGGGCACGTTCGAGGAAGCCTTCCTCGACATCCCGCCCGAGGTCGTGCGCCTCACCATCAAGACCAACCAGAAATGCTTCGTCACCCGCCCGGTCGGCGGCGAGGGCCTGTCGAACAAGTTCATCCTCGTCGCCAACATCGAAGCCTCCGACGGCGGCGCCGAGATCGCCCGCGGCAATGGCAAGGTGGTGCGCGCACGCCTGTCGGACGCGCTCTACTTCTGGCAGACCGACCAGGGCGACCTCCCCGACCAGGCGGGCCTTGCCGCCTCCGCCGAAACGCTCGGCCTCGACCTGTCGAAGCCGCTCGACCAGCGCATGGCGAAACTCGACGCCCTCGGCGTCACCTTCCACGCCAAGCTCGGCACGCAAGGCGCGCGCGTCCAGCGCATCGCCGCCCTGGCCGAACAGATCGCCCCGATGGTCGGCGCCGACCCGGCGCTAGCAAAACGCGCCGCCCTTCTCGCGAAAGCCGACCTCACCAGCGAGGCCGTCGGCGAGTTCCCGGAACTGCAGGGGCTGATGGGCCGCTACTACGCCGGCCTCCAGGGCGAGCACCCGTCGGTGCAAGCGGCCATTGAGGAACACTACAAGCCGCAAGGCCCGTCCGACGCCGTCCCAACCGATCCGGTGGCGATCGCCGTGGCGCTCGCCGACAAGCTCGACACGCTGGTCGGATTCTGGGCGATCGACGAGAAGCCGACGGGGTCGAAGGACCCGTATGCGCTGCGGCGCGCGGCGCTGGGTGTGATCCGGATCGTGCTCGACCGCTCGCTGGAGCTGCAGCTTGGCGACATCGTCGGGGATGCCGACCTCGTCTCCTTCTTCCACGACCGCCTGAAGGTTCAGCTCCGCGATCAGGGCGCGCGGCATGATCTCGTCGACGCCGTGCTGTCTGGTGCGCTCGACGCCGACGCTTCGATCTCCCCCCAAGAGGGGGAGATGCCTGGCAAGGCAGAGGGGAGCGCGCGCGACACGACGCCCGCCGATGGTGCGTCCTCGAACGCTGGCGGCCGCGTGCCCCCCTCTGGCCTGCCGGCCATCTCCCCCTCCAGGGGGGAGATCGGCAGTTCGTCGGGCGACAACCTCCTCGACATCGCCCGCCGTGTCGAAGCGCTCGGCGCCTTCCTCGCCACCGAGGACGGCAAGAACCTCCTCGCCGGGACCCGCCGCGCCGCCAACATCCTCGCCGCCGAGGAGAAGAAGGGCACGCGCATCGCCGACAGCGTCGACCCCGCCCTTCTGGCCGAGCCAGAGGAGCAGGCGCTTGCCACCGCGATCGCCACGGTAGATGCCGACGTCTCCGCGGCGGTCGCCCGAGAGGACTATGCGAGCGCGATGACGGCGCTGGCGGGCCTCCGCGGCCCGGTCGACGGCTTCTTCGAGAAGGTGCTGGTCAATGCCGACGACGCGGCGGTGCGCGCCAACCGGCTGGCTCTCCTCGCCCGCATCCGCCTCGCAACCCGCAAGGTCGCCGACTTCGCCCGCATCGCCGGCTGAAGACCGACAGGACGCATTGTCCTTCCTGCAGAACGGCAGCCCCGAATTGTGTCGGAGGCTGCCGTTTTCGCATTCGGGAACAGCCGCTTGCGGCCCTTTTCTAGGGTTGGGACCCCGCCTTGTGCGGCGGCGACAGTTTCGCGCAAGGTGGCGCTAAGGCAACGGGAACAATCCCTTAACCATGAAACGCCACCAAATTATCACGCTATGTTTCATCCGGTAATCTGATATTACTCAGCGTGCCCGGAACAGGCCCGATTGGTCAGGCACACAATTCCTTGTAGCCGCTGGGGAAGGTCCCCAAAACCGCTTGGGGGTGGGGTGGCTGCGAAGGGGAATTTCTGGATGCAGAACTTGCGCGCCGCTTTCGTGGCAGCCATGACGCTCGTCGCCGTGTTCACGGACACCGCCGGCGCCGCCTGGAACAAGCCTTGGAAGGCGGAGGATCGCGCACTCGTCGTCGATGCCTACGAGTTCAACCCGATCGACTGGAAGGAACTGGCGGAGGACAAGCGCATCGCCGGTTTCATCAACAAGGCCTCCGACGGCATGCCGCCGGAATGGAACTGCAGCGGCAAGACCGGCGACGACGAACTGCTCTGCAAGAACCGCTGGTGGAAGTATTCCGTCACCAAGGAACTCTACATGACGCGGCGGACCATGGCGAAGACGCTGGGTCTGAAATGGGGCGCCTACCACCTCGCCCGTCCCGGCAATCCGCGCGCCCAGGCCGACCACTTCATCGATTTCGCCGAGCCGGAGGCCGACGACCTCATCGCCATCGACATCGAGGACAACACCAACGAGTGGATGAGCCTTGCCGATGCCGAGATCTTCGCCGACCAGGTGAAGATCCGCACCGGCCGCTACCCCGTCCTCTACACCAATGGCTCCACCGCCAAGTGGATCTCCGACTACCGCGAGACCTATCCGCTGCTGTCGCGCCTGCCGCTCTGGTACGCCCGCTACCGCGACGACATCACCGGGCTCTTCCCCGAGACGACCTGGCCGAGCTACGCGCTCTGGCAGTTCTCCTCGATGCACAACTGCTCGCCTAAGCAGTGCCCCTACCGCGTCAAGGGCGCCAAGCACGACATCGACGTCAACGTCTCCGCCTACGACGTCGCCGGCCTGCGCGCCGCCTGGCCATTCAAGGACCTGATCAAGCCGCTCGACGCGCCGGACGCCCCGAGCCTCGTCGCCAGCCTGAAGGGCCTGACGAGCAAGGCCGGATCGGTCTTCGCCGCGCTGTCGGCGGACCTCGTCCGGTTCGCCGAGACCCCGGCCGTGGTCGCCCGGGCCGAGGCCCCGCCAGCCGAGACCGCCGCGCCCGACCGGAATCCGACGTTCCTCGCCGCTTACGGCCCGGCCGAGCATCCGGCCCCGCATATCGATCCGCTGCAGCTGATCACCGCGACCGCCGAGGCCGAAAAGGCCGCTGCCCGCAAGGTCGACGCCGCCGCTCTGAAGCCGGCGCCGAAGATCCTGCATGCCGGCGGTCCGATCCAGATCGCCGCGCTCGGCCCGCTCGACGGACTGACCAGCGGCGCCCGCGAAGTGTTCGGCCCCGACCTGCCGCCAGCCATGTCCGGCGCGCGCGATCCGCTCGATGCCGCCGAAAAGGCCCGCCTGCGCCGCTGGCTGCAGATCTCCGCCAACGGCTTCCGCCGCGCCGCCGAAGCCGAAAAGGCCGCCTACATGGCCGACAGGGTCAAGGACGATGCGAGCACCAGCACCCGCGGCCCGCGGCTTCCCGCCGTCGGTGGCCAGGGCATCATCGCCGCGGCCGAAAGGGTCGCGAATGCCTTCGTCGCCACGCGTTAGTTTATTGCGGCCTGAGAGGCGGTAGCATTTGTCGGCCTGAAGGGGGCGCCTTGTGCACGGGGACTGCCCGTTGGCTTGAATAAGCTGGACGCTCACGCCAACGCTTCGTCATCCCGGACTTGATCTCTGCGAAACCAATGGTTTCGCTGGGATCCATTCCAAATCGACGAACGAGTGACCTTACGGTCGACCTTCCGGTGTTCTGTCACGGACTGCGGCATCCACCGCAGAGGAATGCATCCCAGCGAAACCATTGGTTTCGCAGAGATCAAGTCCGGGATGACGAAACTGGGACGTTTCCATTCGTCACAGAACACTCAGCGCGCAACGCACATCGCTGGCGCTCCTCAAGCTGGCCCGCACCCTTTGCCAAGTCCACCACCACCGCTAACTTCCCACGCTGCCGTCGTGCGACCGCCGTGCGGCAAAAGAATTCGCCGAACTCCCCCAGAAATTTAGATATTTTTTACTTTCCCCGGAACCGTTCACGACCGCCACGCTTATTCCAGCAACGCCACACGAACACTTGGCACCCCCCGACCCCGATCCGGCCCCCCTTCCCGATCGATGTCGCCAAGCCCGGGCGTTTTCAGACCATCCGGCCCCCCCCCGCCGGATCTGACAGTGAAAAGAGCAGCCGCCCTCCCCCTCGGGCCGCTGCTCTTTTTTTGCTTTTGCCGCGGTTTGCCGGCAGAAGACCCGGTATGACCCGGCGAATATCCTCCCGCTCCGATGATAGTATTGCTCGCGCCGCAGAGGTTCTGCGGGCCGGTGGACTCGTGGCGATCCCGACGGAGACCGTCTACGGCCTCGGCGCCGACGCGACCAACGGCACGGGCGTTGCCGGCATCTTCGCGGCAAAGGGCCGGCCCCGCTTCAATCCGCTGATCGCCCATGTGTCCGACATGGCGATGGCCGAGGCGACGGCCATGTTCGATCCGCTCGCTCGGCAGCTGGCGGAGGCCTTCTGGCCGGGGCCCCTGACCATTGTCCTTCCCTTGCGCGACAGTGCCGGCATCCATCCGCTCGTCGGCGGCGGCCTGTCCACCATCGCGCTGCGGATGCCCCACGGCATCGCCCGCTCGATCATCGCCGCGCTCGGCGCGCCGGTCGCCGCGCCCAGCGCCAACCGCTCCGGCCGCGTCAGCCCGACCACTGCCGACCATGTCGAGGCGAGCCTCGGCGGGCGCGTCGATCTGATCATTGATGGCGGTCCGTCGGCCGTCGGGCTGGAATCCACCATCGTCAAGCCGATGGGCGATCGCATCGCCCTCCTGCGCGCCGGCGGCATTCCCGCCGCCGAGATCGCCGCCCGCATCGGCTTGCCGCTGTTCAGGCCGGGCCCGGATGCCGGCATCGAGGCGCCCGGCCAGCTCGCCTCGCACTACGCGCCCGAGGGCCGCGTCCGGCTGGAGGCGCGCTTTGTCCTGCCCGGCGAATGGCTGATCGCTTTCGGTCCGACGCGCCTTCCCGGCGAGGAGCAAGCGGCGGGCACCATCAACCTCAGCCCGTCCGGCGATCTCCGCGAGGCCGCCGCCAACCTGTTTGCTGCCCTCAGCGCGCTCGATCGGCCGGACATTGCCAGCATCGCCGTCGCGCCGATCCCGTCAGACGGGCTCGGCGAAGCCATCAACGACCGGCTCTCGCGCGCCGCCGCGCCCCGCGGGTAAGGCGCATCCGCGCCTCGCGGTTGAGGCGCATCCGCTCGACGCGGCTCCGCGGCGTGGCTATCGTCCGCGCATGGATCATCCCCCGCTTTCCGCCGATTCGCTCGCCCGCTTCACCGCGCTCGTTGGCGAGGCCAATGCGCTGCGCTCGCCCGACCTGATCGCCCCGTTCCTGCACGAACCGCGCGACCTCTTCCACGGCCAGACGCAGCTGGTGCTGCGCCCCGGCTGCACCGCCGAGGTGGCCGCGATCATGGCGCTCGCCACCGAAACCCGCACGCCGATCGTGCCGCAAGGCGGCAATACCGGGCTCGTCGGCGGCCAGTCGCCACGCTCGGCGGCCGAGGTCGTGCTGTCGCTGTCGCGCCTCAACCGCATCCGCGCGATCGACCCCGTCGGCCGCATGCTGACGGTCGAGGCCGGCGTCGTGCTGGCGACGGCACAAGCGGCGGCCGATGAGGCAGGCCTCCTCTTCCCGCTGTCGCTGGGGTCGGAGGGCTCGTGCCAGATCGGCGGCAATCTCTCTTCCAATGCCGGCGGTACCGGCGTCATCGCCTATGGCAACGCCCGCGAGCTCTGCCTCGGCCTCGAGGCGGTGCTGCCGTCGGGCGAGATCATGCACGGCCTGCGCCGGCTGAAGAAGGACAACCGCGGCTATGACTGGAAGGACCTTCTGATCGGCGCCGAGGGCACGCTCGCGGTGATCACCGCCGCCGTCCTGAAGCTTTACCCCAAGCCTGCCGGGCGCGAGGTCGCCTATGTCGGCCTCGCCTCGCCGGAGGCCGCCCTGCAGCTTTTGACGCTGGCGCAGGACCGGGCCGGCGCGCAGCTGACCGCCTTCGAGCTGATGAGCCGCCGCGGCATGGAGTTCACCTTGCGCCACACGCAAGGCGCCCGCGACCCGCTGGCCTCGGCGCATCCCTGGTACGTGCTGGTCGAGATCTCCTCCTCGCGCTCGGCCGAGGATGCCCGCGACACGATGGAGGAAATTCTCGGCACGGCGCTCGAGGACGGCACCATCGACGACGCCGCGATCGCCCAGTCGCTTTCCGACGCCAAGGCGTTCTGGACCATGCGCGAGGAGATGAGCTGGGCGCAGAAGCCGGAAGGCGGCTCGATCAAGCACGACGTCTCCGTGCCCATCGCCCGCGTGCCGGAGTTCCTCGCCACCGCCGATGCCGCCGTCCTTGCGGCGATCCCAGGCGCGCGCATTGTCGCTTTTGGCCATCTGGGCGACGGCAACATCCACTACAACGTCTCGCAGCCCGTCGGCGCCGACAAGGCGGCCTTCCTCGCGCGCTGGACCGAGCTCAACCAGATCGTCCACGGCATCGTCGCCAGCCTCGACGGCAGCTTCTCGGCCGAGCACGGTATCGGACAGTTAAAACGAGATGAACTTGCCCGTACCAAGGATGCTGTGGAAATGAAGCTGATGCGCGATCTAAAACGGACGTTCGATCCTTTCCATTTGCTGAATCCGGGAAAAGTCGTTTAAAATTCTATTCAGTTTTTCGACTCAGTAACCCTGTGGATAGTCAGGATCACTTAACTGACTTTCTTAGGCTGACCTCAAGATGCCGGCTGTAGCTTCAAGTCATCAAAGGCCGGGAGACATCGGTCATACCGGGAGACCGAGCGATCGGCTCTCAGGCGAGGCATAGAGGCGTCCAAGATGAACATGGCTTCCACTTCAGCATCCCTGAAACCCGAATGGGCGAATGTTCCGATCCGGCTCGATCCTGCTTCGGCCGACCGCAAGCAGAGCTTCGAAATGCTCGATAATGGCGAGCGCGTCAGCTACCGCGTCGACCACCGCGGCGCGGTGATCAGCCGCAAGCTGGAGATGTCGGGCGTGCCGATGTCGATCGCGCTGCCGGCCCGCGCTTTCAAGGGCATCGCCGCCCGTGCAATGGAGGACGGCGCCGGCGAGGTGACCGTCACCCTCGAGCTCTACCACGAGGACCCGAAGTTCTCCGTGCCGCTGCTGGTCGCCAGCGACCTGTTCGACGTCGCCGCCGATTGGCGCGGCTGGGCAGAGCTGTTCAACCTGCCGATGCTGATGGTGGAGTCGGACGGCAGCGTCCGGCCGCTGGAGGAGACGCTCGGCGCCATCCGCGCCTCGGCCGCCGCCCCGCGCCGCCGCTCGGCGAGCCCGCACCGCAACCGGCGCCCGCGCTTCCTCGCCCGGCGCAAGCCCGGCGGCCTGGGGATGCGGATGGTCATCTCCGGCGAAGAGATCATCGCCCGGACCTGATACCAGTAGCTGTTCAGCGAACAAAGAAGGCCGGCGCGTCCTTGGATGCGCCGGCCTTTCTGCTTCGAAATGGCCTCAGCCGGGAAACGCCAGCGCCCAGAGCGCCGAGGCGATCAGCCCGGCGAAGACGATCCAGCCGAACGAGGTGTTTGACTTGAACAGCACCAGGCACTGGTCGGGATCGTCGATGTCGAGCGTGCGGATCTGCCAGAACATCTGCCCCGCGCCGATGGCAAGGGCCGCGAAGGCCGGCCAGGTCGGCCCGACATTCGGCCCGGTCAGCCAGTAGGCCGCGGCAAAGCAGACGAGCGTGCCGCCATAGAGCAAGGCCAGCGCCCGACGGGTATGGCTGCCGAACAGCCGCGCCGTCGAGCGCACGCCGACCAGCGCGTCGTCTTCCTTGTCCTGGTGCGCGTAGATCGTGTCGTAGCCGATGGTCCACAGCACGCTGCCGGCAAACAGCAGCAGCGGCGCTGCCCCGAGCGAGCCCCAATAGGCGGCCCAGCCCATCAGCGCGCCCCAGGAGAAGGCGAGGCCGAGGCCGAACTGCGGCCAGTCGGTCACCCGCTTCAGGAACGGATAGACCGCGACGACGCCGAGCGAGGCGATGCCGAGGCAGATGGCGAAGAAGTTGAACTGCAGCAGCACGGCAAGACCGACCAGCGCCTGCACGACGACGAAGATCTTGGCCTGCCCGCTCGTGACGCGGCCCGATGGCAGCGGCCGCGAGCGGGTGCGCGCGACCTTGGCGTCGATCTTCTGGTCGACGAGGTCGTTGTAGCTGCAGCCGGCGCCGCGCATGGCGATGGCGCCGATGAGAAACAGCGCGAGGTGCCAGAGGCTCGGCAGGCCGGTAGTCACCGCCCCCGCGGCCATCGCCTGCGGGGCGAGCGCGGCCGACCACCAGCACGGCCAGAGCAGCAGCTGCCAGCCGATCGGCCTGTCCCAGCGCGCGAGCTGCGCATAGGGCCAGGCACCTTGCGGCAGCAGGCGGTAGACGAAATTGTCGGACGGCGCGTCGGCAACCCGGTGCTCGGGCGGGGCGGACGCAACGGGATCTCTGAGATTCGACATGGCCGGAGAGTGCGCCGAAAGCCTCTTTCGTCAAGATGTTTCCCGTTGGTAGCGCCTTTGCGACCTTGACCTTGCGCCTTCCTCGCCCGTAATCGGCCTTTCGGCGATGAAAGACGGGCCCCGTTCCATGACCAATCTCCTCCTGATCGGCTCCGGCGGCCGCGAACACGCGCTGGCGTGGAAACTCGCGCAATCGCCCGAGATCGGCGCCTTCTACGCCGCCCCCGGCAATCCCGGCATCGCCGCACATGCGAAAATCGTCCCGCTCGACATCACCGACCACGCCGCCGTCACCGCCTTCTGCCGCGCAAAGGCCGTCGATCTCGTCGTCGTCGGTCCCGAGGCGCCGCTCGTCGCCGGCATCGCCGATGCCCTGACGGCCGCCGGCATCCTGGTCTTCGGCCCGACCGCGGCCGCCGCCCAGCTGGAGGGCTCGAAAGGCTTCACCAAGGACCTCTGTACCCGCATGTCGATCCCGACCGCGGCCTACCAGCGGTTCGCCGATGCCGAGAGCGCCAAGACTTATGTCCGCGCGAGCGGCGCGCCGATCGTCGTCAAGGCGGACGGGCTCGCCGCCGGCAAGGGCGTCACCGTCGCCGAGACGGTCGAGGCCGCCCTCGCCGCGGTGGAGGACTGCTTCGCAGGCGCCCCGGAGGGTGCCGAGGTGGTGGTCGAGGAGTGCATGACCGGCGAGGAGGCGAGCCTCTTCTGCCTCGCCGACGGGACGCGCGCCGTCCTGTTCGGCACCGCGCAGGACCACAAGCGCGCCTTTGACGGCGATCAAGGCCCCAACACCGGCGGCATGGGCGCCTATTCGCCGGCCCCGGTGATGACGCCGGCCCTGACCGAGCAGGTGATGGCCGAGATCATCCGCCCGACGCTGAAGGGCCTCAGCGAAGCCGGCACGCCGTTCTCCGGCGTGCTCTATGCCGGGCTGATGCTCACCGCCGCCGGGCCGAAACTCATCGAGTACAATGCCCGCTTCGGCGATCCCGAGTGCCAGGTGCTGATGATGCGGCTCGAGAGCGACCTCCTGCCGATCCTCATGCAGGCGGCGCGGGGCGATCTTTCCGGTTGCACGCCGGTCTGGCGCGACGATCCGGCGCTCTGCGTCGTCGTCGCCGCACAGGGCTATCCCGGCGCCTATGCCAAGGGCACCGAGATCCGCGCGCTGCCCGAGGACGACGACCGCGCGATCGTCTTTCACGCCGGCACCCGGCGCGACGGCGACCGGCTGCTGGCCGAGGGCGGCCGCGTCCTCGGCGTCACCGCCTCGGCTCCGAGCGTCGGCGAGGCGGCCGTGAAGGCCTATGCCGCGGTCGCCGAGATCGACTGGCCGGAGGGTTTCTGGCGCACCGACATCGGCCACCACGCCATCGCCCGCGAAGAAGCCTCGGCGGAAGGCTGAAGCACGGCACGGCCAAGCAACCGAGCGATCGAGGGCTGCTGGGCCGTCGAAAGTAAGCGGCCCCGGGGCAACTGGAAACGGTAGGTTTGGCGTCAGCGTACCGGACGCTGCTGCCGCGGCCGGGTGTCGCGCTTGCGCCGAGAAGAACTGTCGGCGAAGTTGCAGACATATCCAATACGCGACTTTCCCGTCCACTGCGTTAAGTTCCCCGTCAAGGAACACTTCGAGGGAGGATGCCATGTCGTTTCGCAGAGACAGGATCACCAAGCCGATCTTCCGCTGGGCCAAGGGCGTGCTGCCGGCGATCTCGGCGACCGAGCGGGAGGCGATCGCCGCCGGCACGGTCTGGTGGGACGGCGAGCTGTTCACCGGCAGCCCCGACTGGCAGAAGCTCATCGACATGCCGCCCTCGCGCCTCTCCCCCGAGGAGCAGGCTTTCATCGACGGTCCGGTCAACCAGCTCTGCGCGATGATCGACGAGTGGAAGCTGGTCTGGGAAGACCGCGACCTGCCGAAGGAAGTCTGGGACTTCCTGCGCCAGGAGAAATTCTTCGGGATGATCATCCCCAAGGAGTATGGCGGCCTCGGCTTCTCGCACACCGCCCATTCCGAAGTCGTGCGCAAGGTCTCGTCGGCGAGCGTCGTCGCCGGCGTCACGGTGATGGTGCCGAACTCGCTCGGACCGGGCGAGCTGATGCTCCACTTCGGCACCGACGCGCAGCGCGATTACTGGCTGCCGCGCCTCGCTGACGGCCGCGAGATCCCGTGTTTCGGCCTGACCTCGGCGGAGGCCGGCTCGGACGCTGCCTCGATGACCGACCACGGCATCATCTGCCACGGCGAGCACGAGGGGCGAGAGGTCCTTGGCATCCGGCTCAACTTCGCCAAGCGCTACATTACCCTCGGCCCGGTCGCGACGGTCATGGGCCTCGCCTTCAAGCTGTCGGATCCGGACAACCTCCTCGGCCGCGGCGAGTCGCTCGGCATCACCGTCGCGCTGATCCCGACCGACACCGCGGGCGTCACCACCGGCGATCGCCACATCCCGCAGTTCACCTTCTTCCAGAACGGCCCGCTGACGGGCGAGGACGTGTTCATCCCGATGAATGCGGTGATCGGCGGCGAAGCGCAGATCGGTCAGGGCTGGACCATGCTGATGACGGCGCTCGCCGCCGGCCGCTCGGTCTCGCTGCCCTCGCAGGCCGCTGCGGCGGCCGCCTATTGCGCCCGCGTCACCGGCGCCTATGCCCGCATCCGTCAGCAGTTCAACCTGCCGATCGGCCAGTTCGAGGGCATCCAGGAGCCGCTGGCGGACCTTGCCGCCAACGCCTACCAGATCGACGCCGCGCGCCGGCTGACGGTCGCCGCCCTCGACGAGGGGCACAGGCCCTCCGTGGTCTCGGCCATCATGAAGGCGCACGCCACCTACCGCGCCCGCGAATCCGTCGAGCGCGCGATGGACGTGCATGGCGGCAAGGCGATCATGGACGGGCCGGGCAACTATCTCGGCGCCCAGTACAAGTCGCTGCCGATCGGCATCACCGTCGAGGGCGCCAACATCCTCACCCGCAGCCTGATGATCTTCGGCCAGGGCGCCATCCGCGCGCATCCTTACCTGCTCAAGGAAATGCTGGCGCTGGCCGACACCGACAAGGCGGCCGGGCTCCAAAGCTTCGACACGCATTTCTGGGCGCACGCCCGCCACGCGGTCACCAACACCTTCCGCTCGCTGCTTCATGGCTGGACCGGCGGGCTGGCAGCACATGCGCCGGTCGGCGTCGCCTTCACCAGCCACTGGCGCCAGCTGTCGCGCTACGCCTCGGCCTTCTCAATGCTCTCCGACCTCGCGCTGCTGACGCTCGGCGGCAGCCTGAAGCGGCGGGAGCTCCTGTCCGCCCGGCTCGGCGACATCCTGTCCGAGATGTACCTGCTCGGTGCCGCGCTGAAGCGCTTCGAGACCGAGGGCCGACCGGAAGCTGACCGGCCGCTGGTCGAATACGTCATGCAGAAGGGTTTCTTCCGGATTGGGGTCGCCTTCAACGGCGTGCTCGACAACTTGCCCGCCCGCTGGGCCGCGGTGCTGACGCGCGTCGTCGCCTTCCCCTTCGCCATCCCGCTGCCGATGCCCTCGGACGAGCTGGTGACCGAGGTCGCGCAAATCCTGATGCGCCCCTCCACCCAGCGCGACCGGCTGACGCCCGACCTCTATCTCGGCGAGGGGCGGACCGACCATCCCGTTGCCGCGCTCGAGGCGGCCTTCGAACTGGTCGCCGAGGCGGCCCCGATCGACCGCAAGCTGCGCGAAGCCGGCATCCGCGATTCCCAGAAGGCGCTGGACCAAGGCGTCATCACGGCCGCGGAATTCGACCAGTGGGCTGCGGCACGCACCGCGGTCGCCGGGGTCGTCGCCGTCGACAGCTTTCCCATGGCCGAGGTGTCGCCGATCGCCGCCCAGCACGACCGCCCGTCGGCGGAAGCAGCCCCAACTGCGGCCACGCCGGACGACATCGCTCCGCCGCGCTCGTTCCCCGAGACGACCCAGCCTGCAGAGGCGGCACAGCTGAGCGATGCGACAGCGCTGGGCGCCACCAGCGGGACAGGCGATGCACAAGAGGGCACTGTCGAGACGGTCGAGGTGGAGAACGATCTTGCGGTGTCCCCTGAAACCCTCACGCCCGCCAAGCCACGCGTCCGTCGCCCCCGCAAGCCCGCGGCCGAGTAACCGGCGGAGGCGACAGGATCGCCACCGTCACTGTCCGCGAGGCACTTGCGTTACAATCTGCGCGCGAAAGTGGCGATACGAGAGCGGCGGCGAGAATGCGGTCCCCATCGTGGGATGCGCCGCTGATGGACATGGGCAGCGAAAGCCGGACGGCCTTGTCCCGACCGGTCTTCGCGCATCCAGCTACGCAATCTGCAGTCTAGTCTATTTTCCTATATAGGATTTTATGTCAGATTTTGCGGACTGCGGAGAGACGGACTGATCAAGCGCCCACTCCTGCAGCCTCCGGGTTTGCCCTCCGTCGCGAAAGGGTGGACGCCCGCTGGTTGATGCCTGAGACAGCCCCCGCCGGGCGCGGGACCCGCCCGGCAGATCGGGCCGAGGCAGCGAACGCGGGCGGCGGCAATGGCCTTGGCCGGGCCGGCGCTGCCGATGGAAGGCCTCGAGGGATTGGCATTCCCGAGAGGCAGCGGCCCAGGCGCCAGCGCCCTGGGTCAGGACGTGCAGGGGCGGATGGTCAACGTCTGCCGGAAAACCCGCGGTGCGCCGGACATGCCTGCCACCTTGCGCAACACCAACCCCGGCGCTCCGCCGTTTCCATATCACCCTCCCGGCCGCCCGCGGCGCGGGAGCGCTCCAGGCTGTCAGCGGCATTCTGGGAAGAGGAGCGGCTCAGCTGGAGACGCAGACATAGTCCTGCACCCCGAGCCCCGTCGCCCCGAGCCGCATCCGGTCTCCGACCGCCAGGAACCGCGGCGGGTCATAGGACAGGCCGACACCGCCGGGCGTCCCCGTCAGGATCACGTCGCCCGGCTCCAGGCGGGTGAAGCGCGAGAGGTAGGAGACGAGATAGGGCACCTTGAAGATCATGTCGGCCGTCGAGCCTTGCTGCTGGCGAACGCCGTTGACCTCGAGCCAGAGCGTCAGGTCGCCGTAGTCCTGCAACTCGTCGGGCGTCACGAGCCAGGGGCCGAGTGGCGCAAAGGTGTCGTGCGACTTGCCCTTGGTCCACTGCCCGCCCCGCTGCAATTGCAGGCTGCGCTCGGTCACGTCGTTCGCCAGCGTGAACCCCGCGACATGCTGCAAGGCGTCCTCGACACGGATGTATTTCGCCGTTCGTCCGATCACCACGGCGAGCTCGACGCCCCAGTCCGTGCGGTTCGACATGCGGGGAATCTCGATGGGATCGTTCGGTCCGCTGATCGCCGAGGTCGCCTTCATGAACACCGTCGGCTCGGGGCTCGACTTGAAGCCGGCCAGCGACGCGCTCGCCTCGAAGTTCGGCCCGACGCCGATGATCTTGCCGATCCGCGACAACGGCGCGCACAGGCGCGCCCCGGCCGGCGCGAGCGGCAATGACGCCTCATCGATCAAGGCAAGCGCCCGGAGGGCGTCTGGATCGAGAGACGCACCGGAGAGCGAGCGCACGTGCTGGGAGAGGTCGCGAACCTCGTCCTCGCGGTCGATCAGGCCCGGACGCTCTGACCCGCGAGCGCCAAAGCGCACCAGACGCATTCTGAAATCCTCCACATTTTCAAAGGCGAAATGGCCGAGCCCGATCATGGTTCCCGCCACTGGAAGCTTCGCGCCGAGGGCTTGCGAGCCTAGCGCGCCGCCAGTGCGACAACAACCTTGGATTGCATACGCTGAATAAACAGGATGCGTAGTCAGAACAGAATCAGGCGCAACCGCCCGGCGCAAGAGCGGGCGGATGAAAATGCCGGCGGGCGCCCGCGCCGTCACCGTCAGGGCGGAAGCAGCGCCGCCGCGCCTTCGTTGTCAGAGCGGATTGAGCTCGGCAGCCTCTGCCTGCACATCGCCATCCCCAGCGCTTACCCCGACCCTTGCGGACGGCCACGGATTGATCCCGTCCCTCAGCCAGCGCAGCGTCTCCTGCCAGAAACCGTCGCGGTGCCGCGCATGGAACAGGCCGAAATGACCGATAGCGGGAAAGCCGAGATCTTCGGGCGCGAGGACGACCGCGGTCCGCTCCGCCCCCGTATAGTAGGCGAGAGCCCGCTCGATCGCCGGCTTTGGCGCCAGCGGATCGTCGCTGACCCCGACGGCCAGGATCGGCGCCCGGACAGCCGCAAAGCGGGAGAGAATCGCTGCCCGCTCCTGCCGGGGATAGCTCTCCTCCATCCGACGCCGTCGAGAACTCCATTCCAGCGCGACGCCGGCCGGCAGGTCTTCCAGCCAGCCGAGCCGCCTTCCTGGGAAATAGCCGAGCATCAGCGTCAGCGCGGGCATCGCGACATGCCATTTGAGGAACAAGCGCCGCCGGTCCTCGGCACGGTAGTCGCGCCAGTAGGCATATTGGGCGCCGACCGTCAGCATCCGGTCGATGGCGGGCGCGTGCCGCGAGAAACCCGGCAGGAAGCCGCCGATCGAATGCCCGACCACCTGCAGCGGTTTCGGCAAGGGCTGGGCGAGGACGAAGCGCAAGGCGGCATCGAAATCCTCTTCGCCCCAATCCCGCCAGCGGTAGCTACACCCGCGCAGCGACGCCGGCCGCGAGGCGCCGATGCCGCGATAGTCGTAGGTCACGACATGGAAGCCCGCCTCGGCCAGGAAGGCGGCATAGCGGTGATAGTAGCGGGCGAGGACTCCGGTCGCCGGGTTGACGATCACCGTGCCGTGGGTCCCGCCGCAAGGCGCCGTCCAGAGGTGGCCGCCGAGCCGTACGCCGTCGCGGCAGACGAGCTCGATGGCGGTCGGCAAGCCGGTCATGTCGAGGATCAAGCCCTCACTGGGGTTTCGGCAGCAGCCAAGACGCAGTCCCTTCAACGCAAACGGGTCTGCCCGCGAAGGCAGCCCGGCTCAACCCTAACGCAGGGGCGACGCGTCGGGAACGGCCGAGCCGCTGGCGAACGGAGACACCCTCCCCTTTCACCAGAAGGTGAGGCTCGTCCGGTCAAGGCGTGGCGGCGGGCCTTGCGGCGGCGGACGGCTTGCGGCGCCATCCCGTCAGCTTCATCACCGAGACGTAGAACAGCGGCACGAAGAAGATGCCGAGGAAGGTCGCGGCGAACATGCCGCCCATCACGCCGATGCCGATCGCCCGCTGGCCGCCGGAGCCCGCGCCCGTCGCCAGCGCCAGCGGCGTCACGCCGAGGATGAAGGCGAAGGAGGTCATCAGGATCGGCCGCAGGCGTTGCCGCGATGCCTCGAGGGTCGCGGCCACGAGCTCCTTGCCTGGCGCCTCCAGGTCCTTGGCGAACTCGACGATGAGGATGGCGTTCTTCGCCGCCAGGCCGATCGTCGTCAGTAGGCCGACCTTGAAGTAGATGTCGTTCGCCTGGTCAGTCAGCGTCGCCGCGACCAAGGCGCCGAAGACGCCGATGGGCACCGCGAGGATGATCGAGAACGGCACCGACCAGCTCTCATAGAGCGCGGCAAGGAAGAGGAAGACCACCAGCACAGAGATCGCATAGAGGAGCGTCGCCTGCGATCCCGACAGCCGCTCCTGGTAGGACAGCCCCGTCCACTCCGAAGTGTAGCCGCTGCCGAGCGCGGCGACCTGCGCGTCCATCGTGTTCATCGCGTCGCCGGAGCTGACGTCGGCGCCGGGCGAGCCTTGGATGTTGACGGCGGCAACGCCGTTATAGCGCTCCAGCCGCGGTGGCCCCTCGGTCCAGGCGGTCTGGGTGAAGGCCGAGAACGGCACCATCTCGCCGGTGCCGTTGCGCACATACCACCGGTCGATGTCGCTCGGCAGCATGCGGAAGGCAGCGTCCGCCTGGACGTAGACCGGCTTGATCCGGCCGCCATTGTCGAAGTCGTTGACGTAGGTGCCGGCCCAAGCGGTCGAGAGCGTGTTGTTGAGATCGGAGATCGCGATGCCGAGCGCCCCCGCGAGCTTCTGGTCGATGTTGACCTGGAACTCCGGCTGCTCGCTGGCGCCGTTGCGGCGAACGCCGGCGAGCGATGCGTCCTTGCCCGCGGCCGCCAGCAACTTGTCCTGCGCCTCGAGAAGCGCCGGCCGGCCATTGCCGCCGGAGTCCTTCAGATACATGCTGAAGCCCGAGGAGTTGCCGAGGCCCGGCAGCGCCGGCGGCGACAGGGCGATCACCTGCGCGTCGCGGATCTTCGAGAAGGCCCCCATCGCCCTTCCGGCGATGGCGCCGGCGCTCTGGCCGGCGCCCGTCCGGTCGTCGAAATCCTTCAGCTTGACGAAGGCCATGGCATTGTTCTGACCGGTGCCGGAGAAGCCGAAGCCGATGGCCGCAAAGACGCCGGCGACGTTGTCCTTCTCCTGGTTGAGGTAGTAGTCCTCCACCTGCTTGACGACCTCGATCGTCCGTTCGGCGGTGGCGCCCACCGGCAGCTCGATCTGCGTCATCAGGACGCCCTGGTCCTCCTCCGGCAGGAAGGAGCTCGGCAGCGCCCCGAACAGCCAGACGCCGCCGCCGCCGATCGCCAGGAACACGGCGAAGAAGATCAGCGGCCGGCGGATCATGCCGCCGACACTGCCCTCGTAGGCGCCGGTCATCCGCGCAAAGCCCGCGTTGAACTTGCGGAAGAACCAGTTCTTCGGCTTGTCGTGCGCGGGTTTGAGGATCGTCGCGCAGAGCGCCGGCGTCAGCACGATCGCGACCAGCACCGACAGGAGCATGGCCGTCACGATGGTGATCGAGAACTGCTGGTAGATGATGCCGACTGAGCCGCCGAAAAACGCCATCGGCAGGAACACGGCCGACAGCACCAGCGCGATGCCGACGAGGGCGCCGGTGATCTCCTTCATCGATTTCTCCGTCGCCTCCCTCGGCGACAGGCCCTCTTCCGTCATCACCCGCTCGACGTTCTCGACCACCACGATGGCGTCGTCGACGAGGAGGCCGATCGCCAGCACCATGGCGAACATCGTCAGCGTGTTGATGGAGTAGCCGGCGATGGCGAGGACGCCGAAAGTGCCGAGCAGAACGACGGGCACCGCGATGGTCGGGATCAAGGTCGCCCGGAAATTCTGCAGGAAGACGAACATCACCACGAAGACCAGCACCACCGCCTCGAGCAGCGTGTGGATCACCTTCTCGATCGAGAGCTCGACGAAGGGCGTGGTGTCATAGGGGTAGACGACGCTGACGTCGGAAGGCAGCGCCCCTTCCAGCGTCGTCAGCGCGGCGCGGACGCCCTCGGCGGTGTTGATCGCATTGGCGCCGGTGGCAAGGTTCACGCCGAAGCCCGCCGCGGTCTGGCCGTTGTAGCGGCTGAACGAGGAATAGCTCTCGGCGCCGATCTCGACGCGCGCGACATCGCCGATGGTGACGACGGAGCCGCCGGTATCGGTCTTCAGGGTGATCGCCCGGAACTGGTCCGGCGTCTGCAGCTGGCTCTGCGACGTCACGGTGAAGTTCATCTGCGTGCCCGGCACGGCCGGCAGGTTGCCGAGCTGGCCGACCGAGACCTGGACGTTCTGCGCGGAGATGGCGGCAGTCACGTCCGAAGGCGTCAGCTGGAACTGCGCCAGCTTGTTCGGATCCAGCCAGATGCGCATAGCATAGCCGGAGCCGAAGATGTTGAGATTGCCGACGCCGACGACGCGCCGGATCGTGTCCTCGAGGTCGGAGCTGATGAAGTCGGCGAGATCGGTGGAGGAATAGGACGGGTTCTGCGAGGTCAGCGCGGCGATCATCAGGATGCCGGAGCTCGACTTCGTCACCGTGACGCCTTGCTGCTGGACGGCGTCCGGCAACTGCGATTCCACCAGCGACAGCTTGTTCTGGGTCTGCACCTGCGCGGTATCGGGGTCGGTGCCGTTCTCGAAGGTCAAGGTGATCGACGCGGCGCCCGACGAGGCGCTGGTCGAGGAGATGTAGAGCAGGCCATCGAGCCCGGTCATGTTCTGCTCGATGATCTTCGTCACTGAGTTTTCGACCGTCTCGGCGCTGGCGCCGGGATAGGTGGCGCTGATGCTGACGGTGGGTGGCGCGATCTCGGGATACTGCGAGATCGACAGCTGGGTCAGGGCGAGCAGGCCGCCCAGCATGATCGCGATGGCGATGACCCAGGCAAAGACCGGGCGGGTGATGAAGAAATGCGACATGCCCCTACTCCGCCGCCGTCGCTGGCTTGGCCGCCTTGGCGGGGTCTGATGTCGGGGCGGCGAGCTCTGCCGGTGCGGTCGCCGCGGCCGAGGGATCGACACCTGCCGCCGCCGGGACCTTTTCGGCGTTCGTCGTGACCGGCTTCGCATTGCCGGCAGCGTCGATCGCCATCTCGGTCACCGTCGCGGTCTGCCCATCCTGCACCTTCTGCAGCCCCTCGACGATCAGCCTGTCGCCATCGGCAACCCCAGAGGTCACCAGCCAGTTCGAGCCGACATCGCGCAGCACCGTCAGCGTCCGGGTTTCGGCCTTGCCGTCGGCGGCGATGAACCTGGCAACGGCCTCGCCCTTCGAATTGCGGCTGACCCCACGCTGCGGGAGCAGGAAGCCGTTATTGTCGATGCCGAGGCGGACGGTGGCGCGCACGTACATGCCGGGCAGGAGGATCCGGTCGGGATTGGCGAATTTGGAGCGGAAGGTGAAGCTGCTCGTCGTCTCGCTGACAAAGCGGTCGGCGGCCTCGATGGTGCCGGTCTCGGAATAGGGGGTACCGTCCGCCAGCGTCAGCTTGGCCTCGATCTTCTCCTCGCCGCCGGCAACACTGCGCACCGCCCCTTCCTGCAGCTCCTTGCGGAACTTCAGGAGGTTGCCGCTCGATTCGGTGAGATCGACATAGACCGTGTCGAGCTGGCGGATGGTGGCGAGAACATTGCTCTGAGCGGCGGTGACGAGCGAGACGGAGGAGACCGACGACGTACCGATCTGGCCATCGATCGGCGCCTTGATCGTGGTGTAGTCGAGGTTGATCTGCGCGGTTTCGAGGTCGGCTTCCGAGACGGCGACATCCGCCTCCGCCTGGAGGTAAGTCGCCTGCGCGTCCTCGGCGTCCTGCTTGGAAACGACGCTCGTCGCGCCGAGATTGTTGTAGCGCTCGGCCTTGGCCTTGGCCGAGGGAACGGCGGCCTGCGTCTTTTTCAAGGCTGCAGCGGCGGCGGCAAGCTTGGCCTGGTAGCTGCGCGGATCGATCTGGTAGAGCACGTCGCCCGCCTTGACCTCGCTGCCCTCCTGGAACACGCGCTTCTGCACGAGACCATCCACCTGCGGCCGGATCTCCGCCGTCTGCAGCGCCACGACGCGGCCGGAGACGCTGGCCGTGATCGAAATTTCCTGCGGATGGACAGTCACCACGCCGACCTCCGGCACCGGCGCAGGACGGGCCGCCGCGTCCTTCGATTCACCGGAGCAGGCGGAAAGGCTCAACGCCGCCAGCATCAGGCCGATGACGGCCCGCTGCCGTGTGGTCGGCAGCGCCCAGGAGGCATTTGCTGTCTGGTTCATATCGGCCACTCTGGTGAGGATCTCGCCGAACCCAGTGCGGGCACGCGGTGTAAGGTGCTGGATGATATATAGGCAGCCAACCGTTACGCCGTGTATCAAATTATATCCGCGCTTCCGGCGCCCGGCGGGCGGGCGTGCGCGGTCCGCCAAGACCGCTCGAGTGTCCGGCAGGCTCGCGGAATAAGCAACGTTCAGCGAGTGTTGGTAAGGATCGAGGCCTCATCGACGGCAGGGGCGCTGACACGGCCGCGATCCCATCGGCCAGCCTGTCAGACCCTGCATCCCTGCGACAGAAAAACAAAAGGCATCGAGATAGGTGCTCTATCTCAATGCCTTCGGTCGCTTCACAGCCGTATTTGGACAGGTCCCCGAGGGGACGGCCCTACTCCCACTCGATCGTGCCGGGCGGCTTCGAGGTGACGTCGTAGACCACGCGGTTGATGCCCTTGACCTCGTTGATGATGCGGGTCGCGGTGTTGCCGAGGAATTCCATGTCGTAGGGGTAGAAGTCGGCGGTCATGCCGTCGACCGAGGTGACGGCGCGCAGCGCGCAGACGAACTCGTAGGTGCGCCCGTCGCCCATCACGCCGACGGTCTGCACCGGCAGGAGCACGGCGAAGGCCTGCCAGATCGCGTCGTAGAGGCCGGCCTTGCGGATCTCGTCGAGGTAGATCGCATCGGCCTGGCGCAGGATCTCGAGCTTCGCCCGGGTGATGCCGCCGGGGCAGCGGATCGCAAGGCCCGGGCCCGGGAAGGGCTGGCGGCCTACGAAATGGGCGGGCAGACCCAGCTCCTTGCCGAGCACCCGCACCTCGTCCTTGAACAGCTCGCGCAGCGGCTCGACGAGCTGCATGTTCATGCGCTCGGGCAGGCCGCCGACATTGTGATGCGACTTGATGGTGACGGAGGGGCCGCCGGTGAAGGAGACGCTCTCGATCACGTCGGGATAGAGCGTTCCCTGCGCCAGGAAGTCGGCACCGCCGATCTTCTTCGCCTCGGCCTCGAAGGTCTCGATGAACAGGCGGCCGATGGTCTTGCGCTTGACCTCGGGGTCCATCTCGCCTTCCAGCGCGTCGATGAAGAGGTCCTGCGCCTCCACGTGGACGAGCGGGATGTTGTAGTGGTCGCGGAACATCGTGACGACTTCCTCGGCCTCGTTCATCCGCAGAAGGCCGTGGTCGACGAAGATGCAGGTCAGCTGCTCGCCGATCGCCTCGTGGATCAGCACCGCCGCCACCGACGAGTCGACGCCGCCCGACAGGCCGCAGATGACGCGGCCCGTGCCGACCTTGGCGCGGATCTCCTCGATCGCCTTCTCGCGGAAGGCGGCCATGGTCCAGTCGCCGGGAAGGCCCGCGACCTTGTGCACGAAGTTATGGATCAGCTTGGCGCCGTCGGTGGTGTGCATCACTTCCGGGTGGAACATCAGGCCGTAGAAGTTGCGGCTGGCATCGCCGAAGACGGCATAGGGCGCGCCGGGGGATTTCGCGAAGATCTCGAAGCCCGGCGGCATGTCGATGACGCGGTCGCCATGGCTCATCCAGACCTGGTGGCGGGTGCCCTCCGGCCAGACGCCGGCAAACAGCGCGCAATCGCGCTGGACCTCGACGAAGGCGCGGCCGAACTCGCGGTGCTGGGAGCTCTCGGCGCGGCCGCCGAGCTGCACGCACATGGTCATCTGGCCGTAGCAGATGCCGAGGATCGGGATGCCCGCCTCGAAGATCATCTGCGGCGCGCGGGGGGAGCCGATGTCGCCGGTCGAGGCGGGACCGCCCGACAGGATCACCGCCTTCGGCTTCAGCCGCTCGAAGGCTGCTTCCGCCAGCTGGAAAGGCACGATTTCCGAGTAGACCCCGGCCTCGCGCACGCGACGCGCGATGAGCTGCGTCACTTGGGAGCCGAAATCGATGATGAGGACTGTGTCTGGATGTGCGGTCATTGCAAGCCTTTAAGCAGGCATCGCCGGGAAGGCAAGGGTTTCGGTGAGTCTCGACCCCGAGCGGCCGCACGATAGGAGGGGCTGCGGACCCCCGCGGATGGCAGGCGGCAGCGCCGGCTAGATCCGTCCCGCTTCGATCGCCGCGGGCAGCCGGTCGACGGCCTCGGCGAGGTTCTCGTCGACGACATGGAGAAGGCTCGTCCAGTCATCGTAATGGTGGAGGTCGGCGGCCCCGTCCGAAATGCCGCGCAGGCCGATCAGCGGCACCCCAAAGCGCTGGCAGGCGCGCAGGATGGCGAAGGTTTCCATGTCGACCATCTCGGCATCGATCGCGTCATAAGCCGCGCCGGAGACAATGTCCGCGCCACTCGACAGGCGGACGGCCGCGAAGCCCTCGATCGGCGTCGGCAGCGGCGTGTCGACGGGATGGTCGAGGAAGGGGGTGACGCCCTTGGTGAAGCCGAGCGGCGAGGCGTCGATGTCCCGCCAGGAGACCGACGCCGCCTGGTAGACCTTGCCTTGCTCGAGGACACGCGAGCCGGCCGAGCCGAGCGAGACCAGAAGGTCCGGCAAGCCGCCGGAAGCACTCAACGTCTGCAGCGTGACGCCGGTCGCCAGCGCCGCCTCGATCGGGCCGACGCCGGTGATCAGCGGCCTGATGCGCTGGCGCAAATGCCGGCCGTATTCCGGCAAGGCCGCCATGACGAAGAGCACCCGCCTTCCGGAAATGCTCTCGGCCGCGGCGGCGGCGTTCACCCGATCGACCTCGCTCATGCGTCTCTCCCAGAGCGCTGGGCGTCCAAGAGGACGCAAAGAAGACGCTCTATCTTTTCAATGCCGAAGTGACCGGCGCCTTTCCGGGGCACCGGTGCCTCAGTTCAGCCACCAGATCGAGCCGTTGAGAAGCCCGGCAAATGCTACCCAGAGCGCATAGGGCAGGAAGCAGAGCGCCGCCGGCCTGTCGCGCCGCCAGGTCGTGGCGATGAAGGCGAGGATCGCCGCGAACATCGCGACGAGGATGGCGAGGCCGAGGCCGATCTGGTGCTGGCCGAAGAAGGTGGGCGACCAGGTCAGGTTGATCACGAGCTGCAGCACCCAGATCGCCAGCGGCAGCCGCAGCCCGGCCATGAACACCCGCCAGCCGGCGATGCCGATGAGGATGTAGAGCACCGTCCAGGCGGGCGCGAAGACCCAGCCCGGCGGGTTGAAGCTCGCCTTTGCCAGCCCGGCATACCATTCGCCGGGCGGGTTGGAGATGCCGACCAGCATGCCGCCGCCGAGCGACACCGCCAGAAACAAGGCGAGGAGGCCGTAGCGGGCGGCAGGGCCTCTCACTGGCGCACGAGCTGCGCGAAGAAGAAGCCGTCGGTGCCCGTCAGCTTCGGCGTCAGCGTCAGCACCGTGCCGCCGTGCACCTTCTCCTCGCGGTACGGCGTTCCCGCCGCTGGGAAGGCTTTCGCGAACACCGCGGCCGAGTCGCCGGCGGAAAAGTCGCGGTGGCGCTCGAGGAAGGCGCTGACGCGGCCGGCATTTTCCCGGCCGATCAGCGAGCAGGTGATGTAGGCGAGTGTGCCGCCCGGCCGCACGAAGCGGGCGGCGGCGTCGAGCGCGGTATCCTGCTCAGCAACCCGCTTGTCGATCGCCGAGGCGGCGAGCCGCCACTTGGCGTCCGGCCTCCGGCGCCACGTGCCAGCCCCGGTGCAAGGTGCGTCGACCACGACGCGGTCCATCAGGCTGCCGAGGACGGAGATGTCCTCGCGCGGCCCGTGGACCTGGACGTTGCCGGCCTCGGCGCGCTTCAGCCGGTCGTAGATCGGCGCGAGCCGCTGCCTGTCGGCATCATAGGCGTGGACGGTGCCTTGCCCGTGCATCGCGGCGGCGAGCGCCAGCGTCTTGCCGCCGGCACCGGCGCAGAAGTCGAGGATCTCCTCGCCCGGCTCGGCCCCAGTAAGGCGCGCGGCGATCTGCGAGCCTTCGTCCTGGATCTCGAACCAGCCCTTCTGGAAGGCGGCCTCGACCTGGACATTGGGATGGCGGCCATTGCCGGCGATCGGCGGGATGCGGAGGCCGGTTTCGGAGATCGCCGTCGCCTCGGCACCGAAAGGCGCCAGTGCCGCCAGCACCTGGTCGCGGTCCGACAGCAGCGTGTTGACGCGCATGTCGAGCGGCGGACGGGCGGAGAGCGCCTGCGCCTCGGCGATCCAGTCCTCACCCAGCGAGGCCTCGAACTCCTTGGCCAGCCAATCCGGCAGGTCCGCTTGCACGGCGGGCGCGGCCTTCGACAGGTCGCTCGACGAGAAACGGCCGAGGTCTTCGAGGCTCGGCGTCTCCGGCGCGAAGCGGTCGCCCTCGAGCGCGGCGAGCATCGCCTCGGGGTCGAGGTTCTGGCTGTCCATGAGCGCGGCGAAGACCAGCGCGCGCGGGCTGTCATTGCCCATGCGCCAGCCATAGGAGCGGCGCTTGCGCAGGACGTCGTAGACGATGTTGCCGATGGCGGCGCGGTCGCCCGAGCCAGCGAAACGGTGCGACAGGCCCCAGTCCTTCAGGGCGTCGGCGACCGGGCGGCGCTTGGCGGCGGTGTCGGTGAGGATTTCGATCGCGGCCGCGATCCGGCCACCTAGACGCATGGGATCACGCTCCCGGCGGGGCGGGGCAGCGGCGACATCTGGAATAAAGTCAAAAGAATCACGTTTCGTAAGGGTTCAGAAGCTTCGCACCGGTCGGCTCGAAGTGTCGGGTGTTGCGGGTGACGACGGTGAGGTCGTGCTCCAGCGCGGTGGCGGCGATGAGGAGATCCATGTCACGGCGTCCCAGCCGCGTATACAGGCTTCCCCAGCGCAAGGCGACCTCCACCGTCACCGGCAGCGTGCGCTCTTCGTACAGGGCGCGGGTTTCGGCAAACCAGAGATCGAGCCGCCCACTGAGAGTTGGGTTAGCCAGCCGCGTCTTCTCGATACCCGCCGCAATCTCGCCGAAGCTGATGGCGCTGACATAGGTGACTGCGCGATCAGCCTGAGCCAGAAATCGCATGGCGCCCGCGTCCAGTTTCGGCCTGCGCGGTTCGGAAACGACCATGGTGTCGAGCAGGAACACCGGCCTCAGTCTCCAAAATCTATATCGCGTGGAATGAGTTGCGGTCGGTTGTCGAAGTCCATGAAGTCCTCCATCCCTTCCGGCAGCTTCGGAAAATCCAGGATATGCTCGATGAAGGTCTTGGGGCGCCGGGCCATCAGGTCGTACTGGCGGGCGGAGACCAGGACTACCGCGTCGTCGTCGGTCATGGCGATCCGCTGGGGCTCGCCGTCGCTCGCGGCATGGGCGAGCGTCACGAATTCGGCTTCGGCGTCTTTCAGCGTCCATTTGCTTCCCACTGCCGTCTCCCTCAAGGCCGGGCCTATGGCGAGCCCGATCATACGGCCAATCCGGAAGCCCAACAAGCGATCGCTCGCCACCCAAGGGAAAAGCCCGGCCCAACGAAAAAGGCCGGGATTGCTCCCGGCCTTCTCTGTCGTCTTAAATCGAAGACGCCTACTCGGCGGCCTGCTGCGGCGTGTCGGCGGTCACCGAGATCGCCGGCTCGCGGCCCGTCAGGGTCTCGCGGGCCTTGCGCACGCCGACGCCGTAGTCCGGGTGGACCTTGTCGAAATGCGCCAGCTGGCGCTCGCCGATCTCTTCCGGAATGCCCGACATCGCCGCGGCGATGTTGGCGAAGAGGCGCTGCTTCTGGCCGTCGTCGAACAGGTTGAAGAGGTCCCTCACCTGGCCGTAGTCGTCGTTGCCGATGCGGTGGTTGTAGCGGTCGGCATCGCCGTGGATCCGCAGCGGCGGCTCCATGGCGGAGGGCACCTCGACCGGGCCGTTCATCGAGTTCGGCTCGTAGTAGGCGTCCGGGTTGCCGGTCTTGATGCCACCGAAGACGTTCATCTGACCGTCGCGGTGGTAGTGGTGCACCTCGTTCTTCGGACGGTTCACCGGGATCGTCTCGTAATGCGTGCCAAGACGGTGACGGTGGGCGTCGGCATAGGCGAAGACGCGGGCCTGCAGCATCTTGTCCGGGGAATAGCCAATGCCAGGCACGATGTTCGACGGCGAGAAGGCCGCGTTCTCGATCTCGGCGAAATAGTTCTCGGCGTTGCGGTTCAGCTCCATCACGCCGATCTCGATCGGCGGGTATTCCGAATGCGGCCACACCTTGGTGAGGTCGAACGGGTTGTAGCTGGTCTTCTCGGCGTCCATTTCCGGCATGATCTGGACCTGCACGGTCCAGCGCGGGAACTCGCCCTTGGAGATGCCGCCGAACAGGGCTTCCTGGTAGCTCTCGCGGGTCTTGCCGATGATCTGGTCGGCTTCCTCGTTGGTGTAGTGCTTGTGGCCCTGCTGGGTCTTGAAGTGGAACTTCACCCAGTAGCGCTCGCCGGCATCGTTCCAGAACGAGAAGGTGTGGGAGCCGTAGCCGTTCATGTTCATCGGGGTCTGCGGCAGGCCGCGGTCCGACATCAGGATCGTCACCTGGTGCAGGCTCTCAGGGCTCAGCGACCAGAAGTCCCACATGGCGGTCGGCGAGCGCATGTTGGTCTTCGGGTGGCGCTTCTGGGTGTGGATGAAGTCCGGGAACTTGTAGGGGTCGCGGACGAAGAACACCGGCGTGTTGTTGCCGACGAGGTCCCAGTTGCCTTCCTCGGTGTAGAACTTCAGCGCGAAGCCGCGCACGTCGCGCTCGGCGTCGGCGGCACCCGCCTCGCCGGCGACGGTCGAGAAGCGCGCGAGCATCGGCGTCTCGGTGCCCGGCTGGAAGACCTTGGCCTTGGTGTACTTCGAGATGTCGCCGGTGATCTTCAGCGTGCCGTGCGCGCCCCAGCCCTTAGCGTGGACGACGCGCTCGGGGATGCGCTCGCGGTTCTGGTGCGCGAGCTTCTCGATCAGCTGGTAGTCCTGCAGCAGAATCGGGCCGCGCTCGCCCGCGGTCCACGAATTCTGGTTGTCCGGCACCGGCGCGCCGGCGGTCGTCGTCAGTTTCTCGGTCATGGAGTCACCTCGGTTTGGAATGCTTCCAGTCAGCAATGGACCCTTTGGGGTCATAACGGCAAATCGTATTTGCTAGGCTACGCGATCAGTTTATCCTATCGGCATGATCACGATCAGACAGCTCCGCTACTTCGAGGCGCTGGCCACAACCCTGCATTTCGGGCGGGCGGCCAAGCACCTCAACATCAGCCAACCAGCGCTTTCGGCGCAAATTGCGGCATTGGAGGAAAGCTTCGGCGGACCGCTGTTCGAGCGGCGGCCGTCCGGCGTCCTCCTCACCAGCGACGGCGCGCTGGTCCGCGACCGGGCGCGAAAGATCCTCACCGACATCCGTGATCTGGAAGGCCTTGGCGCTGCCGGGCACGCGGTGCTGGACCGCCGGCTGAAGCTCGGCCTCATCGCCACCGTCGCCCCCTATCTGCTGCCGCATCTGTTGCCGCAGCTCGCCCGCGAGCATCCGAAACTCGACTGCGAGATCCGCGAGAGCCTGACCGAGACGCTGACGGCGGACGTCCTGCACGGCGACCTCGACTGCGCCGTGCTGGCCTTGCCGATCGAAGCGGAGGGGCTCGATACCATCGAACTGTTCGAGGACCGTTTCCATCTCGCCGTGCCCGCCCACGGGTCGGAGCGCTTCCAGGGCCGCATCTCCGTGCAGGCGCTCGCCACCGAACGGCTGATCCTGCTCGAGGAAGGCCATTGCCTCAGGGACCAGGCGCTGAAGATCTGCGAGCTGGTCGAGGCGAGCCAGTTGGCGAGCCTTGGCGCCACCAGCCTCACCACCATCCTGCGGATGGTCGCGGGTGGGCTCGGCGCGACGCTGATCCCGGACATGGCGGTGGCCGCCGAGAGCCGGGGCGGCGGTATCCGCATCCTCCCGTTCCAGGATCCCGCCCCCTCGCGCACGCTCGCCCTGGCGTTCCGGCCCTCGGCCGCGCGGCGGCGCGACTTCGAGGCGATCGCATCGCTGATCCAGCGGTTGCCCGGAAGGGCAGATGCTCCATCTTCGGCCGAAACGGAAGGCAGCGCGGTCCCTCAGAGGTTGTAGGACCCGGATCGGCTGTTCGGCGCCCCTTCAGGAACGGAAAGTCCATCGCATGCCAGACCAGACCCGCTGGGCCTTGATCGGGACCGGCAGCATCGCCGCACGTTTCGCCGCCGACATGCACCATTCCCGCGCCGGCCGGATCGTCGCGGTCGGATCGCGGTCGGCGGAGAGGGCGGCCAGCCTTGCCGAAAAGCTCGGCCCCAATATCGTCGGCGGTCGCTTTGAAGACCTGCTGCGGCGGGACGACATCGACGCGGTCTATCTCGCGACGCCAAACGAGGCCCACGGCCGGCAGGCGCTTCAGGCGATCGCCGCCGGCAAGACGGTGCTGGTGGAAAAGCCCTTCGCGCTCTCCGCCGAAGAGGCGCGCACCGTCGCCGAGGCCGGGCGCCGCGCCGGCGTCCTGGTGATGGAGGCGATGTGGATGCGCTTCACGCCCGGCATCGTCCGGCTGAAACGCCTTGTGGACGAGGGCCGCATCGGCGAGATCCGCCGGCTCGACATCTCCGTCGCCTATCCGCAGCCCTTCGACGCCGCCTCGCCGCTCTACGATCCGCTGAAGGGGGGCGCGCTGCTCGACCTCGGCGTCTATCCGCTGTCCCTCGCGGTCCACCTCGCCGGCATCCCCCGTAGCGTCGACGCCACCGTCATCCGGGCTGGGAACGGCGCTATCGCCGTCGCCGGCCTGCTGCTCGGCTACGACCAGGCGATCGCCACCCTGTCCTGCGGGTTCGACGTCGAGGGTGCCAACGAGGCCGTCGTCACCGGCACGACCGGGATCGCCAGCGCCCATCGTCCGGTGCTGTGTCCGCCGCTCATCTCGCTGCGCCAGACCGGCGGCGTCGAACCCGACACAGCTCCCGGCGAGCCCGGCGAGGCCGCAGCGCCCCCCCATCCGCTGGTGCGCCCGCTGACCGCCCTCTCCGCGCTCCGGCCGCTGGTCGGCCGCCTGGCGACGCGGCGCTACCCGACGCTCCACATCGGCACGGGGCTCCAGTACCAGGCGGACCATTTCAGCCTCTGCCTGCAGCAGGGTTGGACAGAGAGCCCGGTCATGCCGCTCGACGAGACGGTCGCCGTGCTCGATCTGGTCGAGCGGGCGGCTGCCAGTGCCCGCGACAGCGCGGGGGCCCGTCCGCAGCCGTGACGCCAGAGGTCATCCGCTGATCTCGGCGCGGGCCGGAGAGATCGCCCCTGCCCTTCAGCCCCGCCTGCCCGCCAGTTCAACAGCCTACCCGCCCATCCGACCGCAGGCCTGTATCACCCGCCAAAACTGCTCGTCAGCCGGTACGGCATGGGATAGCGGTCGGCGTTCTGGGCGACTAGCGCGAGCTCGGTGACGTGAAGGGCGAAGGCGCCGCCGTACGGGTGGGGCGTGCCGGCGGCGATCGAGCGGGCGAGGTCCGCGGGTCCGCGGGCAAAATCCATCCGCGAGGAGGTGCCGGGCACCTTGGCAGCGCTCGGCTCGACCGTCAGCTTGCGGCCGAACCAGTGGCGCAGCGGCCGCCCACGCTCCAGCCGCTGCAGGATTTTGCCGAGGATCGCGGGCCGCGACGCCCAGTGCCCCTCCGCCGTGCGCAGGAACACCGGCGACTGGTTGTCCCAGCCATCGGTCAAGGAGAGGACGCCTTCGGTGCCGACGACGTGCAGCGAGCGGTCACGCGGCGCGGCAAGGCCACAGGTTAGGCGCGCGACGACGCCCGATCGAAACGTCAGGCAGGAAACCGAGAGGTCGTTGGCGATATCCGCCGCCGGCTGGGCCGTACCCTTGTCGTCGAACAGCTTGGCGGAGAAGGCGGTGATCGTCTCGACCGGGCCGAAGAAGGCGCAGAGCCAGGTGAGGTAGTAGCCGGCATGCTCGAGCGTCGCGCCGACGGAAAACTCGTCCTCCGCCGGCCAGGGCGCGCCGGACGGGCTCGTCCAGCGGCGATAGTCCTCGCGGAAGACCATCGAGTCCTCCATCTCGGCATAGACCAGCTTGACGGTGCCGATCGTGCCGCCAGAGATCGCGCTGCGGACGGTGTCGGCGGCGGCCGAGAGGTAGGAGCACGGCGCGGCCGCGATCTCGAGCCCGCGCTCAGTGGCGAGCGCCACGAGGTCGCCCGCTTCCTCCGGCGACATCGCCAGCGGCTTTTCGGAATAGACATGCCGCCCGGCCTCGAGCGCCGCCTTCGAGACCGCGTAATGGCTGGACGGATTGGTGAGGTTCAGCATCAGCTCGACCGAGGGCTCGGCGAGAAGCGCGTCGAGGCTCTCGAAGGCACGGGCCTTGAAATAGGCCGAGAACCGCCGGAGCGCCGCGGGGTCGCGGTCCCAGACGCCGACCAGCTCGAGCTCCGGATGGTTGGCGAGCGTCAGCATGTAGTAGTCGGCGACGAAGCCGCATCCGACGATGGCAATCTTCATGGGGCAGGCATCCGCAGGATCGGCAAGACCCGCAGCATAGGCCGGGAGCCTGAAGGATCTCTCTACGAACTCCGCGCAGGCGTCAGGAGTGCCCCAACCTACCCGTCAAAGAGTTCGTGCGGACAGCCAGCAAAAGACCCGCCATCGCAACCTTGCACCGGTCGAAGATCGCATTCTATGCTTGATCGTATTCTTCCAGGAGGGGCCGATGCGCATAGAGGTGACCCCTGAAATGCAGCGGATGGCGGAGGAACTCGCTGACATCAAGGGCGAGAGCCTGACAGCGGCGGTGACCACGGCCCTGCAGGAGCGCCTCGCGCGCGAGCGCCCGGAAGATCCCGAAAAAATCGCGGCGCAACTACGGGATATCGGACAGCGCTATGCGCGGCTTCCCGACGCCGATCCGCGCTGTGCCGACGATATTCTCGGCTATGACGAACATGGCCTGCCGACCTGATGGTGATCGACACCTCGGCCATCATTCAAGGGCGCGGATTTCACGCTGACAGACGTCAAGCTTGCCTTGGCGTGACCGCCGTGCCGCTACGCTGCGTCGGCGCGGTCTAGGCCGCACCCGCGGCCTCCAGCGCCCCGACGACGTTGAAGACGTGGAAGGCCAGCATGATCCAGAGCAGCAGCACGGCGAAGAGGCCGGCGGCGAAGGCGGGGGCGCGCAGGCGCAGGTCGTTGCTGCTTAGGTGCACGGCGGCGTGGACGATGCGCGAGACCGCGAACACCCAGGCGAGGATCACCGCCAGCCAGTTGGCGCCGTTGGTGACGTAGAGCGACAGGCAGACGGCGTAGAACAGCACCGGCAGCTCGAACTGGTTGGCAAGGTTCTTCACCGCCGCGCTGCTGCGGTCGGGCTCGGCGCCGGCCCTCCGGAAGTCGCCGAGGCTCGCCTCCCCCGCCGAGACCGCCGATTTGCGGCGGAAGAACAGCATGAAGTAGACCGCGATGGTCAGGAAGGCCTGGACGATCATGGGCCAGAAGATCGCGATGTTTCCGTTCATCTCGGCATTCCCTTCAGAGCGGCGTGCGTCCGGGTGGCGCACGGGAGACGCGATCTTCTGATGTATTAGAGCCCCGAGCCCGGATAGTTCGGGCTCTCGCGGGTGATGGTGACGTCGTGGGCGTGGCTTTCGCGCAGGCCGGCATTGGAGATGCGCACGAAGGTCGCCTTCTCCCGCAGCTCCTCGAGGCTGGCGGCGCCGACATAGCCCATGGCGGCGCGCAGGCCGCCGGCGAGCTGGTGCAGCACGGCCGAGACCTGGCCCTTGTAGGGCACCTGGCCCTCGATGCCTTCCGGCACCAGCTTCAGCGTGTCCCGCACCTCGGCCTGGAAGTAGCGGTCGGCCGAGCCGCGCGCCATGGCGCTGACCGAGCCCATGCCGCGGTAGGATTTGAACGAGCGACCCTGGTAGAGATAGACTTCGCCCGGGCTCTCGTCGGTGCCGGCGAGCAGCGAGCCGATCATCGCCGCGGACGCGCCGCCGGCGAGCGCCTTCGCGAGATCGCCGGAATACTTGATGCCGCCGTCGGCGATGACCGGGATGCCAGCCTTGTCGGCCTCCTCGCAGGCGCCCATGATCGCCGAGAGCTGCGGCACGCCGACGCCGGCGACGATGCGCGTGGTGCAGATCGAGCCGGGGCCGATGCCGACCTTGATGCCGTCCGCGCCGGCGTCAATCAGCGCCCGCGCGCCGCCGGGGGTCGCGATGTTGCCGGCGATCACCTGCACCTCGTTCGACATCTTCTTGACGCGGGTGACGGCGTCGAGCACGCGCTGCGAATGGCCGTGCGCGGTGTCGACGACGATGACGTCGACGCCAGCATCGATCAGCCGCTCGGCGCGCTCGAACCCGTCATCGCCGACGCTCGTCGCGGCGGCGGCGAGCAGCCGGCCCTGCGCATCCTTAGAGGCATGCGGGTTGAGCTGCGACTTCTCGATGTCCTTGACGGTGATGAGGCCGATGCAGCGCTGGGCGTCGTCGACGACGACGAGCTTCTCGATGCGGTGGTGGTGCAGCAGGCGCTTGGCCTCGGCCTGGTCGACGCCGTCGCGGACGGTGATGAGGTTCGACTTGGTCATCAGCTCGTGGATCGGCTGCGAGTCGTCGGTGGCGAAGCGCACGTCGCGGTTGGTGAGGATGCCGACCAGGAGGCCCGGCGTCGGGCCGGCGTCGGCGACCACCGGGATGCCTGAGATGTGGTGCATGTTCATCAAGGCGCGCGCGTCGCCCAGCGTCGCCGACGGCGAGATGGTGACGGGATTGACCACCATGCCGCTCTCGAACTTCTTCACCCGCCGGACCGCATCGGCCTGTTCGGCCGGGGTGAGGTTGCGGTGGATGACGCCGATGCCGCCGGCCTGCGCCATGGCGATGGCCAGGCGATACTCGGTGACGGTGTCCATCGCCGCCGAGATGATCGGCAGGTTCAGGCGCAAGGTCTTGGTGATGCGGGTGGAGAGATCGACCTCGCCCGGCATAACGACGGAATGTCCGGGCTGCAGCAGCACGTCGTCGAACGTCAGCGCGGTCGCGCCGGTGGCAGTTTCGATGATGCGTGCCATTGGCCAGTCCCCAAAATAAAGAAACCGCCGGGTCCGGCAAGGACCGCCCGCGGTGAAGGATTGGCAAGGGCTGCTAGCACGATGACGGACGGGAGGGAAGGCGCAAGCGGCTTATGAACAGCGTGTCCACTGTCGGGCAGAGGGGAGCGGGGTGGCAGGGACAACCGAATGGTGCACACTTCCCCCCCCCCCCCGGTCACCTGACACCGCTACCGCCGCGCTCTGCGGCACCCCCCTCTGTCCTGCCGGACATCTCCCCCTCAAGGGGGGAGATCGGGCGGCGGGGATGCAGCAACTTTCGAAAACGCGATGCCGTCCGCCATACCGGCAACGCCCGCTGGCTATGTCCGCAACGGCGGCGATCGGTAAATCTCCCCACTCGAGGGGGAGATGGCCGGCAGGCCAGAAGGGGGCCCGCTGCCGCAGCGCTCGATCCCGCCCACCGGCGCACCTGAAGCCGCTATCCCGCGCTCGACGCCCCGCTCTATCCTCACGGACATCTCCTCCATCAGGGAGGAGATTGGGCGGCACCGATGTCTACGGCAGCCTAGCTCCGGTGGGTGAGGAGCGGCGATGAGCCCGGTGGCCGACGGCGGGAAGATCGAGGGCTGACGGCCCCTAGATATCCAGTTGATAGGTCAGCGGCACGAAGCGATAGCCGCCGTCGATCGTCTCGGCATAGCCGGCGGCGGGGAACGGCATGTGGTAGCCGATGAACAGCGCGCCGGTCTTGGCGATCTCGTCGAAGACCTTGTGCCGCGTCGCGATGGCGGCCTTCTTGTCCATGTCGAACTTCACCTCCCAGTCCGGCTTCTGCAGCGAGGCGACGAAGTGGTTGGCGGTGTCGGCGGTGAGCCAGAGCGTCTTGTCGCCCTCGGCGAGCGTGAAGACGAGATGGCCCGGCGAATGGCCGAAAGCCTCGTGCGCGGTGAGGCCCGGGACGATCTCGGCGCCCTCGGCGATGAAGCTGGTGTTGTCCTTCAGCGGCACGACGTTCTTGCCGACCATCTCGGCATTCTGCGCCCGCGGCCCGGCCTTCGCCGCGGCCGAGGTCCAGAAGTCGAACTCGACCTGGCCGGCGATGTAGCGCGCTTTCGGGAAAGCCGGCTTACCATTTTCCATCAGCCCGCCGATGTGGTCGCCGTGCATGTGCGTGAGGACGACGATGTCGACATCCTCCGGCGCATAGCCCGCCTCGGCCATGCGCTGGGTGAGGAGACCCATGCCGTTGGCCCGGCCGCCCTCGCCCATGCCGGTGTCGAACAGCACCAGCGTGCCGCCCTTCTCGACGAGGACCGGGCAGAAACCGGTGACGAACTTCGTCTCCGGCAAAGAGTTCGCCCGCATTAATTCGGCGACGGCCTCGGCCGTCTGGTTCTCGCCGAAGGTCGGGAAAGGACCATCGCCCGGCCGCAGGCCATCCAGCACCACGGTGATCACCGCCTCGCCAAAGGCGAAACGGAACCATTTCGGCGAGGTAGCAGCCTTCTGCGCCACCGGCGCAGCGGCGCCGGCCGACTGCGCCAGGGCAGCGCCGCCAAACAGGAGAGAGGTCGACGCGCCGGTGGCGACGGCCGCGAGCTTCATGGCGTTGCGGCGGCTGACCCGGCTCGGGTCGGTGCGGCTGTCGTCGGTCATCTCTTGTCTCCTGCTGCGGGGATGGGCGATTGCGAGCGTGGCAACGTGCGCAACACCCAGGTTGCGGCCACAACTGGTCGCGGATGGGGCCACCTCAAGGGAAGGACACGCCGAGTTGACCCGCGCCGGCGCTGCGTGTCACGCCCTCATTCCTTCGCCTCCTATCACCGGCCGCCGCATCGCGGTAAGGCAGGCTTAGAATATCTCCCGCTCCTGGTGTCGCCCGTGAAACGCATCGTGCCCCTCGTGCTCGCCGTCGCCTTGTTCATGGAGAACATGGACTCGACGGTGATCGCGACGTCGCTTGCCACCATCGCCCGCGACATCGGCACCAACCCGATCGCGCTGAAGCTGGCGCTGACGAGCTATTACGTCTCGCTGGCCGTGTTCATCCCGATCTCCGGAAGGATCGCCGACAAGTTCGGCGCCAAGACGGTGTTCCGCTGGGCGATCGGCGTGTTTGTCCTTGGCTCGCTCGCCTGCGCCATGGCCGGCTCGCTCGAGGGCTTCGTCGCCGCGCGGTTTCTGCAAGGGGTGGGCGGGGCGATGATGACGCCGGTCGGCCGGCTGCTCCTGGTGCGCTCGGCGGCGAAAGCCGATCTCGTCTCGGCAATGGCCTGGTTTAGCATTCCCGCGCTGATCGGGCCGCTGGTCGGACCGCCGATCGGTGGCGCCATCGCCACCTATGCCGACTGGCGCTGGATCTTCCTGATCAACCTGCCGATCGGCATTGCCGGCATTCTCCTCGCCACCCGTTTCCTGCCGGAGGTCGAGAAGATCCCCGGCATCCGCTTCGACTGGACCGGCTTCGTGCTGTCGGGAGTAGCCTGTGCCGGCGTGGTGTTCGGCCTCTCGGTGGTCTCGCTGCCGGCGCTGCCGCCGGCCCTCGGCCTCGGCCTTGCCGGTCTCGGCGCAGTCTCGGCGCTGCTCTACATCAGCCATGCGCGGCGGCACCACAATCCGGTGCTGGAGCTGCGGCTGCTCGCCATCCCGACGCTGCGGGCGGCGGTAATCGGCGGCGCGGTGTTCCGCATCGGCGCCGGCGCCGTGCCTTTCCTGTTTCCGCTGATGCTGCAGATCGGCTTTGGCTACACGCCGCTCGAATCCGGCGTGATCAGCGCGGTCTCGATCGGCGGCGCGATGATGATGAAGTTCCTGGCCAAGCCGATCCTGAAACGCTTCGGCTTCAAGCAGACGCTGATCGGCACCGGGGCAATCGGAGGCATCTTCGTGATGATGATCGGCTTCTACCGGCCGGAGACGCCCGTGCTGGTGCTGGTGGTGCTGCTCCTGATCGGCGGCTTCTTCCGCTCGCTGTTCTTCACCTCGATCAACACGCTGGCCTTCGCCGACGTGCCGTCCGCCAAGGCCGGCGACGCGACGGCGCTGCTTGCCGCCTTCCAGCAGGTGGCGATCGCCGGCGGCGTGGCGGTGGCCGGCGCGATCCTCGAGATCGGCCTCGCCGTCGGCGATACCGGCGTCTCGACGCTGGGTGATTTTTCGGCGGCCTTCCTGATCGTCGGCGCGATCACGGTGTTCGCCGTCGCCGCCTTCCTCAAGCTGCCGCAGAGCGCCGGCGCCGAGATTTCCGGGCGACGCATTCCGGCGGAATAGGCCGATCGATCTCCCCCCTTGAGGGAGAGATGCCGGCAGGCAGAGAGGGGTGGGCTGCCGCAGACCTTTTAGCCTGTCTTTTGCTGATCGCGAGGAGACGCCGCGCCCTGCGGCGCCCCGCTCTGGTCTTCCGGCCATCTCACCCTCGAGTGGGAGATCGGCGTGCCGGGACGGATCAGCCGAGCGGCGAAACGTCCTCGTCTTCGTCCACAGCGACGGGCTTGCGGCCCTTAAAACCCTTGGCCAGGAGGTAGAGCTCGACCGAGTCCTCGCGGCTCGCCGGCGGCTTCACATGGTGCACGCTGGTAAAGTTCTGCTTCAGCATGGTGAGGAGGTCGCCCTCGGTGCCGCCCTGGAAGGTCTTGGTGAGGAAATGCCCGCCGGGCTTCAGCACCTTGACCGCAAAGTCGGCGGCGACCTCGCAGAGATACATGGTCTTCAGATGGTCGGTCCGGCGGTGGCCGGTGGTCGGCGCGGCCATGTCGGAGAGGACGATGTCGGGCGGGCCGTCGAGCGCATCGAGCAGCTTCTGCGGCGCGGTCTCGTCGAGGAAATCGAGCTCGAGGATCGTCGCGCCGGCGATCGGATCGACCGGGAGGTAGTCGATGGCCGCGACGCGCGACTCCGCCGTCGCCGAGGCGCAGCGCTCGACGGCGATCTGCGTCCAGCCGCCGGGCGCGGCGCCGAGGTCGACGACGCGCATGCCCTTGGTCAGGAGTTTGTAGCGGTCGTCGATCTCGGTCAGCTTGTAGGCCGCGCGCGAGCGGTAGCCGTCGGCCTTCGAGCGGCGGACATAGGGGTCGTTCAGATGGCGCTCGAGCCAGGCGCGCGAGGACGCCTTCAGCTTGCCCTTCTTGACCCGGACGGTCAGCCCGCGGTCGTCGCCGCGGCCGCCGCCAGCGCCGCTCATGCCCGGCCCCGCGGGAAAATCGTGTTCATGCCAATACCTTCTGGCGCACCGGGGCACCCTTGCGCCAGACACCGTCGGCGACCATCATTTCCGTGAGCAGGCCCTCGCGCAGGCCGCGATCGGCAACGCGCAGCCGCGGCGCCGGCCAGACCCTGCGGATCGCCTCGAGAATGGCGCAGCCGGCCAGCACCAGGTCCGCCCGATCGCTGCCGATGCAAGGATTGGCGACGCGCTCCTCGAAGCTCCAGCCGGCGATCCGCGCCACCAGTTCGCTCACTTCATCGTTGGTCAGCCACAGTCCGTCAACCTGCCGGCGGTCGTAGCGCTCGAGATTGAGGTGAACGCCGGCAAGCGTCGTCACCGTGCCGGAGGTCCCGAGCAGATGGAAATCCCCGGTGCCGACGAGGTCGGCGAGCTTGTCGCGGCCCTCGAAACTTTCGATGCGCTCGACGACGGAGGCGATCATTGTCTCGAACAGCGCCGGCGTCACATCGCGGCCGCCATAGTGCTCGGCAAGCGAGACGACGCCGACGGGCAGCGACGTCCAGGCGACGATGTGGTTCGACAGCCGACGCGAATAGCCTTGCCGGAGATCGAGGAGCGCGATCTCCGACGAGCCGCCGCCGATGTCGAAGAGCACCGCGCCCTTGGCTGCGCGGTCGACGAGCGAGCCGCAGCCGGAGACGGCGAGGCGCGCCTCGCTCTCGCGGCTGACGATCTCGAGGTCGAGCCCGGTCTCGCGCTTCACCCGCTCGATGAACTCCTCGCCGTTCGCCGCCGCGCGGCAGGCCTCGGTCGCGATCAGCCGGGCGCCGGCGACTTGCCGGGCGGCGAGTTTCTGGCTGCAGATCGTCAGCGCCGCGACCGCACGGTCCATGGCGGGGGCGGCGAGCCGGCCGGTGCGGCCGAGCCCCTCTCCCAGCCGGACGATGCGCGAGAAGGCGTCGATCACCCGAAACTGCCCGGGCCGCGAGGGCACGGCGACGAGCAGCCGGCAATTATTGGTGCCAAGATCCAGCGCGGCATAGACCGGCGGCCGGTCGTCCGTCACCGGCTGCGGCGTGCGCTGCGACGGGGACGGAGCGCGCACCGCCGCGCCGGAGGTCGGCGACAACCGCGCCGGCTGCGGCACGCTCGCTGGCACGGCACCCGCCTGCCCGCCCGGCTCGCCGGCCTGACGCGCCGTTCCGCGCCGGCGGCGGCGCCGGCCGGGTTTTGCCTCGCGCACTTCGCCCGCAGTTGGCGCGGGAACCGGCGTCTCACCCTGAGGCGCCCCGGTGCCGCCGCTGCCGCGCCGCCGGCGCCGCTTCTGACGCTTGGTGAGGCTCGCTTTGGCACCGGGATCATCAGCGCCGGGCGCATCCCCCTCCTCGCGGGCGGGGCCTTTGCCGGCCGCAGAGCGGGGCGAAGCCGCGGACGCGTCGCGACCGCCCCTCGGGGCGCTGGCTTTTGAGATGCCGTTGCCCGACAAACCTATCTCGGCAGATGGCTGGCCCGAAACGCCCGAATGAGGGCCGTCCGCCAAAGGCAGCGCCGATCTCGGCTGATTCGGCCGCGGGCCCGCCGGACTGGAAACGCCAGCGGGCTGAAAATCTGCGCGCGGCCCTTCCGGCCGCGCCGCGTCGTTGTCGGGTCGCAGAATCGGGCCAGTAGCCTTGGCACGGCCGGGCGTCGCCATGCCATCAGGCCCGCGCCCGCTCTCTTCCCGCATTACTGTCGACGGCGGCTGCAGTCTCCCGGTACGTTCATCGATGCTCACTATTTCTCTCCGGCACAGAGCGGCCGTGGAGGCTGGCCCGTGCGCCTTGGTTCCTTGGTTAAGTCGAGTGTATCAAGCCGGTGGGCAAGCACAAGGGAGCCCCGCCGCCGCCCCACAGGAAGGCGGCCAGCGCCCTCCAGTCTGCCGGCAGGCCGTCCCTCTGCGACAGACCACTTTACTGTCGCCGAAACCGACAAATGCGCCGCCTGAACACCGCCCTGCACATTCTCCCCCTAAAAACGCCACAGGGTGGGTTCCCATCGCCCCGATGTAGCGCTATAAGCCCTCCCGACCGGTGCCCTTCCCGCGCCGCTCTCCTGCTGGGGAATAGTTTAAGGGTAGAACAGCGGACTCTGACTCCGCTAGTCTTGGTTCGAATCCAGGTTCCCCAGCCAGTCAAGACCTACTAAGTCCTTCAAAAAGCCCGGTTTTCCGGGCTTTTTGCTATTCGGACCTCTGAAGCCGCTGGACTGCCGGAAACTCCATATCCAGCCCGCTCGACTGGAATGTCTCATGGGCGGTGGATATGCACTGGATATGGCATATCCACCCCGAGGCTATCCCGATGCCCACTGAGGAGGTCCGATTCGGACCGAACGCCCTGAAGCGCGCACTCGCCGAAGCCGACGGGCGCCATGCCTCGAACGCGGCCTTGATCCTGCGCGACCCGGCGGAAGTCGGGCTGACGATCCGCGTCTCCGGAAAGAGCGTCGGGTGGTACCTGCGGTGGGATGGGAAATTCAAACGCCTTGCCGGGGTCGGCAATCCCGACGTGACAAGCAAGAAGAGGGAAAAGGGTCTCCTCTACACCTGCACCGACGCCTCCGAGCTCGCGGCGAACGTTCGCGAGCTCATGAAGGTAGGCAAGGACGTCGACGGCTACATCGCGGTGCGAATGGAGGGGAAGTCGCACGATGAAGCTGCGGCGACGGGTGAATCCGTTCTGGCCCGCGAGAACGGCGCCTGGACCTTCGCCGTCCTAGCTGAACGATACCTCGCCGAGAAGGTCTCGATGCCGTCGATCCGGCGGAATGGGTCCGTAAAACCGGAGAAGCCACAAGCGATCCGGGACACCCGTGCCATCATGCGTCATCCCGACGTCGTCGCGGCCTTGGACGAGAAGCTTGCCCGTGACCTGCGAAAGCGAGACATCGAGGCTATCCGCGACGTCTGGTGGCGGGCGGGAGCCAAGAGCCGCCAGCGCAAGCTGGTCACCTACATCAAGTCGGCGATGACATGGGCCAAGGAGCGCCATTCGGGCGCCGGGCTGGACGACGTGCTGCCGTGGTGGGTCGAACTGCATTACGAGGCCTACGCCTCGCAAGCCGAGATGGACGCGATGGAGGGCAAGCCGGGCGGCCGGCCGTTGACGGCGCAGGAGGTCGCCCTGCTCTTGGACCTCGCGGAGGAACACCGCGTCGCCCCGGGGCGCAAGATCGCGCTGGAGACCAGTGAGATCGCCATGGCGGCGCTCTGGTGGGTGGCGCTTACCGCGCAGCGCACGCACGCCGCCTACCAGGCAACGATCTCCCGCGTCGACGACCGCGTCACTACGGACGGCTGGTACGACGTGTCATGGGTCCCGCGCGACATGAAGGGCGGGCGCCACTTCAGTCTCGCCATCCCTCCCGCCGTCTATGACCGAACCCTCGGACGTGCCTTGCGGGACCCGCACCGCCGCCCCGACAGCGCCTGGGTCTTCGCGTCGTCCAGAACGAAGGTGAAGGGCAAAGACGAGCATGCTGACCGTCCCGTCGGCGACACGATTTTGAACAGCCTCTTGGGTCGCCTACGCGGAGTGAAGGATGGGAAGAAGGTTGGTGACGACTTGCTGGCGGCGGCAGGTTTGCCGCATTTCACGCTGCACGAGCTGCGCGATGCCCTTGCGACCCACCTCGCCTCGCACACGAGCCTTCCGGCGTCGGCGGCTTCGGCGATCCTCGACCACGCGAACGACGGCGACCGGGATCCGGATGCCAAGGAGTCGACCGTCACTCGAGACCACTACAACAAATCTCAGCGGCTCACTTTGAAGTTCGCGGGCCTCTCGGCTTGGTCCGAGGCGGTGCTGACGGAATACGAGGTACTACGGGCAAAGCGCCATGCGCGCATGCGGAGCCCTCTGAACCGAGCGACGGCGCCTAAGCGAATGGTCTCCCGCCGGGCGGCAGAGCGGGCGGCTGCGGCGCTGGCCTCGAAGGCTGCCGCCGTCGATAGGTCCGACGCGAGCATCAATTTGAAGCGGCTCGGCGTCGTGTCCGGTGAGGAGGGTTTCGACGAACGAGGGGCGGCACAGACCGCAGCCCTTCGAAACGAGGAAGGGTGATCAGTGCTTCGTCGCATCGAAGGCGTCGAGCATCCCGGTGGCCTCCTCGATCGACATCGCATTGCTCACCCGCCCCGCTGCGCGCTCGGCGACGAGAAGGTGGGCAGCCTCGTACTCCCATCCCAGCCCTTCGATCCGGCGCTGCCGCCGTTCGCGCGATGCCTCGATCGTCTGGCGCGCCCGCTCCCGGGCGGCGTCCAACTTGATCCGGTTGCGGGCGCGCCGGGCTTCAAGGGAGTCTCCGTCTTCGGGAGACTCCTCTCGCGGCGGTGGCGGCTCTTGGTCGTCGGCGCTCACGCGGAGACTCCCCGTGCGCGAGACTCGACGTCGACGATGAGGCGTGGGTCCCAGCCGCTGTGCTCGTGACGGTAGCCGCGAGGATTGCAGACGATGCGCGTGTCGCCGACGACGTGGTCGCACGCCGTGTGCACGTGCCCGTGGATCCACAGGTCCGGACGCCCGGTTTCGACGACGTCGGACATGTCCGATGCGAAGCCGGGATTGAGCACGCTCTCGCGGTACTGCGCAGCGATGCTCCCCGGATGCGGCGCATGGTGCGTCACGACGACCGTCGCGCCGTCGAACGGCTGCGCGAGCGCGGCTTCGATGAACGCGCGCGAGCGCTGATGAACCCGTCGGGCGTCTGAGGGAGACCACGGTCGCCTCGCCCCGTCGCCGCCGACGAAGACGCGGCGGTGGTCGTTGATCAGGCGCCCCGCCACTTCCATGGCATTCGCGATCTCGACATCGGCACACTTCGGCGACAGGCCGCCGGCGTATAGCGCGTAGTTGGTCCAGAGGGTCGCGCCGACGAAACGCACGCCGTCGATCACGACGGCGTCGTCGTCGAGGAAGTGGACGCCCGGCACCGGGTCGGCCTTCGCCTGCGCCCGCGCGCGGACGAACCCGTCGCCGTAGAACTCGTGGTTCCCCGCAACGAATACGACGGGCATGCGGTGGGCCACGCGGGCGCCGAGCAGCCGCAGGGATCCGAGGAGCGGCTGGTAGAGATCGCCGGCGCACACGCAGACGTCGGCGTCCGGGATGTCGAGGTCGATATCGTCCTCGTGCCGGCCCAGGTGGAGGTCGCTGATCACCCAGAGCCTCAACGCGCGCGCTCCTTCGCCTCGTCGTCCTCGCACAGCACGGCGTACCAGCCGTCGACGTTCACCGGACGGCCCCGCTGGCCGCAGATCTGGCAGGTGCGCTGGGCCTCTTCCTCGGCCCCGTCGACGAGCGCGTCGACGTCGAGGCTGCCGCCGTTGTGGTAGACGCGGAGGCCGAATTTCTCCTTGATCTGCGAGACCTTGAAAGCCTCCAGCTCCGCAGGCTCGAGCTTCTCCTCAATGCGGCGAAGGAGGCGCTCGACCAGCGGAACCCAGCCCTCCGGAGGCGACACGTCGAACGCGCTGCGGAGCATGTTTGGGAAGGATTCGCGCAGGTCGCGCTTGGTGATATTGGACATGAAAATGGCCTCCATGGGTGGGGTTGTCGTTGCACCCGCCGGATGAGGCCGGGTGCCGTCAGTGCATGCGTGGGCGGGGTCCTATGGTGGTCATGAGGGCTGCTTGGCTTTCCCAGGGCGGTAGACCTGGTGCATCGACATCGCGACGCCCCGTTCCTCGTCGATCACGAGAAGCGGGGAGCTGAGGTGAAAATTCCCTGACGCGACCCGCGTGCCGGCCAGCGCCTCGACGGGCCGGAACGCGATGGCCCAGTTATCGAGAAGCGCGGACTCAGCGGGGTCCCGCCAGTGTCCGTCGGCCGCAGCGCGCAGCCGCCGCGCGATGACCTCGAACTCATCGGCGCGCTCGCGCAGAGCTTCGGGGTGCAGCGCGACGCGGATCACTGGACCACCCCCGTCGTCGGCGACCGCACGTCGTCTGGAGCGCCCATCGCGAGCCATCCGCGGAGCGTCAATACCGCCGACATGTCGGGCATGTGCGCGTAAACGGTGCCGACGTCGGCGTTAAACTGGCCGCGCTCGCCGTCGCGCCGCCACGTGCCGCGCAACGACGGCACGTACTCCGACGTCCAGCGCCAGCCATGCAGCACGGGCGCCGCCCTAAGGCTGTCGTCCGCCGGCCGGCGCAAGGTCGCCAGCTCGCGCAGCGCGGCGCCGAGGGCTTCGTGCCGACGGGCGTGCTCGATGAGCTCCGCCTGGTGGTCTTCGGTCATCGGCCAGGGCTTCGGCATCAGCGGACCTTGCTCGTCGGCAGCATGCCGTCGTCGATCATGCGGACCATCGGCGATCCGAGGCGGTACCAGCGGCTCTGCGTGCGGGCCACGCCGGCCCGAACGGAGAGCGCATGCAAGATGCTGGTATGAGTCCAGCCGTCGAGAAGCGGATGCCCGGTGGGGAAACCCTCGAGGTTCGGGGAGCTGCGCTGCGACAGGATCCAATCCTTGAGCACGGGCGCGTCCGGCAGGCTCTCCGGGGACGGCCAGTCGTGCGCGAGGACGTCGCGCAGGTCGTCGACGACGCGCGCATAGAGCGCCACCGTCGTCTCGACGTCGGAGCGCTCGCGGTCGGTCATGGGAATGCGGCTCATTGCGATGCTCTCCGGGTTCCGAGGCGGTACCACCGCGACTGCGTCCGCGCGACGTCCGTCCGATTGCCCTTCGCCGAGGTGATGAGAGGCGTGGTCTCGATGGCGCCGTCGAAGATCAGCGGATGCCCGGACACCTCACCGTGGAAACAGGTGACGGGCGTCAGGCGCAGCCGCCAGTCGTCGAGCATCGGAGCATCCGGCAGGTCCTCCAGCAAAGGCCATCCGTTGGATTCGAGCGCACGCAGGTCGGCAACCAACGCTTCGTAAAGCCGGAGCGCGCGCCGCACCTCGGCAAGTTCGTCGGGCGTCAGGTTTCGACCGCTCATCGACGCGCTCCGGTCGCCAGTGGCAGCAGCCAAGGATGTTCAAGACGCAGGTACTGTCCGTCCGGGCAACGCGCCCAGGTGCCGTCCGAACCGTACGCGACAACTTGAACGGACTGCACGCTGCCGTTCTCGGCGACGCCCATCACGCTCACGCCGCCGAGCGACGAGAGGGACCAGAGGCGGAGCGTCGGCAGGCCATCGAGAGAGGGCGGGGCTGGCGCGGCGTCCTCGGCGCCGTGAACGCGTGTTGCGGCAGCGAGTGCGCGGACGTCGATCTTGCGACGTGGCGCGTGGAGCGGGCGTGGCGGCATAGGAGATCTCCTCGGGATACGGTCGTCACCGCATGATTGCGGCGGCGGACTGACGGGGGCGTCAGGTGCGTATCGAGAAGGTGTCCTTGCGCATGAGAGTGACTCCAGTTGAGGCTTACAGGTAGCCGGCTGACGGCGCGGCGCCAAGGGCCCGCCGGCGAACGGCGCCGGCAGGGTTAATGGCTCCTTGAAGGGAATCGGTCACGGACCGAGGAATTCCTTGTGTCAGTCCCGCCGGCGCCGAACCATGGTCGTGACACCTCACCCGGCGGAGATCGGGAGCGGCGATCAGACCCACGACGACCGAGCAGGACCAGCGATGTCATCGATCCAAAGCCCGAATTCCGAGAAGCCGCCCCAGATGCCCCTTGGGCGCAAGGCGTCGACTAAGCACTTCCGGATGCCCGCCGGAGTCGTGGCGCGTGACAGGCCCCTAGGCGGGCGCCACGCCTGCTCGTGGGAAGCGGTCGCCGAGCAGCTCCCCGACCTCCCGAAGCCGAAGACCGCCATGCAGGCGCGGGCCATGGCGACCATCGTGTGTGATGTGGCCTTGGAGGCACAAGGCCGGGACCGCCGGACGTCCTACTCGCGTTCGCAGAAGTGGTACGCAGCACAATCGCCGTGGATGGACAGCCTCGACTACGGATACGAAAGCGTCGTCACCTCGGTCGACGCCTTGCTCGAGGTCGGCATCCTCGTCGATGGGCAAAAGGCCGACACGAAGTCCGGGGCGACCGGGTGGCAGAGCTCGTTCGCGGCCGGTCCCGCCCTCCGCACCTTCACGATCCCCGAGTCCTCCATCGTCGTGTGTCCGCGGTTGCTCGTCCGGCTCCGCAACCGGGAGACCAAGGAGCAGATCATGCTTCCGGACACGGACGCGCTGCGGCGCATGTCCCGCTGGATGGAGCGCGCCAACGAGGCGAGGTCATCCTTCGACGTAGTCCTCGACGCTGGCGAGCGGAGGGGCCACCTGCTCGACTTCAAGGGGGTGCGCGACGGGAAGGAAGTAACGCATACAATCGACACCCGGATGATCCACTCCTACCGCAGCTTCTCGGGGAACCTCCAGCTTGGCGGCCGGATGTACGGCGACGGCATGCAGGGCGTACCCGCGCACCTGCGGGCGGGCGTGATCTTGTGCGGCGAGAAGGTGGCCGAACCCGACTTCGCCGCGCTCCACGCCAGGCTGCTCTATGCCCATGCAGGCATCATCCTGCCGGACAGCTACGACCCGTATACTGACGTCGCATGGGGCGAGGAGATTGATCCAAAGACGAGAAGGGACAGGCTCAAGCTGGGCTTCCTCATTCTCGTCAACGCCTCCCACAGCGTGATCGCCACCATCGCCGCCATGCTCATGCGCGAGGACGGCCGCATCGGCATCCCCGAGAAGCCGGACTGGAACTCGGCGCGCGCGATGGTCCGAGCGATCGAGAAGGCGCATGCCCCGGTCAAGCACATGCTCGGAGCAGACATGGGCGTCCGGTTCCAGCGTATCGACTCGGACGTGGCCGTGAAGGTCATCGACCGTCTGGTCCTCAAGGAAGGCATTCCGGCCCTCCAGATATTCGACTCGTTCATGATCCCGGAGCGGCAGGAAGGCCACGTCCGGGGCGTCATGGACGACGTGCTAGGTGACACCCTGCGAGGCATTTCTGCCGCCATGAAATCTCGGGCGAAAACAACGGGTTCGTCTGAATTCGTTCCCCATACCCGGCTGGGCCTCCCCTCCCCCTCCCGGCCTACCCACCGCTTCGCTGGAGACTCATCGAATCCTTACCATGACCCGTCGCCCCGGCGTCCTCGCTCCAAGGCCAAGGCCCCGGTTTCGACCCGCCCCGTCCCATCCTCCAAGCCGCTCTTCATGATCAATCCAAAGGTCTCCCCCATGCCCGACTCCACGACATACTTCGTCCACTCCGAGACGGCCCCTGCCGAGGCCCGCACGGCGCATGTCGAGACGACTCCGGCACTTCCCCCCGCCTTTCCCGTCACACGCACCACGGTGGCCTCTCCCGCTGCCCCTTGGGGTCGTCCGTTCCGCAAGCCCGACTTCCTCCAGCACAGCGATAAGGAACGCGCCACGGCTCTCCTGACGAACCTTGCGAAGGCTCTCCTCGTCCAGTCGGGTCAGACCTCGAAGGCGTTGCGGGATGCAGCACGGAAGGCAGGATGAGCCCCATGCAGGAGACCACCACGATGACGACCAGCTTCACGGCATGCCGACCCGTTCGCGAGCGCCCCCGGGGACCACTGCTCACCGGAGCCGTTCGAGTATGTGACTTCGCCCTTTGACTGATGCAGCGAACGCGCCCACGATCGTCTAGTCCCCGGTCGGGACGGTCTGAATTTTTGGGAGGCTTCGGCCTCCTTTTTTTTCATGGCGGACATGTCCGACAGCATGCTGCGCCATGTCCGCGGGCGCCGCACGCTTGGTGTCTGAATGAGGGAGATCAGCATGACCGACCACAACCAGACCGACGTCCAGACCGCGGCCCTCGCGGCACTTTACCGAGCCGCGCCGCAGCGAGGGCGAAGGGTCCGAAGACCGTCCGCCAGTTATCCGGCGAGGACCGCACGGCATACGACCGGGTGAACAAAAGGCGGCAGCGGGAGCGCGCTCGTGCCACGAAGGAGTCCGGCCGTCCGGAAGCAAGCGACGCCGCGATCCGAGAGGCGCTGGCGGACACTGCATCCTTCTGCTTGCTGTCGGCGGACCGGGTGGAGACGAGATCCAGCGTGCCGTCCATAAAGCGTTCCCTGGGCGCTTCGCCACCGCCGTGACTGTCCGCGCGCGGTGCCGGGCCGGGGACGCTCGAGCCGAAGGTGCTGACACCGGAGCGGCTTGCTACAAAGGGCTGATCGTCCCTTGCACGCCTCCCCCCCATCATCACGAGGTGACGGGAGGAGGCAGACGATGGCGACGAGGCGGACGGTGAATGCGCGGCACGCCGAGCAGATGCGGCGCTACAGAGAACGGCTCAAAGCGAAGGCGAAAGTTGCCGACGACGGCACGCGGAAGTCCAAAGGCGCGCCGGAGACCCGTGCCGTCGTCCAAAGCCTTGCGGTAGCTGTACGCAAGCTCGCCGCTACGGCGCGCGACAAGCCGGACTGCCCGGCCGCGACTGTCTACGTCCAACTCATGACCGTGGCGTACAAGGCCCTCGTCAAATCGGGCTTCGATCCTGCCGAGTCCTATTCCCGGCTTACTTTTTACACGCTTCCGGATGAGCCGAAGTCTCGACGCCGGAAGGCCGATATCGAAACGCGCTACTGGGAGCAGCCGCCGACAGGCGGAGTCCGACGAGTGACGGAGCTCGAGTCCTAGAATCCTTGATACGCCCCTGTGACTTCGTTCTTCCGGCGATCGTGTCCTCGATCACCGCGAGAATGGAAAGTTGCACCGTGGCCACGTTCACCGACCTGCGCGCTGTCACCCACGGAAACTCGATCGTCTTCGGCGACGCCGGCATGCAGCGCGCGGTTGAGGTCCTGCTGGCGGCGGGTGGCGGGAACGGCCTGTTGTCGATCCTCGACATCCTCATCGACCTGCGTGAGTCGATCTACGGTGACTTCGGCGGGCCGGGCATGACGGAGTCGGTCGGCGAATGGCTCGTGTCGACGGGACGCGACGAGGAGATGCCCGGCATCACGTCGGGCCTGCTGACCCTCATCCAGGAGTTCGCCCGTCGTCTCGACATCATCGAGACGCAGGTCGTTGAGCGGCTCACCGCGATAGAGGAGGAGCCAACATGCCGAAGAAGAAGATCAAGCAGGACGAGTACGTGGTCGACACGGGGCTGATCCTCGACGCTGCGCAAGCGGCGATGGTCCGCAAGCAGATCCACGAGGGTCCTACAGCCTTGGCGCGCCCACGGTGGCGACCACGGCCGACGGTGCGCGACGGTCAAATTCGTCGCGTACACGGTCCACGGCGACAGCCGCATCACGACCATCGTGTCGTACACGCCCGAGGACGCGGTCGATGGCTACAGGCCGTACGTCGTCCCGTCTTTGCAGGATCTCGTCGGCCAGGCGATGGAGGGCGCTCGCACCGACGCCGAGGCCGTGATCGAGGCGGTGAACGAAGAGTGGGAAGCCAACGTCGGCGACGTCGACGACAAGAACGAGGACGAAGGGCTGCGCGAGGGTCCGGTCGTCGGCGGGTCGCTCGGCTCCGCCGCTGAGGCCGATGACGAGGCGGTACCGTCCATCGCGGAGCTGAAGCGACGCAAGGCGTTCGCCGAAACTCTCGTTGCCTCGCTGAAAGCCAGCAAGGCCCGGTGCACCGCCGACCTGGTGACCGTCGAGGAGGCGCGACGCCGCTCGGCTGTTGCCTGGGCGCTCGTTGCCGAGGAGAAGGCGGCCGAGATCGTTGGCGACACGATCCGGATCCCGAACTCCGAGTACGCCGACTTGCTCGCCGCCAAGCGCAAAGGCGAGTTCGCGATCGCTCAGCTCGAGTCCTTCCCCGTCGTTGGGCGGGTCTTCTTGAAGTCGGGCGTCATAACGCTGCGGACGACGTCCGAGGGTCTCGCATCGCTCGACGCGGCGATCGCCACGTTTCCGGTCGACGCATTCTGGCGTCGCTCGTGCGGCACGGCGTCGGACGTGTCCGACAGCACGCAGGATGATGGCGGCCCGGTAGAGCCGGAGCTGGACATCGATGTGCTGGTTGCGGCGGTCGACGTGCAGCGCGACACCTGTTCGCTCGACATCCGGGCTGTGCGCAGCACCGAGTACCCAGCGCTGACGCTGACCGTCACCGGGGCCGGGTCAGCCGACCTCGTGCGTCGGATCCTCTCGGAGATCCACCTACCGACGCTCACGGAGCCGCTGGTGAACGTTCGCCTGGTGCAGGTCGATGTCGGTGAGTTCGCGGCCACAAGCGTGGACCCCGTTGCCGACGTCGCAGCCTTCCGTCGCGCAGTCAGGGCGCGGATCTGATGTCCGCCCCGTCGACCGTCCACGACGCTAGCGCCTCCGAAGGCGCTCCCGTGTTCGTCCCGCTGAAGCAGGGCGAGTACGCTGACTTCGTCGCCCGACGCGACGAGTTCACCCGCCTGACCGCCGAACTCGAGTACGCCAACGCGCGCACGATGGCGGGCTTCGCTTCAAGAACGACTACGGCCAGTTTTTCCTCGACAACGGCGACTCGTGGGCGACGGCGCGCGGCGACCTCAAGGTGCAGCCCGTTGTCGCCGAGTGGGAAGACTGGGAGCAGTGAAGGTCGTCGATCGCCGCGGCGCCCCGCGCTCCTGGTACGACTTCAACGAGAACGGAAACCCGTGGGCTTGGTATGACCCCGTCCGCCCATCGTCCATGTCCGTCGAAGGGTGACCGACGACCGCGAGATGAGCGGGCTGCTCGACGTGCAGGGTCGCCCCCTCGGTCGCGTCCGTCGCGGCCCCGGCTTCGGGATCTACTGACTTGGCCGACGACACCATCGAGCTGATCCTCAACATCGCCGCCGGCATTGCCATCACCGTGTTCTGGACCGTCGTCATCGGGTTCGGTCTCGTATAGCCCCTCGGCACCATCGTCTACCTCGCGTTCAACGCGGCTCCGCTGTGCTAGAGACCTTCGCCCTCCTCGTCGCCGCGCATGCCTTGGCGGACTACCCCCTTCAGGGCGACTTCCTGTCCCGCGCGAAGTCGCGCTGCGCGCCGCTCCCGGGAGTGCCCTGGTACTTAGCCCTCGGTGCGCACGCGGCCATTCATGCCGGCGCCGTCGGTCTCGTGACGGGCAGCCTCGCGCTGGGCCTCGCCGAGCTCGCGGCCCACGCGGTGATCGACGATCTGAAGTGCCGGGGCCGGATTAGCTACGACGTCGATCAGGCGCTGCACATCGTGTGCAAGGTGGCGTGGGTCGCCGCGCTGACTCAACTTGTCTGATGTGCCTTCGCATGCGCCTTTCTCGTTGCCATCTCTGATGACAGCAACGCGACCAGCGCTTCGATCTGCGCGGTCGTCAAGACGGACATTAGAACCGCAGTGATCGCAGGCAAGTCCTTCCCGGTGCTCGCGTCTGGCATCGACGTCGTAGGAAGCGTGTAGGCCGTTCCCGACCCGAAGACCGGATCGCCGTAGATCGTCCTGTTGCCCGTGGCTCGACGAGAGCAGCCGAAAGGCCCTTCCATGACCTCGGCCATAGCGCGGCCGGCAAATTGCTTCAGGAGATCGTCGGTCGCCACCTCCGGACCGATCTCGTCGATCATCAGCTTTGACAACGCAACGACAGGTTTCTTGTTTTTGGCGACACAGTCGAGCGCCGATGCTTGAACTGACGATCGCGCTGCAATCTCCAGCACTTTGAGGAAAGATGGATTATCGCCAGCACGACGGATCAAATCATCGGAAAAAGTCACGGGTATACCTCGGCTCATCGGGGATGAATTTACCATTCGTACCCCTAATGAATGGGTATGGTCAAGCTCGATTTTTGGTGTCGAGACGCCTGCCGCCTCGCATCTTGCAGGAGCAGTCTCACCCTGAGGAGACTCCTCTGTTCACGGTGCCCAGCATGCCCACGCCCCCTGCCCTCGGCTTCGGCCTGTCGATCGACTACGCCGCCTTCGCCCGTGACATGAACGCCATCGGCCGGAAGGCCATCCCCCGCGCTGCCGCCGCCGTCATGAACCGGGCGGCTTGGGAGGCGAAGGTCGCCCTCGACGAGCACGCCGTTCAGGTCTGCGACCGCCCGAAGCCAATGACCCTCCAGGCCTTCGTCGTCCGGAAGGCCCGCATCGGCGACGCCGGGGCCGCGACGATGTCGGTCGCAATCAAGGAGCCGGCCGGGAGCTACCTCTACCGCCAGATCGTCGGCGGCGTCCGAAAGACGGGCGAGGACGGCGGGTCCGGCCGGCACGACCTCTTCACGTACGCCATCAAACCGGATCGCTACGGCGGCGTGCCGCGCGGGGCGTCGCGGAAGTTGGCGGCGACGAACAAGGCCGAGAAGGCAGCGCGGAAGGCCGCTCGCGCCACGGGCAAGCGTTACGGCAGGAAGGGCGGCGTCTTCTTCGGCGAGATCAACGGGACGAAGGGGTATTGGCGGCGGCCGCGCGCGCACGACGGCAGCCCTATCCTGCTGCTGAAGGTGCAGGAGACGGCGCGGTACCGGAAGCAGTTCCGGTTCCAGGAAGTCGTCCAGAAGTCGTACCGCAAGTTCGTGACGCAGCGCGAGTTCAGCCACGAGCTCGACCGCCAGATCGCCCGCGCGCTGGCGACGAGCGGCGGCCGACGCTGACGGCGGCTTGCGCGGACGGGCGCCGGATGGAAGGAGTCTTCCCATGACCGAGACTCCTCCGAAGGCACCGCCCCGAGTATCCCTCGACCCCGCGACGCTCGCCGAGTTCCGCCGGCGGGCGGCGCGCTCCTCCGGTGACGTCACCTTCGTCGAGCTGGAGGCTCTGGCCCGACCGCTCCTTGGTCCGACATGGCTGTCGGAACTCAGGGCGATCCTCGCACCGTTCAAGCCGAAGACCGTTGGCGGGGCCAAGACGTCAGCTCCCCTCCATCAGACCGCGACGAAGAAGTAAAAAAGTCGCCGGCGCGGTGCCGTATTGGGTGTCCCCACTCCTGCCTCGACTTCCAGAGCTGGCGCTTGCCCGGCACCGTGCCCGGCTAGCCGAGGCGGAGGCAGAGGTCGTCACTTGGCGGCGGCAGATGAACGAGGTCGAAGCCGGATTGGAGGCCGCGCTGCGCGACGCGGTCCGAGCGGCGCTCCCGCAATACTGGCCACCGCCCGAACGCCTGCCTCCGCCGCCCAGAGAGCCGGGTGCACGGAAGCAGGAGCGGCCGGAGGTGTCGCAGGAGGAGATCGAGGCAGCCGAGGATGCCGGAAACCTGTCAGCGGGCGTCGCCCAGGGCGGGGACGACGAACCGATCCCGAGGCCGGATCATCCGGTTCTGGCGGACGCCTGGGATCGAGGATGGGTCGAACGGTACGACGACCTGATCGCGCAGTACGAAGCCGTCATGCAGAAGGAGAGCTTGCGATGACGGCCGATGAACTGACGGCGCTCGCCGCCAAGCTTCGAGCCGCAGCGGCCGATTGCGGCGCCCTCGTCGTTGACGCGGATCTAGGCATTGATGGCAATCGGCGTGTCGCCGAGATCGAGGCCGACGCATTCGTCGAGGTGGTCCGCCACCTGCGGCCGCGCGCCGTCTACCTTTCGGAGTCGTTGTTCAGCATCGAGGACGAGATCGACGGCGAGCTCGTCGACGAGGCCCGATTGAACGCGTTCGGGCGGAAGTGGAAGAAGCGCGAGGGTCAGCTCAGCCGGGTCACTGCGACGGCGTTCGCGGACGGGGTCTTCCATTTGGTCCTCGACGAGGCTGACTGGGTCTCCGACTTCCGATCCGAGCTGAGTGAGATCGCTGACGTCGTCTCGGTCGATGCCCAGGCGTTCCGCGACGCCGATGCCAAAGAGCGCCGTGACGAACGGCGGAAAGCCATGCGCATGCTGCTGGCGGACCCGCGCTTCAACGCGCCGAAGGGGAGCAAGGCGAAACGCGAGTTCCTTGCTGAGACGCTGTTCCCCGAGATGTCGCCGCGCGAGATCATGGACGTCGTGTCGGACGCGGAGTCGGCGCTGTGGCTGGAGGGCCAAAGCTGAGAAGCGCTTGCGCATGTGCCAAGGACGGATAGGCTCGTGGCATTGTTGCCGTTGGGAGCCGTCATGAAGATCGCGATAACCGGGACGCTGGAGGGCTACAGCAAAGACGAAGCGGGGAGGAGGATGGCGACCGTTGGCGCGACGCCCTCGGACAACGTCACGCAGAGCACCCATTACCTCGTCGTCGCCAAGCTCGGGCGCAGCGCGGCGGATCGGATCAAGCAAGCGAACGGGTCGACGAAGATCAGGGACGCCGTCCGGTTTGGTGTCCGCACGCTGACGCAGGCCGAGTTCGAGGATTTCTTCGAGGCAGGTGCGTTCCCGGTTTACGAACGGGCAGACCTGACGCCGCGCGTCCCGCCGCGTGTGCCCTGGGACACGTTGCCGGAGTCCGAGCGGTACAGCATGGCGATGACCTATCACGACGAGTTCGGGGTGATCTCGGAGCGGACCGTCGTCGTCATCGCAACAGGGGAACTCACCTGCCAGGCGGGCGTCCGGCGGTACCTGCAAGCAATCGACAAATCTGTAGGCAGCCTCCCACGTACTTTCCGGGAAGACCGGATCCTCGACGGGCGACGGCTTTGAAGCCTCTGGCGCGCCGGATCACGTATCCAGCGACTCGTCCCATTCCGAGCCCATTACCCACGACAGCGCTGACAGTCGACCACTAAGAAGTCCCCATTCGAAGTCGTCCCATCCAAGATTCTCGATCCCATACTTCTCTTCCATGCGCTTCGCGGCAGCCTTGGCGGTTTTGAGTATCGGCTCCTGCCCTTCCTTAAGCGGCTCGGTGCCGTTGGCGATGCCATGCAGCCAGTTCTGATGCCTGTTCCACCAGACCTTGTCCCAGAACTCCTTATGAGCGGCGAGGATGGCGTCGTCTGAGCGGCGAAGGATCATGGGCCAAACCTCGCCCTCGTTCTCGTCATCCGGTATCCACTCCACCTTGTCGCCTTCGGGTGAGTAGCCGATGGGGTAGCCGTTCGGCCCTTTCTCGCCGGACGGGATTGGATCTGTCGTCTGCCCCTTCGTTCTCGCTTTGCTCGTGAAGCTCTCGCGGAACTCGTCGAATTCAGCCGGCGTGATCCCGGCGCCCTTCAGAGCAATCGCCGTTTCGGCCAGTTGCTGGTGCCTTGGTCGCCGAGGAGCGACACGCGCGCCCTTCGGCAACGCTTTCCGAACCATGCCCGCCAAGTCGCGGAAGAGAAGGTGACGCAACTGAACAGCCGTACTGAAGTCGCCACACAGCGCTTTCTGATAGGTCTCGGCTTGGAAGTCCCGAAGGACGGCGAGCTGAGCGATGTCGATCTTCGCCGGATCCACTCCCCGTCGGGAGAAGTAGATCATGACAGCCTTTCCAGCGGCGACGACGCGGTCGATTTCCTCTACTGTACCGGACTGCGAAACGCCTGTTGCCGTTCCAATTTTGGTCCAGAACAAGCCGACGAGGATGTCGGATCCGTCAACGATCTGCTCGTTGATGATAGCCTGCGGCCGTCCGCCAGCCTGAGGAAACGTGTGAGTTTCCCACCTCACCGGAAGCAGGACGACTCCTTCTTCGGCGGCATGCGCAGCGTTCCAGTCATGGATGGCTAATTCAGCAGCGTTACGTTCGTCGGCTAGGTCTGATGGGGAGGCGATCAGGACCCTGAGGGTAGTTGCGTTGAACGGCATGCGGGCTCCGGATCTAAAGTCGGTGGCGCCTACGCAGGCACCATGGAGTTTCGTATCCAGAGCGACGTCATACGACCCGGGCACTGAGGTCAACGATGTACCCGCAGCGAGAGGTGCCTCCATCATGTGACGTTGTCGGCGTCCGCCAGTTCCCGCATCGCCCGCTGCCGCAGGAGCACCGCCAGCTTGTCGGCGGCGGGCGAGTCGACGGCCGTGGACCCGGTGTGGCCCCGACGGTTGACATAGCCGAGGCTGTACCCGGTAGCGGCGGTGATTTCGGCTTCGTCAGGCGGAAGGCGGCGCCGCTATTCGCACCGCGCGGACGAGACTACTTCCCGCGCTCCGCTTGCGATCCGAATACCCGCATGGAAAAAGTCTCACGTCGACCGAGACTCCCCCCGCTCCGTCGGGCATCCCGGCGCGCTGCCGCGAACGAAGGGACCGCTCCCATCTGCAATCTCTACTCGGTCACCAAGGGCCAGACGGCCATCCTCGAGTTCACGCGCGCGATGCGTGACCGGACAGGAAACCTTCCCCCGCTGCCCGGCGTGTTCCCGGACACGATGGCGCCCATCGTTCGGACGGTCGACGGCGAGCGCGAGCTGACGATGGCCCGCTGGGGCATGCCGTCGCCCGCCTTCGCGCTGAAGGACCGCAAGACCGATCCGGGCGTTACCAACATCCGGAACACCAAGAGCCCGCACTGGCGCCGCTGGCTCGGGCCGGAACACCGCTGCCTCGTGCCGCTGACCTCGTTCAGCGAGTACGACACCGTCGACGGCAAGAAGGTGCCGGCCTGGTTCGCCCTCGACGACAGCCGGCCGCTCGCGGTGTTCGCCGGCATCTGGACGAACTGGACGTCGGTGCGGAAGGTGAAGGAGGGCGAGGTGAACGCCGACCTCTACGGCTTCCTCACGACGACCCCGAACGACGTCGTGGCGACGATCCACCCGAAGGCGATGCCCGTGATTCTGACCGAGTCCGACGAGATGGACGTCTGGATGCGAGCGCCTTGGGCGGAGGCGTCAGCTCTCCAACGGCCGCTGCCGGACGGGGTGCTGACGGTCGTGGCGAAGGGGAAGCGCAGCGACGGCGGAGAAGACTGATGTCTGCATAAACTGACGGCGCCGCCGGAACGAGGCCCACTTAGAAGTCGATCTCGTCCTTCAGGCCATCCGGATCTGCCGAAGCGGCAGCCGCCTGTGTGTCGACGATATGCCGAGCGCGGTAGAGCAGCTCGTCGTACGTAAGGATTTCGGGCTGGTGCGTGTTTCGCCTGAAGGATTCGAACGACCGGAACTTCGACATGTTGAGCGTCGCGCCAACGCCGAACTCGGATAGCCGCCCTATGATGAGGAAGCACCTCGGGTGGACGCTGAGTAGGTCTTCGCCCGTCGGATCTCCCCCTTCATCGTTCGGGCGCAGCCGTTCGCCGAGGGCCTGTCCGGCGGCGTGCACAACGGCATGGCACTGCGCCACCCCTCCGACGAGGTCCGCGCCCGGCGGCCACGCGCCCGGTCGATAGGGGCGCTTCTGCACAAGCTCCGCCGTATGCTTCTTGATCTCGACGAACGCGAGAGAGCTGAGGTGCGCATGCGTTTTGAGAAGTCCGTCGGCGCGTTTGCCCGGTCCGGCGACGTCGAAACCCTTGACCACCTGCTCGAGTTTTCTGTCGTCCAGCTCGGTCATGAACGCGTAGCTAAGGCCATGGCCGAGGACCCACGGGTTCTTCTCGAAGAAGGCTTGCCACAGACCTTCCTCGCCTTTCCCTGTGCTTTGGCACTCGGCGGCGAAGAACTCGTCGTCGGTCAGAAGCCGCTCGAAGCGGACAAGCTGCCCCCGGCGATAGGCGAGCGCGATGATGTCCTGCCGAGTCACGTCGTTCGTCGCCGCTTCGATGACGAGATCCTGACGGTCTGCGAGAAAGCTCTTCTCCTGCGCAGGCGTCATAAGGACCGGGCGGAGGTCGTCGATAGCGGTCTTAAAGGGTGCAGCGCCGTCGAAGTGGAGGTCGCGCAGCCGTTGGACGAACTCCAGAAGGCGCGGTACCTCGGCCCCGACGAAGCTGAAGTGCTCGCGATCGTGCGGATAGCCGTCCTTCACCCTCCACTTCTGGATGGTGAGCGTCTGGATACTCCTGTCGTTCTCCCAGATGGTCGCCCTGATCTGGAAACGGCCGGCCGGCGGCTCGCGGATGACCAACTCCTCGCCGACCTTCGCGAACCGCGGCTCGGTGTCGGTCTCCACGATCTCGTCGAGGATGCGTGCGCCGTTTGTGAAACGAGGGCTTCCGTAGATCCATCCGGGCTTCTTGGACATGAAGTACCGTCCGTCCTCGTCGCTCATGCCGCCTCCCGATATACGGTTGCGACGTCAGCCGAGTCCCGCGCGCGGGTCAAGTAAGGCAGCCTTTGACGCCCGCTCCGCTGGACAGGAGTCCGTCAGCGGGTACTGGTTCAGCTTCCGGCCTTGGTGCAGGACCCGAAGTCGGTCAAGGCCGCTTGGCTCCCCTTGCCGCTGGTCTTGAAGACCTGCGCGCCGTTCGGGTTCTTGACCTCGAGGCTCGACGTCAGCGCGATCATGCCGAGGATTGAGAGGTATGACTGGTTCTCCGTGAAATCGTGCACGTACGCGTCGGCATAACGGTTGCCCATCAGCTCCGCGCGGAGGGACTCTCCCTTGATCACGAAGTCGATGGCGAACTTCGACTTGCCCTCGATCAGGCTCCACGAGGGGTTGTGAACCTCGAGGAAAGTGTCGCCGGCGTCGTCCTTGTAGCGCGAGACCCGGAAGACGGTGCCGCCCGCGTTCGCCTCGAGGGCGCAGAACTCCCGGCCGCTGCTCTGGTTGCGATACAGGATCGCCGACCAGTCGCCGGACTTCCGCTCCTGCACGACGTCGAACGACGCGGCGGACGCTGGAGCCGCGATCGCGAGCGCCAAGAGGACCATCGGAAATCGTCTGAGCATGCTGTCCCCCAAACCTGAGCGTGTGGTGCTCGATAGCCGAGGCCGCAATCGTTGGCAATTTGCTCGCCAGTCCGGCTCCCGCGCCGCCTTCTCCGTGGCGGCGCCCGCCGGCCGTTTGACGCCCGCCTCGCCGGCACACACGCTTTCCCTCTGCACTTGAGGGAGAGCACAATGGCATACACCCGCTACACGCCGACGGGCATTCGTCTCAGCCGCACGCCGCCGAGGCCGGCCGCGCTGCGCAAGGCCCGCAACGACGTCATCCTCCAGAACTGGCTTGCGGTCACGGGTGAGTTCCGCGCCAAGCGCCTTCTCCACGCCATCCAGCCGACGTCCAAGAAGATCGAGAAGCGCTCCCGCGAAGGGCTGCGCACCGCCATCAAGATCATCGGCACCGACCCGGTCGAACTCCGGCACGTCGGCGGCATCCTTCGCGGCATGGGCAGCGGCGTCTCGTACCTGGGCAACGCCCGGCTCGGCTACCTCGGCGACGCTTCCCTGTGGGAGGACGCCGAGGTCGCCATGTCCATCGCCGAGTTCGCGGCGACGCGTCGGCGTGCAGGATCGCGTGAAGTATCGGGCGCGGTCAGGCTGTTGGGCAAGAGCCTCGCGGTCGTCGAAGCGCTGCTCTCGGTGCCGGAGGGCGAGCGGGCGGCGGTGGTGGGAAGGGAGATGGAGTGATGGAGTGATGGAGTGATGGAGTGATGGAAACGATCGCGGTCAACGGGATTCGGTGGAAACTAGGGAGCATCGACTTCGTGGACGTGGACGGTCGCAGCATCTGCCCCTGGGCGGACGATGCTCCGACTTCGAACGCGCGTTCCTCCACCGCCCTCACGCCGCCCGTCATGGACGGCGTCGAGCGGTTTCCTTTGACGAACACCATTGCGGTCCGGCTATCGAAGCCCGTCGATATCCGCGCGAGCCTCGTGCGCCTCGATGACCTCGAGGCGTACCGGGATGCGGAGAAGGTGCGCAGCCAAGCCGTCAGTTCCTACATGCAACGGATGGCCGAGAGCTTCTCCAACACGTGGATCATGCACCACGCGCGGGCGCTCGAGGCCGCAGGAGTTCGGAACGTTGACCGGGTGCTTCCGGGGAAGTCAGACAGGCCGGAGTACCATTGGACACCAGAGGTCCATTTCCTGCTGGAGCTCGCGGAAAGCATCAGCGCACCCAACGAGATGCCCGACACGTACGCGGACGTCGAGTTCGCGGCCCGTGACGGCTGGAAGGTGACGATCTTCTACGACTGCTGCGAGCTGGACTACATCGACCACTTTACCCGGCCGGACGGCACTGTCATCGCTTTCTGGGACTGGCCGGATGACACGCCTGGCCGTGGCTTGCTGATGTCTTGGCGCGGTGTCGGCGACTACGAGCGCCTGAAGCGTGAGGTGGCGTGATGGGCAACGCTTTCGGCGCCACCGCCCTGACTCCGCCCGTCCTCGCTGACGGCGCCTACGTCATGACGAAAACGGTCGAGGCCGCGCCTGCCAAACCCGTCGACAGCAACCAGGTGCTCGACGACGTCCGCGCCCTCCGGGCAGCCGAGACGGCGGAGAGACGACGCTACGTCCAGGCAGCCACAGACACGGTTGCAGGGCGGTTCGCGCGAGGCCAGAACGATCAGGTGATGGCGATCCTGCGGTCGCTTGCCCGCCCGGAGCCGTTCTGGGCGACGTGGTTCTCGCCACCCGACCGGAGGCACCCGTGACAGACGACCGCCTCCCCGAAGACATGCGGCGGCCTCGTCCAGACTTGATTACGCCTCAGAACGGGATGTAGTCGTCATCGTCAGCGGTTGTCTTGGCGCCGCCACCGCGAGCGTAGACTGCCGCAGGCTCAGGCGCTTCCACCTCCTCCGGCGGCATCCGCGCCAGGTGCTGGGTGACGATGAAGTGGTTTATGGCGGCCGCCAAATGGACGGCGAGTGCACCATACGGCGCTGGCACCTTCATGATGTCCTGTCCTTGGCCGTGCGCACCTAGTTCGTTCCGAAGGACGCCGACGGCTTGCAGAGCTTTCGCGGCCGCCTTCGCCTTGGCGTGGTCGATGTCGCCCATGCCGTACCCGACGAAGGCGTGGACCAACTTTCCCAAGTCTCCAGAACCCCCAGCGACCGCTTTCAGCGTGCTCTCGACGCTGCTTCCGGCATAGGTGATGGCATCCCGAGCGTTGCCGTCCGTCAGGTGGTCGCGCGCCTTCATAAATTCGTCGTGCGCCCCCGCCAACCCCGGAGACCCGAGGATGTCCGTCGCGCGCTCCAGCACCTCCTCCTCGAGGAAGGTCGAGTCCAGCTTGAAGAACATGCCGTCGGCAAGCCGCCACGGACATGCGAAGTCGACGAAGGCGTCATTGATCGAGCGCTGAAGCGCCCGCAAGTCTGTAGGCTCGCCACCATGCAGCGCCATGTAAACCTCGACGACGTCGAGCACGCTGTGGTCGTCGCCGTGCTGCACGATGGCTTGCAGATCAGTGCCGACGCGATGACCGTTGCTGTCATAGACGCTCACGCCCAGCAGACGAGCATACTCACGATCCGCCTCTTCGATGGCGCTGGTCGAGTTCCACCAATTCGGGTTGTCCTTTGTGGTGTAGCCAATCTGCTCGTCCATCGTCGTCATCGTCAGCCAGATACGGCTGCGTAGGCGCTCGGGCAGGGTGACCCGGATGCGTCCGTTGGCGATGGCCTTCTGATGTCGCAGCGAGAACGGCCGTATCTGCGCTGTCGGCAAATCTGTCATCGCCCGCTTTCTTTCCGCGCCAGCGCCGCGCGGTCCCGCCCCGTCCCAATCCGGTTGCCGATAAGCCCAAGGACGACCGCCCCGGCGACGAAGCCCCACACGCCGATGGCGTCGCCCCGGCCGGCGATCCCGATGCCGCCGAAGAGGAAGCCTGCGACCATGCCAACGACGATGCCTGCAAGCGTCCAGTCGAGTTCGGCCTTACGGTTCAGTGCCGTCGCTCGCGCTGCGGCCTTCGCGTAGATCTCGCGCATGAGTCTCCTTCTTGGTTGGACGCCAGCTCCGCCGGCAACGACGCTTGTCGCCTGAGGAGCGGGAGACATCAATGCCAGACCACGACGCCATGGCGCTCGCCGTCGAAGCCGCCTTCGACGACTGGACCGACCTGCATTGCCACAGCGGCTGGGCGACCGACGCCGCGCGCGCGATCGTCTCTGACCTGCGAGGACGGTCCGGCTTCGACGGCGTGTTCGACAGCCTGAACGAAGACACGGTCGAGGACGTCACCGACGACATCGACCATGCGGTCCGCATGGCGCGCCGCGACCATGAGCAAGCGATCCGGGGTCGCCGCGTCGAGCTGGTCGCCGAGATCGTTCGGGTGACGGACGACCGGGCGCGCGCCTATCGGCAGTACGCGGGCGAGCTCGGCGACAAGTTGGACGCGGCGGAGACCGAGCTGGCGCGGCTGCGCGACATCTTCCTCGTGATGTCACGCCGCGGGTTCGGCCTCGACCAGAACGCGACGTGCGAAGATCAGGCGGATTACTGGTACAGGCAGACGGAGCGACTGCGCAGGAAGGCGCGCGGCGTATTTGGCGTCGCCTGAAACGGCAACGGCCCCTTTCGGGGCCGTCCGACCGTGACGGTCTCAGGGCGCAGCTCTCGGGGCCGAGGCCCTTTCCCCGCATCCGCAGGGACCGGAAAACTATTCCGGTGGCGCTGGCTATCTCACGCCCAATGACCAGCGGGATAAGGTAGCGCGCCGGGCGGACTGATGCCCTCCCGGCGGCCGCGGGTGTCGGTGGCGCATGGCGGATGCCAGTGGGGCCAGTCGACGAAGATGGCTCGGTAGGCGTGCCTTACCGTGGTTTTCGAGACCAGCGCGGGGCTGGTGCACATGCGCCCGTCTACCCTTGCGGGTGAGCCGCGGACAGCGACGCTGTGATGACCGTCGGCGCGCGGCTTGCAAGATTCCAAAGGCGGTCGAATATGGCACTCGCGCCACCGCATCTCATTCAGCCGGGCTGGTAGTCGACCATGCGCCCGGCGTCATCGAGAAGGATCCGGCTACGCCCGCTGCGCTGTCCCTTGATCCGGAAGATGAGGGCGTCCGTGCGCAGGTCGTGAATGACCAGCTCGCGATCCTCGTCGTCGAGCCAAGTCTCCTCCCTGCCTCCCACGTCGCGGAACCCGAGCTGCTGAAGGAAGCGCTCGTTGTGCGCATCGACGGCTTCCTCGGCCAACCTTCGCCTCTTGGCGGGCGCGCCTACCATCCATCCGATGAGGAACACTACGCCCTGCCAGATCAGGCCCGGCTTACCCAGTATACCTGCCGACAGGGCGACGCTGATCACAATGAGCGCGACACCGATTGCCGTTGCCCAGGCCCCCAGCCTTCGGCTTCCGCGCAGGATTAAATACATCCCAAGACCGGACCCTGCCCCTAAGGTCGCAATGAAGAAAAGCGCCGGCGCACTCTTCTCGAGAGTTCGCCAGAGCGAGCGTCCTCCGGAGAAGCCGAACCCCGCCGCTCCAGAGGCAGTGGCTATGGAGGCAAGTTGGCGCAGCGTGGACAATGGTAATCTCGTTTGCATAGGTCGGGTCGCTTCACTCTTGCCCAAAGGAACTCCATCGATCAATCCTTGCGCGCAGAGACAGAGAATCATTCCACCAGACGGGGAATTTCATGGCGACACTTTCGGATGTTCTGGACTGCTTGAATGCGGCAGAGCTCAAGCACATTCTGGACACGTTCGACATCGCGTCACCGAACCGCAGAACGCTCACCGTCATGCGTCAGGCGATCCTGGATGGAGGCCTCGATCCGGCCGAGGTGTTGTCGGCCCTCACAGTCGAGGAATTGAAGTGGATCGCCGAAGCGTTCGAAGTCCAGACATCTGGAAGGAAGGCTGCGCTCGTCGATCGCATACTCAGCGACGTTGGCGATGACGCAGGGGACGAGGAAGAGCTGGAGGAAGACGTTGAAGTCGCGGCGCCCGTGAAGCCTTCGGGGTCGCCGCCGCGCTCGGCGGTAGAGATCGAGGCAGACACGCTTCCCTCGACTCCGGTATCGGTACCATCGCGCGGCACGCGGACCGATGTGGACCTGTCGATCTTCAGAGCGTGGCTTCAAGGCGCGCTCAACACCGGGCGCGTCTCGGAAGGCCAGATGAACTTCGCGTTCTGCCGTGCATGCTCAAGGAAGCATCCGCGCCGCTGGTTCAACTATGAGGGCAGCGACCGGAGCTTCTACCTCTGCTACGCGGGCGATCCAATTGTGGTTGAGTCCGTCGAGATTGGTTCGAAGCACACGACGCATTCCCCAACTGCTTACGCTAAGGCGAATGAACTGAACGAGCAGTTCACGCGGGAGATCGCGAGGGTTGAAGCTCTTGCTGATGATCCGACGGCGACGCTTTCAGCAGACTTCGTAATCGAGACGACGGAAGCGCTCGTCGCGGCAGCAGAAAGCCCGCCGGAGCGGTCTTTCCTGTCGAGGCTCTTCGGCTCCGGCGTCGAGGCGGGTGGGCACCTCGTGCGGCACGTCCGCATCACCGCCATCACCAGCACGCCGCCCTTCATCGAAATGAAAGTCGACATGGAGCATGTCCAAGCGGCGATCCAGAAGGGCAAGGAAAGCTGGAACTCATGAAACTCGGCCCTGTCTTCCGCACGTTCCCGAAGCTCATGAACTCAGTGTCTTTCGTCGTGGTTGTCAGCTTTGCGTTCTCCGCGACTGCGGATGCGCAGGAGTACCTTACCGAGGCCAAGGCTCATGCCGCAGCCGTCGACATCCTCATCGGTAATCCGTACGGGAGCTCTGTGACCGAGGTGTCGAGAAACCTTCGGCGGGCGAGCTTGATCGTCTCCGGAAGCTCGGCATGCGGCGGTGTTATCACCACCGCCGTATGGTCTTTCGACGTTCGTGTCGAACCCGTGCGTCACGGCGGTCAGGTCATTGAGGGAACGCTCGACATCGATGCCGTGACGGGGGAACTCGCTTGTGCGAGCCTGCCGTTCCTGAGCTGAACTTGGATCTCAGCACCATGGGTTCGATGAGTTCGGCCAAGGCTGCGCTAGCCCCTCGTCAATGAGTACCCGCCCGGCGTCGCGCCCATCCGCCAGCGTCACGGTGACGAGCCGCCGGCCGTGCTTGTCCGTGCTCCCGCCCGACATGGTGTAGCCGCCGGACATCAGGGCTTGCAGCCGTTGCGTCGCGCGGTCCCCTGCCGTGCGCTCGGCCGCGCATTCCGGCCGGCCGACTTCAGGCGCGTCGACGCCGCCGGACCGGGTTGTCAGCCACCAGGGTTCACCGTCGGCAACGCCAGAGTCGCCGTCCGTGATGCACGTGACGCCGCCTCCCCCGCGCCGGAACTTGGGCGGGCAGAGGGGAACGCTGCGGGCGGCGGTGGGCGTTGCCGCAGAGCCGGATGCCGTCGTGCCCTGGGCGTCGGCCCATTCGAGCCAGCCTTGATCCTCGGCGGCCATGAACCCGAACATGGCGACGACCACGCCGATACCAAGTGCGAGATCGCGGAGCCTGCGTGGGGTGCGGGGCCGACGGGGACCGCGCGGCGACGGTTTTCGGTCGCTCCGACTGAGAGGCTGGCGGGGGCGGTTATCATGCGAATTGAAGCGGTGCAGCGTCATTGAGTGATCGTGGTCGACGAATATGAAGACGGCACGAACGTCCACCCCCCAATTGAACACTTCCCCATCTAGCGCGGCGATGTCCATCATGCCAAACGGTAGCCATAGGCTGGTTTCGGAGGGCGTACATGTTCAAGATAGATCGTGAGGCGAACAGCATTTCTCCCATGCCGACGCGATCTTTTGCGGACCTCGGATTCCGGGAACGCGCGCACTTGCAGGAGTGGATTGCGAAGTTCCCGAAGGCCCTTGGCGAGGACCTGCTGATCATTCAGAAGGAGTTTTCTGGCTTTTCCGACACGAACGAGCGACTGGATCTGTTGGCGCTCGATAAGGCTGGATCACTCGTCATCATCGAGAATAAGCTTGACGATGCCGGGCGCGACGTGACGTGGCAGGCGTTGAAGTATGCGTCTTACTGTTCGTCGCTCACGCGCGAGAACATCCGGTCGATCTTTCAGGACTACCTTCAACGGCACGACCCGTCCGCGAACGCCGAACGCCTTCTGTGCGAGTTCCTCGATGCCGACGATTTCGACGAGCTGATCCTCAATAAGGGCGTGACTCAGCGGATCGTCCTCGTGGCGGCGCATTTCCGCAAGGAGGTGACCTCTACTGTGCTCTGGCTGGCGAATTTCGGCATCCGCCTTCAGTGCTTCCGGGTAACGCCGTACTCGCTTGGAGACGACTTGTTCCTCGATGTCGGCCAGGTCATCCCGACGCCAGACGCCGAGGAGTTCCGGATCGGCTTCGCCGAGAAGCTGCGCGAGGAGTCCGGCGCGGTGGAGGCGGAGGTCGCTCGTGGAAGCCTGCGACGGGAGTTCTGGACTGCATTGCTCGCCGCCATAGGCGAGCGGTCGACCCTCTTCCAGAACAACGGCCCGGCGGCTCAGAACTGGATCGCCGCAGGTTCAGGTATTCGTGGCGTGTCGTATCAGATAGCGGTCACACGTCACGAAGCGCGGGTGGAAGTCTATCTCGACAGCGGTGACAGCGATCAGAATACCCGCAGACTGGAGCGTCTGCTAGATTCGAAGGAGACAGTAGAGGCAGCTTACGGCTCCGCCCTTGAATGGGACGATATGAGCGACGCTCGCGCATGCCGGGTGCGCGCAAAGATCATCGGAAACGTCTTCCTGCGAGAGACGTGGCCCGATCTCATCGCCGCTCTCGTCGAGATGACGATCAGGTTTGAGGCGGCAATGCGGACGCCGTTGGCTGGCTTAAAGAACGCATAGCGTGGTCGCTTCGCACCTCGGCTGAGTTCGTCATCGTTTCTTGCACGACGGCCCCACAGTGTTCCCGCGGGTTGCCGACCCGGCTGAAATGGAGGCACCCCGCCGCCGCGACATGCGGCCCCGTCAAATACTTGGGGGACGGCATCTGCGGATGCCAAAGAGCCTGCCGGGATGCGTCAAGTCACAAGGCATAGCGGCTTGGAGGGGTCGACGTCCGAAGGGGTGTCGTCCCCTTCTCACATTCCGATAAGTCCACATAACGGACTTTTCGGAATGTGAGACCCTGTACGCGCTGGTCGACTGATTGGTCTTTGCGGGCGTCGCGGATGCTGTTGTGTGCGCATCGGGATGGGCGCCGGGGTCCCTGGGCGAGGGTGCCGGGTGCGGGTTCATTTGCGGCCGCACCGCCGCGCCGTCCAAAAATTTTGGGAACCCGCCCCAGCATCATCGCTGCCCGGGGTTTCAGCGCGCCGTTGCCTCACTCAACGCCCATACGCGCCGCTGCCGTCGGGCAGAGCATCTTGAATTGCGCCATAAGCGGCGGCATGCCCGAGGGCGCAGGACGTGTCGGCATCGGTCCCGAGGGGAAAACGGACGGACTGCGGCGGATGGCCGGACGCCTTCAGGGAGAGCGTGCCGCGCTTGCAGTCGGCCGAGGCGGCAAGCTCGGTGCCGCGCTCCTTCTTCCAGTATGACTCTACGCATTGCGCGATGGTCAGCGACCCGCCGTACTGGGTCGTCTCGCCGCCGGGGTCGCGCTCGCAGTACTCGCGGATGTCCGCCTTCGTGACGGTGCCCTCCATGCGGGCCTTGCGGGTGTCGATGCCCAGGATGTCCGTTACGGTCCCGCCCCATCCCTTGCAGGACGCGAGCGGGAAGTCGCCTGCGGCGCGGGCGTCACGGGCCAACGAGGATCCGGCCATGAACGCGAACGCCGTGACTGCTATGGCGTGGACGGTGCGCATGATGGTCTTCTCGCTCTTCGTGCTGGTCTGCGGGGCAACGTAGCACACACTGAACTATGGGGATGCCGTAAAGCCGCACCATAACCCCGTCAACAATATACGAAATCCCATTCCAGCATCATCACGCCCGCCGTCGAAAGTTGCGCCAAAACCTGCCGGAGTCCTTGCAACAAAAGGAGTCCGAACGGATGGCGAGACGACCGCGCAGAGGCGCCGGGGTGGTGATCGAGAGCGGCGACGAGACCACGCCGCGTGGCGCTAGCGCCTCCAACCGGGTGATGTCGCTCGCGGCCATCGCCGCGATGCTTGACCGCGACCGGAACACGATCGCGAAATGGCTCGAACAGGGCTGCCCCGCCATCCAGAGGGGCAACAAGGCGACCGGGACCCCGTGGGAGCTGGACATCGCCGACGTCGTGAAGTGGCTGGTGCGCCGGGTTGCCGAGGTAGATGCCGCCCGAGCAGGACCCAGCGATCCGGACGGCCTCACCGAGGACGAGGCGAAACGCCGCCGGGTCATTGCCCTCATGAAGCAGGACGAGATCGACGCGGCCGAGCGGCTGCGCGAGGTCGTCGCCGTGTCGCTCGTTTCCCAGATCGTCGCCCGCGAGTACTCCGACGTCCGGAAGTCGCTTCTTCCCATCGGCGCCAAAGCTGGTCCGCGATGCGAGGGCAAGACGGCCCGCGAGATCAAGCTCGTCGTCGATGGCTTGGTGTCGGCCGCGCTCGAAAATCTCGTCTACGATCAGAACGTCCCCACCCCCGATGCCTGAAGCCTCCTCCGCAGCGCTCGACTTCTCGCTCGGCCTCGAATTGCTCGAGGCGGAGATGGCGAACCTGCGTTCGTCGTCGGTCCTCCAGGTGCCGAAGCCGATGCTCGGCAGCACGTGGATCGAGGATAAGGGCCGCATCTCGGCGGAGACGTCGGGCGAGCCGGGCAAGATCTTCCTGTAGGGCTACCAGCGCGAGCCGGCCGACGTCATGTGCGGCAACGATCACGATCAGGTCACCGTCCTCAAAGGCACCCGCGCCGGCTACTCCAACCTGCTGAAACAGTGCACGGCCTACCACCTCGTTCACGAGGCGACCTCCGTCTTCATCGCGCTGCCGACGAACAAGGAAGCCGAGGACTTCTGGAGGCAGGAGCTGGCGCCCCTGTTCCGCGACGTGAAAGAGCTGGCGGACCTCCGTCGCCGGGCGGCGCGCGGCCAGCCGGCGGACACGATCACCGACGTCATGCTCGCCAACCATGCGATGCTGTACCTGCGCGGCGCCGAGAACGACAACAACTTCCGCGGCAAAGCGGCGCGGCGCCGGATCGCCGACGAGTTCGATGCGAACGGCTGGATGCCCAAGAAGGGTAGTCAGGGCAGCAAGCTCGACCTCCTGCGATCGCGCGGCGAAGGCTTCTTCGACGGCTGCGACATCGTCGGGTCGACGCCTCTCGACATGGCGACGTCGAACGTGTGGCGGGAATGGCTCCGGTCCGACCAGCGCCACTTCCATGTCACGTGCCCGCACTGCCAACGGTTCCAGAAGCTCGTCTTCGGCGGCCGGAAGGAAGGTCGTGGCATCTGGTACGACCTCGCGCCCAACCTCGCGAACGGCACCCAGCGCGTGGCGCGCGCCTACTACAGGTGCGAGTCCGACGCCGGGTGCGAGATCGAGGAGACCGACAAGTTCAAGATGATCGACGAGGGCGTGTGGGTTCCCGACCGCCCCGACGTCGGGCGGCACGCGGGTTTCCACATGTGGCAGGGGATGTCGCTCCACCCGAAGGCGGCGTGGAAGCGGATCGCCCAGCGGTGGGTCGACGCGCAGGGCGATCCCGCGCTCCTGAAGCCGTTCTTCAACAACGTCCTCGGCATGCCGTGGACCCCTATCGAAGGGAAGACCGTATCCTCTTCATCGCTCGTCGAGCGGTGCGAACCGTATCCGGCCGCCTGCCCGGACGATGTCGTCGTCATCACGATGGGCGGTGACACGCAGAAGGGCTCCGAAGACCAGTCCCTTGTCGGGGCCATGAAGGAGCGCGTCGAGATCGCCGTTTGGGGTTGGGGTCGCGGGAAGGAATGCTGGCTGCTGAGCTACTGGATCCTCGACCAGCACGAGCCGTGGTCGGACAAGTGCGCCGAGCAAGTCGACGCGATCCTCAAGCGGCCGTTCGCCAAACGGAACGGGACCGAGCTGTTCGTGCAGGCTGCGGCCTTCGACATCAACGGTGGCTTTGGCGACGCCGTGAAGAACTTCTGCGCCAACCGCCCCCGTCGAAACCTCTGGCCCGTGCAGGGCGCGAACATCCCGAAGGGTTTGCGGCGCGGCTTCATCTGGCCGAAGGCCGCCAGCCGGGCGGCGAAGGCGGCGCGAACGCAATGGTTCAGGCTCGACACTGGCTTGGCGAAGGACCAGCTCGAGGTGACCATGAAACGTGGCGGACGTGGCCCCGGCACCGTCCATTTTCCGTCGTGGTGCGCGACGACCGACTTCTTCGAGGGCCTCACCGCCGAGCACAAGACCTTCATCAAAGCGAACTCCGGCTGGCACTGGGACCTCAAGAACAAGAAGGCGAACAGCGGCGAGGAATGGGACTGCTGGGTCTACGCGCTGTCGGCGCTGGAAGGCCTCCAAGTCTCGGACCGGAAGTTCCTGGACTTGAATGTTGCGGCGGCCAAAGCCGGAGTTGCCCCATACGTGCCGCCGCACGACCCCGAGACCGGGGAGATCCTCGAGGAGCCGCTGGTGACCGTTCACGAAGTCGGGCCGGATCGCTCCGCGCAGTCCGAGGACCATCTCGACGCCGCGCAGATCGACGTCGCCCGCGCGGTGACGGCATCCGAGGTCGCGGCGGCCGTCCCCTTGCCGACGCCCTTCCCGGTCGAGGCACCCCAACCCCCGCCGGGCGCGCCGCCGCGCAAGGTCAAGCAGCCCATCCGTCGCGCCGGCGGCGGCCTGATGAGGTCCTCATGGTAACCGCCGCCCGCCCTCCCCTCCGCTACCGCTACTGGACCCGCGACGAACTCATCGCGGCCGTGCGCGGCATCGAGGAGGGCCTGTCGACGGGTGCGGCAAGCGTCGCGTACAACGCGGCGGGCAAGGTTGACTACGTGACCCGCGCGAACGCGATGGCGACGCTGCGCGACCTCTACGACCGCATCGACCAGTTGGAGGGCATCGGCTCGGCGCCCGTCGTCCGGCGCGTGCGCATGCTCACCTCGAAGGGCTACTGATCATGGCGAAGCCCCGCAGCCTGATGCCCGTCGTGCCGCCTGCCGCCGCAGCAACTACGAAGGAACCCCGCCGGCTGACGCGCACGATCCAGCGCGCGGGCGTCGCCATGCGCTCGGCGTTCGAGCTGCGCGGCAAGTTCTCGCCGAAGAGCCAATACGAGGCAGCGTCTTCCAGTGAGCGGGTCCAGCACGTCGCCGACAGCGGTCCGAACGCCAGCGTCGGCGAGCTGGAGCTGATCCGCGCCCGGTCCAGGCACGCCGTCCGCAACAATGCGCATGCCAAACACGCCCTTTGGGTCCTGATCAGCAACGTGGTCGGCTACGGCATCAAGCCCCTCACGCCGTACAAGGAATTGAGCGAGCTATTCGAGGACTGGGCGGAGGAGACCGGCTTCTATCGCAAACAGGCACTCGTCTGCGGGACTTGGCTTCAGTCCGGCGAGGGCCTTGCACGCTTCCGCACGCGCCTAGAAGGCGACCTCGACTCCGTGCCGCTGGACATCCAGATCATGGAGCCGGACCACCTGCCCTTGAACAACAATGCGATGGCGACGAACGGCAACGCGATCTTTGCCTCGATCGAGGAGGACCTCCTCGGTCGGGTCGTCGCCTACCATCTCTACCGGGACCACCCGACGGACTACGTCACCGGACGCAGCCAGGCGTGGACGACTTCGCGTGTTCCGGTGTCGGAGGTCATGCATGTCTTCTTGCAGGAGCGACCGGGCCAGCGGCGCGGTGTGCCCGTTTTCGCGACGGCCCTGAACACCCTCGATAGCCTTGCGGTTTACGACGACGCCGAGCTGGAGCGGAAGAAAGGCGCCGCGATGTTCGGCGGCTTCTATCGCAAGCCCCTCGACTCCGAAGGCAGCATCCCCGACGCCTTCGGGGAGATCGACGACGACGGCCTCGTCCTCCAGCCGCTCCAGCCGAACACCTGGTTGGAGTTGCCAGTCGGGTACGAGGTCGACATGGCGACGCCGCCCTCCGGTGACGCGAATTACAGCCCCTACCGCCGGGAGCAGCTCGCCGCCGTCGCCGTGTCCCTGCACATGTGCTACGAGCACCTGACGTGGAATTTTGAGAAACTGGGAGACCGCCAGTATAGGGCGGCCATGCTAGAGTTCGTCCGTCTCGTGGAGATGTGGCAGTACCACGTACTCATCGATCTCTTTTGCTGCCCGGTCTGGAAGCGTTTCGTGCAGACGGCGATCCTCTCCGGACGCTGGATTCCGCCGGAGGGTGCCCGCCCCCGCGACTACCTTCGTGCGCAGTGGACACCGCCAGCGCGCGGCTACGTGCATCCGGTGCAGGACATTCAGGCCTACAGCGCCGCTATCCGCGCGGGCATCACCTCCCGCAAGCGCGTCGCCGGGCAGCTTGGTGAGGACGTCCGGCAGATCGACCTCGAGAACGCGCAGGACCAAGCGGCGGCCACCGAACTGAAGCTCCGGTACTCGACCTACGTCGGGCAGGACGCGGATCAGGTGGCGATGTCGGCTGCGGACACCGAGGCGTCGGAGAAGCTGGCCGCCGTGGTGGCGGCAGAGACCGAGGCGGATGTCGGGCGGTTCGCGGAGGCGGAGGCGGCCTGACGGTCGCCTCGCGAATCCTGTGGGCCGGCGGACGACGCCGTGAACTTCGACTCCCGCCGGCGAGCGGCACGTGGCACCCTTCGGATCCCGACTGAAGGATCCGCCGCCATAACCACCGCCGCTCAGCACCTCGAACCCAACCAGAGCGGCGCCGACGTCGAGGCGATCCTCGCCACCCATGGCGGTGACGCGATGGCGGCGCTGCGGGCGGTCATGGAAGAGGCGGCGAAGGCTCGAGCCGACGCAGATCGCGTGCTCGAGCATGTCAGCGAGGGTTACGTGCGCGGCCAGCGCCGGGCGGCTCAGCCGACGTGAGCGCTAGTCGGCCGTCTCAGTTTCCATTTCTTCCCAGAACTGCCGATTGCGAGCTTCCCGTTTTCGATCCTCGTTGAGCACATACATCCGATTGTCGCGCAGTGCTTTTGGGAAATCCCAAACGGGCTTGAGCGCCGCAAGATCATGGGCGTTGCGGAGGTTCACCGCGATGTCCCAAGCCTCAAGTCCGAGGTCTGTCGCGTGACGCGCAACCTCGTTCTGGATTCGCTCTTCCACGTGCTCGACGGTGCTTCTCAGCAGCGACTGGCATCCATCGATCGTGTTGGGCAGCCGAAGGCATCGGTCGGCGAGTTCTCGCCGGATTGCCTTCCAGCCGACTAGATCCTCCGGGTAGGCACCCATCGTTGGGAGCTTCGTGCTCCAACGAGGGTACTGATCATTGTCGAACTGCGGCGCCTCGTCGTTGGCGTAGATCAAGTCGACGCATTCCGCCGCGTATGCCTCCAGAACGTTCGCAAGGCGCATCGCCATGTAGGACGCGTCCTTGCGGTTCTTCCACCAGGATCCGGTTGCGTCGCGGATCCCGCCAAAGACGTTCGTTAGCAGCGCCGAGATCGCCCCGGTCGCGACGATGGCCGTCACTACGTCCTTGGTGGTCCATCCGGTGAAGTCCATCGTTGCTCCGTCAGCTAGATTGGCATCGGACACAAACACGCTGATGCCGTCAATTCGATCGATGGTTGAAAGCCAAGGTTACGACGTCCCGGGGCACGATCAGGCACCAACCTCCTGTGGAGTTTCCATGCGCGCAGCCGTCATCCTTACCCTCGCCACCGTCATCGCGTCGCCCGCCTTGGCCGCATCGACGACGTCCACCTACACAGACGTCGCAGCCTGCCGCTCAGTCGACTTCCAGCCAGACGAGTTCGCTCACTTCTGCCGAGGTCCGGCCGGCATGGCCGCAGTCCTCTACTACGCCGACGGCCGCGCGGCGCCCACCTTCGGCCCAGCGGCCAAGGGCAAGCGCGACGAGGTCCGCGACGGCGCCGGCGGCGACATGGAGCCGCTTGGCATCGGCGCGTCCGGGAAGCCGTATGGCGACAAGATCGAGTGGGTGTCGGTCGGCGCCGCGCCGTGCGCCACGGTCGTGCGCATGAACTTGGAAGCGGGCAGCCGCCTCGTCGTCACCAAGCTCGGCAAGTCGCCAGAGCGCGTCGCCGTCGTTAAGGGCAACAAGGAAGCGCAGGCGGCTGCGGCCAAGGCGTGCGGCGGCTCGGGCGGCGGGCAACGCGCGGAGGTGGCGGCACCGTCTGCTAAGACCACCCCACTTGCCTACAAGGAGATCGGGATCGACGACCCGCTGTCGCAGAAGCTCTGGGCCGACAGCATGTCGGACATCAAGGCATCTGGCGGCCACGCTTTCGTTCATCGGGCCAGCTTCAAGCGGGGGTCTGACGAGTTCGTCGTCGCTCAGATCTCCAATGGCTACATCTGTGGCACCCGCGTTTGTGACACGCGCATCCTGAAGAACGGGCGCGAGATCAAAAGCGAACTGTTCTGCGACGCGACGGACTTCCACGTGCTCTCCGCCGACAAGCGCAAGATCACCTTCTGCGACGTCGACGTAAGCCTCCGGTAGCATGGCAGCCAGCGGGGCATCGCGCCGCCGCACCAATCTGTAGGACCCGGCGAGAAAGCCTATTCCCACCCTCCATGTTCATGATATGTTCGTTTGCTAGCCTCACCTGAGTCGCCCCAGGATACCTAGCATGCTCGCATTATCGATCCGCCCTGTTCCCGTCACCGCGATACCGCCCGGCTACAAGCTGCGGATCGTTTCGACCGCCGCCGCCGGCTTCCCCTCGCCGGCGCAGGACTGGGAAGACGACGCCCTTTCGCTGGTCGACCTGCTGCGCCTCGACCGCGCGGCGGCGTTCGTCTTCCGGATCGCCGGGTCGTCGATGGTGGAGGCCGGGATCAACGACGGCGACATCGTCGTGATCGACCGGGACACCAAACCTCGCAACGGTTCGCTTGTCATCGCGGTCGTTGAGGGCGGTTTCGTCTGCCGCCAGCTCTGCATCCGCGACCGTGTCGGATACCTCGAAGCCCGCAACGCCCGGATGAAGTACCCGCTGTGCGTCTGCGACGAGACCGTCGAGATATGGGGCGTCGTCCGCGCCGGCGTGCGGGACTACCAGCGATGACGTGGGCGCTCGTCGACGTCGAAAACTTCTACGTCAGCTCGGAGCGCGTGTTCGACCCGACACTGCGCGGCGTGCCCGTCCTCGTCCTATCTAACGGCGACCACTGCGCCATCGCCCGGTCCGGCGAGGCCAAGGCGTTCGGCATCAAGATGGGTGCCCCGGTCTTCAAGATGCGCGCCCTGATCGAGAAACACGGCTTCGCGCTTCGGTCGTCGAACTACGAGCTCTACGCTGACATGAACCGCCGCTTCAACGCGGTCATTGCGGAGTTCTCCGACCAGATCGAGGTCTACAGCATCGACGAGAGCTGGTTCCGGTTGCCCGTGCTTGCGGACGGCCTTGGCGACACGTCGACCGCCGTAGCCGTCATCGCGAGGATCAAGCGCGACACCGGGCTGCCGACACGCATTGGGCTGGGGCCGACGCGAACGCTGTCGAAGGTTGCGAACGGGCTTGCGAAGGCAGGCGAAAAGATCTTCGGCGGCGTGATCGACTTGCACGACGAAGAGCTGCGCCGCCGCCTCCTTCATGCAATGGCCCGTCAACGAGGTGTGGGCATCTGCCGGGCGCTGACTGAACGCCTCCATCCGTTGGGGATCCGCACGACGGCTGACCTTGCCGCCATGGACCCGCACCAAGCCCGCGACGTCGGCACGGTCGTCCTCGAACGTCTTGTCCGCGAACTCAACGGCGTCGGCGACGATCAGCTTGTGGTCGAGCCGGAGAAGCGACAGGCAACGGCCGTGACCCGCATGTTCGGCGAACCCGTCAGCAACATCGAGGACCTGCGCGAGGCGATGGCGCGCCGCGCCGCGCGGGCGGCCGAGAAGGTGCGAGAACAGGGATCCGTCGCCGCCCGGCTGATCGCTTTCGCGCACGGCAACGGGCGGAAAGCGAACGCCCCGTCGGCGCAGCGCTCGTGCCGCCTGTCGCCGCCGGCGAGCGATACCCGAGTCATTGTGAAGTGGGCGACACGCATGGTGGACTCGATGTGGCAGCCGGGCGGCGTCTATACGAAATGCGGGGTTATGCTGGAGGACCTGTCCGATGCCGGGACGGAACAGACGGATCTCTTTAACGCGCCGGACCCTCGCGCCGCCGGCCTCCTCGCCGCGATGGATGGCCTGAACGCCCGGTTTGGGCGCGACACGTGCGTGCTGGCGGCGCAAGGCATCGGGGCGCGTTCGTTCGACACGAAGCGGGCGATGAAGTCGCCGGCGTGGACGACGCGTCTGGCGGAGGTCCCGGTCGCACGGTGAGGGCGTCGATCGCAGACTCGTGATTAGGTCCCTGCCCGCCGGCGCCTGACGCTTATGTGGGACAGGGAGAGCGGACATGATGACGAGCACGAGCACGGCTAGCAACACGATCGACATCGGGCCTGTTTATCACCGACGAAGATGAGTTCGACGCGCACATGGAAGCGATCGAGGAAGACTTCGCCGCATTCACGCGCGGGACCGAGAAAAGTCGCGACATCCATTTCCACGTCCCTGGCAACGAGGACGGCCAGGCGGCCTGCAAGGCCCGGCTCGAGCATCACGGCGTGACGCTCGCCAGCGCAGACGCCGAGGCGGCTGAGTGGTCCGACGAGCTTCGCGCCCTCCTGTACGCAATCGCCGACGACCTGCATGCGCGCCAGGCGTTCTCGAAGCGCTGGCAGCGCGTCGGCGAGGCGGCCACGCGGCTCCCGGCGGACGTCCGCGCGGCGCACCCGGGTTACGCCCAGGTCGCGTTCGAAGTCATGGAGTGCCATTGCTCCAAGCTGGTCGTCGAGCACCGCCGGGAGCTGTATGCCCTCGGGTTCTGAGACCGCTGGTTTCGTTAGGCGGGTGGCAGCACAGACCGGAACTCGGGGCGCCGTTTAGTGAACTGGTCGGTGTTCTGGTTTCGCTTCCAGTACTCGAAGACGTCCTCTGCCTGTAGGTTCTCGAGGTGGAGGATCTGGTCAGTTGACTCCTCGTCGTAGGGCGCAGCCAGCCCAGCCAGCGTGGATGCTTCCCCGCAAATGACGTACTCGAAGGTCTTCTCGTCCGCTTCTGCTGGAACGAGGCGGGACCTGTCAAAGGCTATGGTCGCGTCGGGAACGACTCCGAGGCGGACCACCTCGGGAAGGATGGCCTCGTAGTAGGCCATTTCGCCGAATGGACTGAACTTCAGAAGATGGTTGGGAGCCATCGATCCCACAGGCACCCACCGGGTCATCTTCGCCTCCCTGTTGCGGGTGCTGCTGCGGTAAACCTTCATCTCGACGACCGGGTCTTGGAAGCCAGGATTTTCCGTCATCCCGCGCTGCACGATCATGCCCTCGCTCGCCATCGCGATGCGTTGGAGGTCAGCTTCGTCGCGGATGCGGTCAAGGGTAGTGAAGTAGACGTAGTGGACGTTCGCGAGTTCGCGGGTTCCTTGTAGGTTCCACCGGGAAGCCCGGAAGTGTCCGCTCTTCTCAATCAGAGGTACCGTCTTCCGCAGGGTGTGGTGAAACAGACGGATTTCGAAGTCGTCGCCGACGCGCCGTGCGGCACCGGAGCGGTTCGGGTGCAACGGGACGTCATGCTGGATGGCGCACGCCGACAGTTGGGATCCGTCCCGGTAGCTCTTCACCCTTCCGGTCGAGCGGATCTCCAGGTTGACGGCAAAGGCCTCGTTCTTCCGAGGGTGGCCCACGTTGGCGTTCATCTCTAGCAGGTCGAACGTCGATGTCCCGTCGCCAGACGGCATGCCGAACGTCAGGTATGGGGCGCCGTAAAAGATGGGCAGATGGAAATTCCAGCCGACCATCGTTGAAGGGTTCGGCGTGAAGAGAGCATCGACAACGACGAAGCTACCCCAAGGGGAATGCGCGAGGCGGTACTTCACGAAGCCTTCGGTCACACTCGCGGCGCCGAGGTTCATTGGGCGTGAATAGCGGACCGGGACAGCTACCCGGGTCGTGTGTGTCGAACGGCTCAAGCCTATCCCCCATGCATGCTTCGCCTACCGAGCGCGCTTTCGATACCAACGTCTCGGCGGATCTCAAATAGTTCGCGACCGCCGTCGAATGTTGCACGGTGCCCCTGCTGACTGTCCTCACGACCACCTCGTGAGGCCTCCTCCCCGTGCCGCAGCCCACCGCTCCGAACGCCGCCCTGATGTCGACCCGCGCCCTCTCGCGCGGGCCGTCAAGCGTTGTCGTCGAGGCCCGGACCTTCGAAGCCATCCTCACCTCGGAGCATCCGGTCCGCACGTGGGTCCCGGCACCTTCCAGCGACGGCTACATCGAGGTCGACGGAGTCCTGCGAACTTTGAGAGGTGAAATCCTTGGTGCACGTGGGCTACTGTTTCTCGAGCACAAGCTAACCTCTCTCGAGATCTGTACCCCTGCCGGCGACTGCACGGCTTAATGCGGGCCGGCATCGTGCACCGTGCGCTCGTCGGGCTGGCCCCCACGCCTCCATGACGTTGTGGGCGGCCTTCCAGAAAACGAACAACATCGAGGCCGACCTGAACGAGATGGACCTCGGCGAGTTCGCCGGCGTTGACCTTATCGCGGGTGGCCCGCCGTGCGTCTCCTTCTCGAAAGCGAGAAAGCGCCTCGGAGCGAAGGACTCGCGGGACCTCATGCCGCGCGCCGTGGAACTGGTGGAGACGCTGCGCCCGCGCGCGGTGCTCCTCGAGGACGTCACGGGCATCCTCGAGCGGGGCAACCATTTCCATCGCATGGACATCCTTGGGCGCCTCGCGAACGCAGGCTACCACTGCGAGTGGCGCACCGTGCGGGCCATGGAGTTCGGGGTCGCGCGAGCGCGCGAGCGGGCCATCCTCGTTGGGTTCCGGGAAGCCGAGGCGATGGCGCGGTTCTCGTGGCCGGCGCCCGCACCTGTCTCGATGGACGACTTCTACGCCATGTCATGTGTGCTTTACGACCTCATGAAGGCCGACGGTTACGAGCCGACGGAGGAGTTCATGGCGAAGCTCGATCGACTTGCGCCCACCATCACCGGCGGTAGCCCGAAGAAGCAGGGAGCCGACCTCGGGCAGGAGAACACGCGCAAGGTCTGGCGCACGATGGGCATTGATCCCGGCGACGTGCCCTTTGCGGCGCCGAAGGAGGGACACGAGGGCCCCGTCAAGCTGAACATCGCGATGGTGGCGGCGTTGCAAGGCTTCCCGAGCGGCTACCCTTTCAAGGGAAGCCGGACATCGCGGTTCAAGCAGATTGCGAACGCCCTTCCACCGATCGTCGCGCTGCATCTCGGCTGTGCCGTAGCCGACGCGCTGACGGGTGAACGTCATGACTACCGCAAGGAAGTCGGTCGGATAGCGGCTTGGATGCGGCTGCGGCCCTGGTCGGAGAACATGATGCGGCAGGACGACATCCGTGTGCCCCACGACGGAGAGGCCTCGGCAACTTCCACGAGAACGATGGACATACCGTTCGCGCTCCTGCGGCAGACATCCTCAATACTCGAGCCGCAGGGGGCGGACCTGGCCGTCCGCTGACAGACGGGGGGTTCAACCCGCCTTGGCGTAGCTTGTGGCGATGCGTCTCGGGGGCTAGCTTACCGTCAACATCAGTGGTTTCGGTCCCGCTCGTTCTGCCCGGCTCCTAGCACCTCCGGCAGCCACGTCTCCCGATGGACAACCAGTTCTCGTACGTCGGTGCCAGGTCCGTCGGCGCGGCGTCGAGGCACCCGAGGCGGACCTCGACCTCGCCGTTGGCCTCGACGCTGAAGAGCCTCGAACCGAAGGTCGGCAACGGTAGGGGTAGGCCGAGCCGTCCAATCGTCGCGGATCTCGCCTTTGATCCGCGGCGATGCATGCGTTGCACGATTGAGGAAAAGTTCAAGCTGCTACCGATGCCGCGAGCGGGTCCACGCCCAAGAGACGAGTGACCTCCGATCGGTTCTGCGTTCCCCAGTGACAAAGGGGCATGAGAGCATGAACGAGCGTCATACCGAACGGCGTCACGGTGTAGTCGACCCTCGGCGGCACCTCCTTGTAGTCGTGCCGTACAAGCACGCCAGCGGCCTGGAGGTCGCGTAACTGTTGGATCAGCACCTTCTCGCTGATCCCGGCCACGAGCCGCTTGAGGTCCCCAAACCGTTGGGGACCATGCTGTAGATGGTACAGGATGAGCGGCTTCCACTTCCCGCTCATCACGGCCAGGGCGATGTCGAGGCCACATACCGGGTCGCTCATGTTCACTCCAAATCTCTCGCTTACCTTTAGGTAGGTACTAAACACAAGGTTGGCGACAGTCCATATCTGGTTTCCACGACATCAGGAGACGGACATGGGCAGACTCGACGGCAAGGTGGCGGTCATCACGGGCGCGAACAGCGGCATCGGGCTCGCGAGCGCCAAGCGTTTCGCCCAAGAGGGCGCACGCGTCTTCATGACGGGTCGGCGGCAGGCCGAGCTCGACCAGGCGGTTGCGGAGGTCGGGCACGGCGCGCATGGCGTCCAAGGCGACGTTGCGAACATGACGGATCTCGACCGCCTCTACGAGAGCGTCGGCCGGGAGGCTGGCCGCATCGATATCCTCTTCGCCAACGCAGGCGGCGGCGAGTTCGCTGCGCTCTCCGACATTACCGAGGAGCACTTCGACCGCACCTTCGCGACCAACGTGAAGGGTACCCTCTTCACGGTGCAGAAGGCGCTGCCGCTTCTGCGCGACGGTGCTTCGGTCATCCTCACAGGATCGACCACCGGGACCATGGGCGGGGCGTCGTTCAGCGTATACAGCGCCAGCAAGGCGGCCATCCGCAATTTCGCTCGGAGCTGGATCCTCGACTTGGCACCGAGGCGCATCCGCGTGAACGTTCTTGTTCCGGGTCCCACCTCGACTCCGGGCCTACACGGCCTTTCCTCCACCGAGGAGGGGAAGAAGGCGTTTATCGCCGCAATGGAGGCCCAGATCCCGCTCGGACGCATGGGGACGCCCGAGGAGACGGCGGCCGCCGCCCTCTTCCTCGCCTCGGACGACAGCAGCTTCGTCAACGGCAGCGAGCTCTTCGCTGATGGCGGACATGCACAGATCTAGGCGCACCTGCCGAACGTTGGCGAAGAAGCGGAACACTGCATCCGCCCGCCCACTTGAACAGGCCAGCACTTCCTCTCATCTCGTCACCATCGACGGGATGGGATCCAAGCGTTGGCACGCAAACACCGTAAACCGGGACACTGGGTCGAGCTGGCGTCGGAGTCCGCCGCCGAGCCCGAGCCCTGCTGGCTTTGCGCCCGCCCTCTTGGACGCCGGGTCGAGTGGCATCATCCTCTTCCCAAGAGCCGAGGCGGGCGGGACACGGTTCCCGTCCACCCGATCTGTCACCGGACGATCCATGCCTGTTTCACGAACCTGGATCTGGAGCGACATGCGGCAGCAGCGATCCCTCTGGATACCAACCCAGAGGTAGCTCGCTTCCTGCGCTGGGTCGCCAACAAGGCTCCGGACTTCCACGCTCCGACCCGCAAGTCTCGTTGATCTCCGCGGGGGTCGACGCGCCCATCAGGAGCCGCCCTTCCCAGCACCTGCGGCAGTCACCTCTCCCGATGGACGACCGAATTCTCGTACGTCGGCGCCAGATCCGTCGGCGCGGCGTCGAGGCATCCTAGGCGGACCTCCACCTCCACGTTAAACTCGATGCTGATGAGCCCTGAGCCACAGATCGGACAGAAGTGACGGCGGACGAAGTCGTCCGCCCAGACCCGGGTCTCGCCCGTGACCCTGACCGCAGCTTCAGGAAAGACGGCGAACGCGAGGTAGGGACCGCCTGTCTCTGTCCCGCAAACGGTGCAATGGCAGAGGCCGACACGGATCGGCTCGCCGCGCATCTCGAGGCGGACCGCGCCGCAGTTGCACCCGCCCACCTTGTCGTCATCGCCGCCTCGCTGGTTCGAGAACTTCGGCTACCGCTTGCGCTTGGCGGCCGCGTCGCAGGCTTCGCGGCTCCGCCCGTGCTTCTCGATGATCTCGCGGGCCTGCTCCAACGCCAAGCCATGCTTCTTGGCGAAGTAGCTCACAGCGAGCGGCTCGCTGGCGGAAACCTTCGCCCTGTCGCGCCGGTCCGCGGTAAAGCTTGGGTCATCAGACCTGGCCACCATCTCAATGCAGCAAGAGGAAATCACTCCCCCGCAGGAGCCGGATGGCCCAACGACAACGCTTTGGACCGCCTGTCGTAGTCGATGGGATGGCCGGCCCCTCGAAGGAGGCTGATCTGCTGTCTCGTGCGCGCGATGCACGTCTTGCCATCCATTCCGTAGACGCGTCGCGAGAGTTCAGCCAGACCGATGTTCGGCGAGGCTCTCAGGAGCTCCAGGATGATTTCGCTCTTTAGAGCCTTCACGGTGCTTTCATCCAGCTTGGCCAGTCGTGCGGCAGGGGTTAAACAGTTCGCCGTTCGGTTGGGAATTTGGTACCGCCAGCTTCTGCTGGGGTGCGACGTTTCTTCAGTGCTTCAGGACGTCGCCTCGCCGACGGTGTCCGCCATTTCGGCTCCACGTTCTCCCAGTGGTCTTTCGGGAGTGTGCGTCGTGTCGCGGGCGGTCTGGTGCTCGAGCTCAGCATTCAGCTCGGCGCCGAATAGGACCACGATGCAGGACAGCCAAGTCCAGGTCATGAAGCCGATCGCCGCACCGAGACTTCCATACGTCTCGTCGTAACTTCCGAAGTTCGTCGCGTAGAATGAGAACGCGATTGAGAACAGGACCCAGACGATAGCGGCGAGGCCCGCTCCCGGCGTAACCCAGCGCCACTTCGCCTTGGTGCGGCTTGGCCCGTAGCGGAACATGATCGAGATGCCGACGGCGACGATCACGAGCAGGATCGGCCAGCGCAGGATCAGGAGGAACGTCTCGAGACCGCCGAGGCCGATGTACTCAAAGAGGATCGGCATCAGGATGACGGCACCAAGCATGAAGGCGATGAAAACGAGCATTGAGAGTGTAAACGCGAGTGAGATCAGCGTCAGCCTGACGAAGCTGCGCTTCTCCTTCTCGGCGTAGACGATGTTCAGTGCGTCGAAGAAACTCTTCATCCCAGCGTTCGCGCTCCAAAGGGCAACACCGAGACCGAACACAAGGCCAAAGCCGAGCGTGACGTCGCCCTTCTTGACCGTGCGCTCGAGCTGTTCGCCGATGATCTGCACCGCCCCGGACGGCAGGATCCCGGACATCGACTGCAAATGGTCGTTCACGGTGCCGAGGTCGCTGAAGAGCCCGTAGATGGAAATGAATGCCGTGATCGCGGGGAACAGCGCGAGCAGCAGGTAGAAGGTCAATCCCGCAGCCACGAGCATCAGGCGATCGTTCGAGAACTCGGCGTAGACGCGCCAGAAGATGTCCTTCCAGCCAGTCGCCGGAATCTCGGTGGGCTTGGCCGCTTCCCTACCCCGGCCGCGTTCGGAGGCCGCCTCTGCGTGCGCCTGCTTCTGTTCGTGCAAGACCTGCTTCTCGGCCGGCGTGGGCGGGCTGTCCTGGTCCGGCGCAAAACCTGTATCCGTCATGTCGATCCCCTCATCGGCGCCCCGGTCAACATCCAAGGCGGCGTTATGATCCCGGCGAACGTGCAGCTTCCCTGCATTTTAAGGTCGTTGGCTGAGGGCATTTTTCGGCCGGGTGAAGATGGGAGGCCGCCCCGCTCGCGGAAGTGCCGAACCGACGGCGTCGCGCCTCATCGGGGGCAGGCCGCCGCAAACGTCGCGCATGCGGGAACTCCAGTCCCAAAATAATGCTCGGCCCCTCGGGATGGAAATCCCCGGAGCTCCGTATACGGGTCATGACGGAAGCAAACAGCACCTGTGCGACGACCGACCGTGATCCGGTCCGTCCTTCCGGCGACGGATGCCTCAAACGCACCTGCCCCGGTCGCCAGCGGCCCTTCCGTCAGTGCGTAACCGTGCATGCCCCGCGCCCTGCGCGCGTCGGCTGAGGCTCGGCATTGCGACACTGTCACCCATCAGGAGAACCATCATGAACACGCCGATCCGCGGATCCGGCTGGGGCGCTACCACCGCCCAGCAGTCCGGCGTCATCTTCGACGAGGGCCTGCGCCAGCACATGCTGCGCGTCTTCAACTACATGGGCCTCGGCCTCGTGGTCACCGGCCTCGTCGCCTACATCGTCGGCACCACGCCGGCGCTCTACGTGCCGATCTTCAACACCCCACTGAAGTGGGTGGTGATGCTCGCGCCGCTCGCCTTCGTGCTGGTGTTCTCGTTCAAGATCCAGACGATGTCGGCCGCCACCGCCCAGTTCGCCTTCTGGGCCTTCTGCGCCGTGATGGGCCTTTCGCTAGCCTCGGTGTTCCTGGTCTTCACCGGGGCCAGCATCGCCAACACCTTCTTCATCGCCGCGGCGATGTTCGGTGCCACCAGCCTCTACGGCTACACGACCAAGCGCGACCTGACGAAGATGGGCTCGCTGCTGATGATGGGCCTCATCGGCGTCGTCATCGCCAGCGTCGCCAACATCTTCATCGGCTCGTCGGCGCTCCAGTTCGCCGTGTCGATCATCGGCATCATAGTCTTCACGGGCCTGACGGCGTGGGACACCCAGACGATCAAGGAGCAGTACGCCGAGAACCATTCGGCGGAATCGCGCCAGAAGATGGCCGTGTTCGGTGCCTTCTCACTCTTCCTCAACTTCATCAACATCTTCCAGCTCCTGCTCAACTTCACGGGCGAGCGGGAATAGGTCGGACGGACAGGAGCCCATCATGGACACGAACGACAAGCAGGCCATCCAGGGCCTATTCACGAAGCTCGGCGACGTCGAGCGGACCGCCGGACCCCGCGACGCTGAGGCCGAAGGCTTCATCGCCGACCGTGTAAGGGAGCAGCCGGGCGCGCCGTACTACATGGCCCAGACCATCGTCATGCAGGAGATGGCGCTCGAGGCCGCCCAGCGGGAGATCGAGGAACTGCGTCGGCAGCCAGCGGCCGCACCACAGGAAAGCGGTGGCCTCCTTTCCCGGCTCTTCGGTGGCGGACAGTCGCCGCAGCCCCGTTCTCCCGCCGCGCCAATGACGTCCGGGGCCGGGACGGCTAGCGGCCCATGGAACGGCCAGGGGCAGACGCAGAACGCCCAGGCCGGGCAGATGCAGCAGGCGCGTTCCGGCGGTGGCGGCTTCATGGCGGGCGCCGCGCAGACCGCGATGGGCGTCGCGGGCGGCGTGCTCCTCGGCAACGCCATCGGTGGCATGTTCGGCGGCAACGAGGCGCAGGCTGCCGAGGCGACCCCGGCGGAACCTGCGGCTCCGGCCGAGACCGCGGCCGCGGAGGAACCAGCAGCCGACGAGGGCGGCGGCTTCTTCGACAGCTTCGGCGGCGACGAGGAACTCTGAACCTCGGCAAATGTCTGACGGGAGCGGGCGACAGATGTCGCCCGCTCCCGTACTGTTTCATAGCGTCGCTCCAGCGAAAGCACCGATGGAAGCCTTCCTCTCCGATCTCGGCGAAATCGTCCGGACCCATCAGGTCTGGGCCGGCCCGATCGTCGCCCTCATCTCGCTCGGTGAATCCCTGGTGATCGTCGGCCTGTTCATTCCCGCGACGGCCGTCATGCTCCTGATCGGCGGCCTCGTGGGATCGGGCGTCCTCGATCCCGTCACCGTCGTCGTCGGTGCGATCGTCGGCGCGGTTCTCGGAGACATCGTCTCGTACGTCCTCGGACGCTGGCTCGGACCCGGCGTCGTCCACCGCAAGCCCCTTCGTCGATATCGGCACGCCGTCGCCCGCACCCGGCTGTTCTTCCGGAAGTACGGGTTCGCGGCGATCTTCATCGGCCGTTTCCTTGGCCCTATCCGGTCGACTGTGCCCCTCGTCGCCGGGATGATGGCGATGGACCACAAGCGGTTCCAGGTCGCCAACGTCCTCTCGGCCGCCGTGTGGGCGCCCTTGATGCTGGCACCCGGCTGGCTCGGCGCGCGCGGGATGGATCACGTCCCGGGCTTGACGGGAGGCCACATGATCGGGCTTTTCTCGTTGCTCCTGGCGGCCACCGCCGTGGTGACGCTTCTCGGAGGGAAACACCTCGTCCGTCAGAGCGCCGTCCGCGGCGCCGCCCGTGCCGCCCGACGGAGAGCGTCTTGATCGTCCTTGCCACCACCGAGCCCGCGGTGCCTGCCGCGAACTCAGCGGACTCCGCCGACCCCCTCCGACGTTGCGCACCGTGGCCGATATGGGCCCGGTGCAGCGTTCGACGCAGGTCGACAGCCTCTTCCCATGATCGCGGACATACCAACGCACCCGGCCACCGCCGAGGGCGCGTTTCCGCTTGTCCCGATCCCATCATCCGCACACAGGAACATTGACCGCCATGGAATGGATCGCAGACCCGAACGCCTGGATCGGGCTTGCCACGCTGGTGGTGCTCGAGATCGTGCTCGGGATCGACAACCTCGTCTTCATCGCGATCCTCGCCGAGAAGCTGCCGCCCGAACAGCGCAACCGTGCCCGGCTAATCGGCCTCTCGCTGGCGCTGATCATGCGCCTGGCCCTCTTGGCCTCGATCTCGTGGATCGTGACCCTGACGTCGCCCCTGTTCTCGTTCGGCGCTTACAGCTTCTCCGGACGTGACCTCATCCTGATCGTCGGCGGCGTCTTCCTTTTGGCCAAGGGCACCATGGAGCTGCACGAGCGGCTCGAGGGCCATGAGGCGAAGTCGGGCGGCAAGCGTCCCGCCGCCGTCTTCTGGCAGGTGATCGCGCAGATCGTCGTCCTCGACGCCGTGTTCTCGCTCGACAGCGTCATCACCGCCGTCGGCATGGTCGAGCACCTCTCGGTCATGGTGATCGCGGTCGTCGTGGCGATGGCGATCATGATGCTGGCCTCGAAGCCGTTGATGAGTTTCGTCAACCGCCACCCGACCGTGGTCATCCTCTGCCTCGGCTTCCTCCTGATGATCGGCTTCAGCCTCATCGTCGAGGGCTTCGGCTTCCACCTGCCGAAGGGCTACCTCTACGCCGCGATCGGTTTCTCCGTGCTCGTCGAGGCCGCCAACCAGTTCCGCGTCCGGAACCGCGACACCGTCGTCACCACCATGGACCTTCGCGACCGCACGGCCGCAGCCGTCCTGAAGCTGCTCGGCAGTCGCCGAAGCTCCGAAGATGCCGAGACCACCAGCGACTTCAGTACGGAGGAAGGCGAGGTGCCCGTGTTCGCTCCGGAGGAGAAGGACATGATCGCCGGGGTGCTCAGCCTCGCCGACCGCCCGGTCCGCACCATCATGTCGCCGCGCAACGAGGTGCAATGGCTCGACATCGACGATCCCGACGACGTCCAGCGCGCCGAGATCCTCAAGCTAACCCACTCGACCATCCTGCTCTGCCGTGGCGAGCTCGACGGCTTCATCGGCGTCGCCGACACGGCGGACCTGTTGCACGCGCTCGCCGAGGGCAAGCCGATCGACTGGCAGGCCGTCATGCGCCAGCCGCTCGTCGTGCACGAGCGCTCCAACGTACTGCGGGTCCTCGAGCAGCTTCGTCGCTCCCGGGTGGCGATGGCCATCGTGCTCGATGAGTACGGCTCGGTCGACGGCGTCGCGACCCCGGCCGACATCCTCGAGGCCATCGCCGGCGAGTTCCCGGACGAAGACGAGGAGATGGCCGTCGTCGAGCGCTCGGAGGATGGCAGCCTCGTCGTCGACGGGTTCATCGACATCCACCGCTTCAGCGGTCTGGTGGACCGGGACATGGTCGACGAGAACCACCGCTATGCCACGCTGAACGGCTACTTGCTCTGGCGGCTCGGCGACCTTCCGAAGGTCGGGCAGCGCATTGTCGCCGACGGCCATGAGTTCGAGGTGGTCGGGATGAAGGGCCGAACGATCGACAAGGTTCGCGTCGTCCCGATCCCCGAAGTGACGGAGGAAACGTCGTGACCTTCGATAGCACCACGGAGGCCGGCGTCGCGCTTGCCGAGATTGAAGAGCCGCACCATCCCAAGCGCAGCCTGCCCGTCCTCATCCTCGGCAGCGTCGGCATCGTCTACGGCGACATCGGCACGAGCCCGCTTTACGCGATGAAGGAATCTCTCCTGCATGTCGGCGGCACCCCTTCGCCGCAGGAGATCGTCGGCATCGTCTCCCTTCTGGTCTGGTCGCTGATCGTCGTCGTGACGATCAAGTACGTCTTCCTGATCCTGCGAGCCGACAATCACGGCGAGGGCGGTGCGCTCGCGCTGATGGCGCTGACCCAGAGGGCGCTGGCGAAACCCAGCACTGCCATCCTCGTCCTCGGGATGCTCGGCGGGGCGCTCTTCTATGGCGACGCCATCCTCACCCCGGCGATCTCCGTCCTTTCGGCCGTCGAGGGCCTGAAGGTGACCACGCCGGCACTCGGGCCTTACGTGGTGCCGATCTCGCTGGTCCTCATCGTCGGCCTGTACGCCGTCCAATCGTACGGCACCTCGAGGGTCGCCGGCTTCTTCGGCCCGATCATGTCGACCTGGTTCGCGGCGCTCGCCGTCATCGGCGTGTGGCACCTCGTCGCCAACCCTTCGATCCTCGCAGCCCTCAATCCCATCAACGGCCTGTGGTTCATGACCAGCCACGGCATTGTCGGCTTCACGGTGCTCGGCTCTGTCTTCCTCGCCGTGACGGGTGCCGAGGCGCTCTATGCGGACCTCGGCCACTTCGGCAAGAAGCCCATCCGCTACGCATGGCTCGCCATCGTCGCTCCGGCCCTCCTGCTGAACTATCTCGGCCAAGGCGCCTTCGCGCTGTCGGACCCGGCGGCGATCGAGAACCTGTTTTTCCTTTCGGCGCCCGAGTGGGCGCGGTTGCCGTTGGTCCTGCTGGCGACTGCGGCGACCATCATCGCGGGCCAGGCCGTTATCACCGGCGCCTTCTCGCTGACCCAGCAGGCTATCCAGCTCGGCCTGCTCCCACGCCTCGAGATCGAGCACACCTCGGCATCCGAGCGGGGGCAGATCTACCTGCCGACAATCAACTGGCTGATGCTGGCGGGCGTCGTTGCCCTCGTCCTGTCGTTCGGTTCGTCGTCGGCCCTCGCCTCAGCCTACGGCATCGCGGTCACGGGCACGATGGTGGTCACCAGCCTCATGGCCATCGTCGTGTTCGCCTATGGCTGGAAGTGGGGCCTCGGCCTTGCTATCGCGGTCGTGCTTCCCTTCCTCGCGATCGACAGCGCTTTCCTGCTCGCCAACCTCCTGAAGCTCCTCGACGGCGGCTGGCTGCCGCTGGTCATCGCCGGGATGATCATGGTGCTGATGTCGATCTGGATGCGGGGTACGCGCATCGCGACACGCAAGGCGGTCGAGGGCAGCGAGACCATGGCGCACTTTGCCGCTGCGATGAAGGAGTCGTCCGTGATCCGCGTCCCCGGGACGGCGATGTTCCTGACGAGCGCGCCGACCATCGTGCCGGACGCCCTGCGCCACAACCTCAAGCACAACCATGTCCTGCACGAGAGCAACGTCATCCTCACTGTCCGGACGATGTCCTCGCCCTACGTCGCCGACGCCCGCCGGGCGCGGCTGGAGAGACTCGACGACAGCTTCTGGATCCTGGAACTGCGCTACGGGTTCCTTGAGGAGCCGAACATCCTGAAAGCGCTGATCCATGTCCGCGAGGGCATCAAGTTCGACATCATGTCGACGACGTTCTTCGTCGGGCGCAGGTCGATCAAGCGCGGCCGTGTCCGTCTCATGCCGCGCTGGCAACGGTCGATCTTCATCAAGATGGCGCGCCATTCCTACGACGCGATCGACTACTTCCAGATCCCGGCGAACCGGGTCGTGGAGCTCGGCACCCGGGTGAACCTCTGATGTCGCGGACGGTCACCGAGGCCACGCCGCGGGCCGGGAGGTTCGCTTACTGGCGTGACGCTTGGGAGGGCAGCGTGCCGCTTGGGCCGCTGTTCTTCGTCGACATGCTCGTCTGGGGAACGATCCTCAATCTCACGACGACCGGCGTGTCGCTTGGACTCGTTGCCTTCGGCGCACCGAACCCGCTGATCCTGATGGTCTGGGCCTCCTCTTGGCCGTGGAACGTTTACCTTTGCATCAGCGTCTGGCGCAGCGCCGCGAATTCCGCTGGCTCGTGGTCCGGCTTTGCGGGTCCGCTGGCAACGCTTTGGGCCGCGGGCGTGTCGATGGTCTGAAGGTCGGCTCAGGGTTGGGCTCTTGGCGTGCCGCTCGCGCCGATCCTTGCGGTGCTCGCTGCGACCCTCACCTTCATCCCAAATATTGGCCCGGTGTTGGCCACGCCCTTCTCAGCGGTGCTGCTGCGGGTCGGCCAGAAATTCTACGTCGAGGACTACCTCGACAAGGAGCCGGGCACGGTCACTCTGGCCCCTTGAGGCCAACGCTGGAGCGGGCGACCGGGATCGAACCGAATCTCTCCTGCCGGGAAGGCAATCGCTTTGCCGCAAAGCTACGCCCGCATGAAACCTTCCTAACGGAAGTGGCGCCACACGGCACTTCCGGCGAAGGTGTTACCTCTCGTTCGCCGGACTCTTGGCCCCGCGAACCACCATCCTCTCCGGAACAGAACAATGGCAACTCACGGGTCCAAGACTGTCATCTACGCGGCGCTTGCCGGAAACGCGCTGGTCGCCGTCACGAAGTTCGGTGCCGCGTGGTTCACCGGATCGTCCGCCATGCTGTCGGAAGGCGTCCACTCGGTCGTCGACACGGGCAACCAGGTGCTGCTCCTCTACGGCATCAAGCAGTCCGCCAAGCCCGCAACCGCGAACCACCCGTTCGGCTTCGGCCTGCGCCTATACTTCTGGGCCTTCGTCGTCGCGGTGCTGATCTTCGGCCTCGGCGCCGGGGTGTCGATCTACGAGGGCATCTCGAAGATCCGCAACCCGCACCCGATCGAGTCGGCCTGGGTGAACTACCTCGTGCTGGCGTTGGGGATCCTGTTCGAAGGAACGGTATGGGTGATCGCGCTGAAGGCGTTCAAGGCGGAGAAGGGCGACCGCGGCTGGATCGACGCGGTACGGGCCAGCAAGGACCCGACAGTGTTCACCGTTCTCTTCGAGGACTCCGCCGCCCTCCTCGGGCTCTTCGCGGCGCTGATCGGCATCTACCTGTCGCAGGCGCTGGAGATGCCCGTCCTCGACGGCGTCGCCTCCGTGGTGATCGGACTGATACTCGCCGGGACCGCGGCGTTCCTCGCCTACGAATGCCAGAGCCTCCTGACGGGCGAAGGCGTGGCGGCGCCCATCAGGGACAGCATGCGGTCGATCGCGACAAGCGGCGCTGGCGTCGAACGGGTCAACGAGTTGCTGACGATGCACTTCGGGCCGCGGGACGTGCTTGTGGCCCTCAGCCTCGACTTCAACGACCGCCTGCCGGCCTCGTCGGTCGAGCGGACGGTCACCTCCATCGAGAAGGCCATCAAGGCCGCGCATCCGGAGGTGACAAGGGTGTTCGTGGAGGCCCAGAGCTTTGATGCCCACCGTCGAAACGCGGAGGCCGCCCCCGAAGCTTTCTAGGTCACCGCTGGGAGGTCCTCAGTGCCTCGATGACGTTGCCGAGTTCCGTTGCGCCATCTTCGGTGAAGCGGGCACGTGCGCCGTTGACCTCGACCAGTCCCTTGGATTCCAGTTCCGAGAGACCTTCCCGATCAGCGGTATGGCCGTTTCCATCGTCCACCACGACCTCACCGACAACCTCGCCGCTCTCCAGCGAATGATAAGCCGCAAAGGCGAGGATCGAGAGTGCCTTGTCGCCCAGGTTACTTTTAGACATGTGTTCGTTCTCCGTTTTGTCCCAGTGCCGCAATGACGGAAACGGCAACAAGGTTCACCGAAGGACGGAGGATGGAATCCTGCCTCCGATCGTACGGGGGCCGGTGAGACGAAGGCCCGCTACACGACGCAGCGAGCCTTTTCTCCAGCGCTCGAAAGCGTCCTAGGCGTTTGCGTCCATCCAGTCCTTGTGGCGGGTCTCGTCCGCAAAGGCCTTCCGGAAGTACGCCTGCGCCTCGGCGGGAGCTGCGGTGTTCTTCGAGGCGTGGTCATAGGCCATCTTCGTCTCGATCTCGTTGGTCGACATCGCCTTGAGAATGGTGCCGTCGCCGATGATCGAGGCGAGCGCCACCTTTCCCGTGGTCAGATACTCCTTCATGTCGCCCTCGGTAGGGGCTTCGACGCCAAGACGCTGTGCCATCTTGGTGAGCTCGGCGACGTGGGCGTCGTGATCGGCCTTGAACTCGGCGATCTTCGTCTTGAAGTTCTCGCTGTCCAGCTTGGCGATCGTGCTCTCATAGGCGGCGATCGCGTCATGCTCGAGGATGATAAGGTTCTGGACGAGCTTCTCGAATGTGCTTTCGGTGCCGACGGTGGTGACCATGGAAATTCTCCCGGTTGAATGGAATGGGGGAATGCCTTCGACGCAAACGGTTTCGTCGCGGGCCTGTACCGTACAGTGCCGTCACTTCAAGATGAGACGGGAGCGATCTCCCTCCGACGACGTTCGCCACGTGGGACATGACCCTTCGAACGGACGGAGACTTCAGATGACCGATCACCATATGACCCGCCGTGCTGTGCTCGGCAGTGCTGCCGTCGGCCTCGCCGTCGGTGCCGCCTCGTCCGCTGACGCGCAGACTGGCAATGCGGGAGCGACAGCCGGAGGTACGGCACCGTCGCTCGTCGATCCGCGCGACAGGTTTACTCGCGAGCCCTTCCCCGAACAGAAGCAGCCTTGGCCCGCGCTGGCGAGCAAGATGGACCCGGTGCCGGACCATGGCGAGAAAAGTTATCGTGGTTCGGGAAAGCTTACCGGACGCCGCGCCCTGGTGACGGGTGGCGACAGCGGCATCGGCCGCGCAGCGGTTATCGCATTTGCTCGGGAGGGCGCGGACGTCGCCATCAACTACCACCCTGACGAGGAGTCCGATGCCCAGGAGGTGATCGCGCTGATCCGCGAGGCCGGCCGCAAGGCCGTAGCCATCCCCGCCGACATTCGGACACAGGCTGCCTGCGAGGAGGTCGTCCGCAAGGCGATCGCCGAACTCGGCGGTCTCGACCTCCTCGTCAACAACGCTGCCTACCAGCAATCCAAGGCGGACATCATGGAGATCTCGGACGAGCAGTTCGTCCGGACCTACGAGACCAACGTGTTCCATGTGTTCCGCTTCAGCAAGGCGGCGATCCCGAGCCTTCCGCCCGGTTCGGTGATCATCAACACGATCTCGCAAAATTCCTACGATCCCGGCGAGGACTTGATCGACTACGCATCGACCAAGGCGGCGATCCAGAACCTGACCCGCGGCATGGCCAAGCAGCTCGCCAAGAAGGGCATCAGGGTCAATGCGGTCTCGCCCGGGCCGATCTGGACGCCGTTGCAGGTCGCCGGCGGCCAGCTCCCCGGCAAGATGGGCGAGTTCGGCCAGCAGACGTCTCTCGGGCGCGCGGGCCAGCCGGCCGAGCTGGCGTCGCTGTATGTTGCCCTTGCGTCCGGCGAAGCGACCTTCAGCACGGGTACGGCGGTCGGGGCGCATGGTGGCAAGGGTTTCCCCTAAAGCCCGCCTGGTACGAGTCTTCGCCCGGAATGTCGCGAACTTCGGCGCGACTTCCATCTCAGTCGGTTAGCTCAGGCGACGCCGATGTGATCTCGGACGCCGCCCTGACCGACGAGATCGGTGATGAGCCAGAAGTTCCTCTCCTCAAACCTGATCCGGCCGGCGATGATGGCCGGACTGATCGCGCAATTGCTCGCACACAGCCCAACCGGCCGGATGATGGTCCTGTGGATCTTGATGGCCGCCAGGCTATTGAAGGACCGTCGTGTCGTCTCGTGGGGCTACGTTTCCAAAGCATGGCTGGGGGCTGGTGATCAGCGTTCCGAAACACGGAAAGGCTTGGCTGATAACGAACACAAGAACGCTCGCATCGGGGAGCTGATGATAAAAGGCCATCGGTCATGAGTGCTACCGGCTACGGTGGAAAGGGCCCGGGAGCCTTCTTCCGGCCGTGAGAGCCACGACCGCGTCGCTAGACCGATGTCGGCTATCAATTGATGTACTCGTGGGCCCGTCTCTTTACCGATCGGCCCGTAGATGCGGGCCTCTATGGACGGGAGCACGTGACGATGGGTTGGCCGAAAAAGGTTGAGCACGAACTCCTGGGCATGTTGCTGAGCCCTGTCGTGCCCGTATCGGCGATGGGGGCAGCGACGTTTGCTATCGGTTGTCTCACGGCAATGGCCCTTGCCGACGGTACGCTCCTCGTCCTCACGGCAGCCTCTACGGCTGTGACCGTCGTCCAGCTCGGCGTGATGGTTCTCCACCGGGTGCGACCACACCTGATCGACGTATCCCGATGGCGCGCCCTCTACGCGTCGATCGCATGTGTGCATGCCCTTGCGCTCGGGTTGATCGGAGCCCGGATCATGCTTGCGCCTGTCTCGGACTACCGCATGCTGATGCTGGCGGCCACGTTCAGCTACGCTGCGGGCGTCGTCGTGCGCGGCTCCGTGCTGAGGTGGATGTGCATGTCGTGCCTCGCCCTGGCGGTCCTTCCGGTCGCCGCCGCCCTTGCCCTCGGATCGAAGATCGACATCGGCGTCGCCATCTTGCTGGCCGCGATGATGGTGACGAGCTTCGAGACCGTCCAGACTGCTTATGTCGCGACCGTCGAGCTGCTGGTGACCCGGGCAAAAAGCGTCCAGCTCGCTGGATTGGACTTCCTCACGGGCGTATCCAACCGCTTCTCGTTCGAAGCGTATCTGGATGCCGCACTGTCGGATCCGAGCGTCTCCAAGACAGCGTTGCACTTCATCGACCTCGACCGCTTCAAGGAGGTCAACGATCGGCACGGCCACCCTGTCGGGGACAAGGTTCTGGTCGAGGTGGCGACACGGCTGTCTCGGCTTGTCCGAGAAGGCGACAGGATCGCCCGGGTCGGCGGCGACGAGTTCGTCATCGTGCAAAAGGCCGTATCCTCAAGGGAAGCTGCGTTGGCTATGGGCGCGCGTGTCGTCGAAACCTTGGGTGCCGCATTTCTCATTGACGGGCTCACCATCGACATCGGGGCAAGCGTCGGGATCGCGATCGCCCCGGACGATGCCGACGCCCGGCGCTCGCTGGTCGCCAAAGCCGATGCCGCCCTCTATCGAGCCAAGCGTTCCACCCGGGGCCTGGTCGTCATGGCTTCATAGCTCCGTGCGTGGTCTGGGTAGGGTCCCCGACGGTCCGCCGACCAAGGTTCTGTCGCAACCCCGCGCCGCGCTCGCCGTTCGGATCACGGAACGAATGGGAGGAGACGGATGACGAAACCATCGACATGGCACGAACGGCCCGCTGTATGATTGCCCCCTTCGTCATGGGCATCGTTGCCGGGTCACGATCGATGACCCCGCTTGCCGCGGTATCGTTTCTCGCGCGAAGGCAACGCCCTCCCGGCCAGGGACATCTAGCCACGTTACTAGCGAGCCCTTGGGTCACGGCAGGCGCAACCGCGCTGGCAGTCGCCGAACTGTTGGGAGACAAGATGCGCTCGGCACCCGACCGAACTGTCCCTCCCGGCATGTTGGCCAGGTTAATGACGGGCGGGATCGCTGGAGCGGCCCTCGCCGACGACCAGAAGGCCGGAGCGGTGGTGGGTGCAGCCGCGGCCGTCGCATCCTCGTACTTCACGCTTGCGGTCCGTAAACGCTTCATCGCCAGCTACGGCCAACGGCCGACAGGCGTCGTAGAGGACGCACTTGTCGTCGCGCTCGCCATTTGGGTTGTCAGCCGGGCTGGAACGGCGCGGAGCCGGCCATGAGGTTGCTTCTCCTTGGAGCCACGGGCCTTGTCGGAAACAACGTTCTTGAGCGAGCGATGCGTGACCCCCGGATAATGGAAGTGACGGCTCCGGTGCGCCGGGCGATACCATGGCGGGACGGCCTCAATGCAGTTCAGGTCGACTACGAGAACCTGCCCGAGCGGGCGGACTGGTGGCAGGCTGACGCCGTCATCTGCGCCCTTGGCACCACCCGTCGGCTGGCAGGCTCGGCCGAGGCGTTCCGCCGTTTCGACCATGACCTCGTGCTCAAGGCGATCCGACTGGCGCACGAGCACGGGACGCCGACCCTTGCGCTTGTCTCGGCAGCAGGCGCGAACTCGAGCTCCCGGTTTCTGTACCCGCGAGTGAAGGGCGACTTGGAAAGGGATGCCGCTGCCTTGGGGTTCGGATCGGTGACGATCCTGCACCCGGGGCTGATAGCGGGCGACCGAGTGGGAAGCCGTCCCGTCGAGCGGGCAGCCTTGGCGCTCTCCCGCGCTCTCCACCCGATCCTGCCGAAGGACTGGCGGGTCAACCAGGCCGACCGCATCGCCAGCGCCTTGGTCGAGGCCGCCACCCTGCCCTTACCCGGCCATCACATGGTCAAGGCTCGAGAACTCGCGTGAATGCGGAGACGCTTCACCTCTCTGGCCCCAGCCTCTTGGCCAGCTAGATGGACCACGCGCCTGCCGAATTGATGCAGGACGCCCAAAATCCGTATCGAAAACTTATACGCAAAAGCCGATCTTCCGCATGACACGCGTCGACCGAGGCATCCCTTGCCCCGGTGCCGCGTCGAACTGGGCCAATCGGCCGGGAAGATCCAATGCTCCTCCACCTTCGCAACGCCATCGTCCTATTGGGGCTGCTCGCGGCCGTCGTCGGACTGACCTATCCCACCGCCACGGTCGGCATCGTCAGCGCGATGCTGCCCGGCAACGCGGCCTCGTTTGCATCGAACGAGATGCAGAGGGGGTCCTGAGTGAGCGTCCCTGTAAGTCACCCCTTGGTCGCGACGGACACCGAGCTCGTCGACCTTCTGACGAAGCTCTCCAACACGACCAGAGCCTTTTCTGCACACGAGCTCGCGGCTATCGGTCTGTGGGTGGGCGAAGACGAAATCCTGATCGCGCTCGACGAGGCACGGCTCGTGTCCGTGTCTCAACTCGCGACCAAGCTCGATACGCCGCCGTCGACGGCTTCAAGGATCGTCGACCGTATGGCGTCGGTCGGGTACGTGGTGCGGATGGACAAGCCGGGCACGCATCCCGAGACCTTGGTGCGTCTCTCCCCTGCCGGGGCGGCGATGAAGCTCGAGGCTCTGGCGGTACGGGCAAAGATGGAGGAGTTTCTCCGCGGCGCGTCGACTCCCCAGCTTACGGCGGCGCTCGTGGAATCGTTGCCAAGCGCGCATGACCTGATCGCCAGTCATCTGAGGGAACTCGACCCCAAGATGTGAGACACGAGGCGGCATTCTCTGACGAATGCTGCCTCGCCAGAGGCGAACCCGTCCCAACGGCAGCAGATGAGACAAGTCGCGTTGCCGCCCCTACGGTCCGACAGGATATGTTCAGCGCTTGAAACGAACTCCCAGGCCGCCCGTCCCATCGAACAGTAGCTCAACCCCCGCATTTTCAAACGTCGCGACCAGCAGCTTCTCGGAGGATCGTTGGAGACAGTGCCGTTGCGCCTCGAAATCCTTGGTCGTGCTGCGGGAGACGCCTGCTGCGAGCGCCAGCTTTTCCTGGCTCCAGTTGAGCAACCCGCGGGCGGCGCGGCATTGCTCGGGGAGGATAGGGGAACAGGCGGGCACATTGACCTTGGTGGGATCAACCAAATCCCGCTCGCGGGATCGAGCGGTCTGAGCCCACCTCACCGCTCCAGCCTGTCGATGAACCACTTCGTCAGCCGGATCCACACCTCGTCCTTCTCCGCCGCGTCCTCGACGCCGTGGTCGAGGTTGGGGTTGTCGTTGACCTCGATGACGAAGATGCCGTCGTCGGTCTGCTTGAGGTCGACGCCGTAGAAGCCCTCCCCGATGCAACGGGCGGCGCGCAGGCCGGCGTCGAGGACCTCCGGGGGGACGTCGCCGAGCGGCACCGCGCGGGTGCCGCCGTCGATCGTCGGCTTGCCGCCGGCGACGTGCTTCACGATCTGCCAGTGGTCCTTGACCATCAGGTACTGGGCGGCGAACAGGGGCTCGCCCCCGAGCACGCCGATCCGCCAGTCGAAGTCGGTCGGCATGAACTTCTGGGCGATCAGGAGATCGGTGTCGTCGAGCCATTCCTGGCAGAGCGTCTCGAGCGCCGCGCGGTCGCTGACCTTCTTCACGCCGCGGGAGAACGACCCGTCCGGGATCTTTACCACCATCGGGAAGCCGAGGAGGTCTGCCGCCCGGTCGAAGTCCTCGCGGCCGCCGATCATCACCGCGGGCGGCGTGGCGATGCCGTTCTCGAGCATGAGCTCGTTCAGGTAGACCTTGTTGGTGCAGCGGATCATCGAGATCGGGTCGTCGATGACAGGCATACCCTCCTGCATCGCCCGCCGGGCAAAGCGGTAGGTATGGTTGGAGATCGACGTCGTCTCGCGGATGAACAGCGCGTCGAAGTTGGCGAGCTTGGCGAGGTCGCGCTTAGTGATCGGCTCGACGTCGACGCCCATCTTCCCCGCGACCTTCGCCCAGTGCTTCAGCGTCGCCTCCGAAGACGGCGGCAACGCTTCCTGGGCGTCGTACAGCACCGCGAACGAGTACTTCGCCGGGACCTTTGCCTTGGCGGCGCGCCATTCGCGAGCGGTGTAGCGCTCCATCGCGGCCAAGAGCAGCGCCTGCTTCGCCTCGCATAGCTTGCCGAGCGGCGTGAAGCCGATCTTGCGGATGCGAATCTGCCCGTCCCGGCGCTCCAGGGTAACGTCGAGCGCAGGCGCCCTGAACCAGTCGAAGACGAGGCGGCCGAAACGCTCCAGCCGGGGGTCATCGACGTAGCCGAAATAGATCCGGACGGGCGCCTCGCCGATTTCCTCGTCGGCGTCGAGCGCCTTGACGAGCGCCGCTTCGAGCTCCGGCAACGCGTTCTCGTAGAGCTTGCGCTCCGACAGGTCGATCATCGTCTCGACCGAGGGGATGATGCGGTGGCCCCGTGCCTCGGCGAGCAGCGAGGCGTAATAGCCCCGGCTCTGGTAGGCGAAGGATCGGGAGAGGTTGATCACCTTCGGGCGCTGGCCGCGGAACAGGCCAGGGTGGGCAAGGTAGTCGCGGCTCGTCATCACCTTGTGCGGTGTCGCGGCATTGTCGATGTCGCCGGAGCGACCGACGAGAATGACCCATTGAGACATAGAACTGCTTTCGGAGATGCCCCGGAGGGCTAAAGGACGTTACGGCCCGGCGCGGGCGCGAGGACTCGCGGACCGAGGAAGACGGCGGCCCTGAGGCCCACCTTCCCGAAGCGGGCGATGCGGTCGAAGGTCTGGTAGGGGATCGGAAGGTTGGCCGCGTCCGCGATGGACTCCCCCCGTTCGTCGGCGACCCAGGGGTCGTGGATGACGATGTGGCGGCCGTCGTCGCCGTGGGCCAGGACCCAGTGCGGCACCTTCACGCCGAACATCTGGTAGCCCGAGATGAGGACGACGGCGGTCTTTCCTGCGGCTATCGCACGGCGCAGCTCGTCGAGGGTGAAGGCCTTGGAGACGACGCGGATCCCATACGCCGCGGCGCGACGCCGGAAGTCCTCCTGCGCCAGCGCCATCACCCGCTGCTTGGCGGGGCTGCGCACGCTGTCGAGGAATAGGTTGCCGGGAGTGGAGACGTTGATCTCGGCGTCGAGCCCCGCTTCGTGGGCGGCGACCGCGAGCCCGAACGGCTCGCAGCCCCCGGGTCCGGACATCATGAAGATCGTCGTGGACTCACGCCAAAGCCGGACTTCCAGCACCGGGTCAAGCTGAGGCCCGACCCCCTCCTTGGCCATCGCCATCATCAGGCAACACGGGCCGCACGTGAACTCGGTGGTCTGCTGGTAGAAGGGCACGCCGCCGTCCACCGCGTGATCGCCATGCAGGGTCTTCTCGAACCGAAGCGCGGGCATGCCGTCGTCGTAGTAGGCGGGGTACACGCCGATGTCGCGGTAGCCCTCGGCGCGATAGAGGCCGATCGCCACCGCATTGTCCTCGCGCACCTCGAGCCTGACGGCGATCCGGTCACGGTCGTAGGCCTCGGCCTCGACATGACGCAGCAGCGCCCGGCCGATGCCGCGTCCGGCGGAGTCCTTCGCAACGGCTATCGAATAGAGGCGCGCCATCGCAGTGCCTGCCCGAAACAGGAGCGTGGCGTATCCGACGGCACGGCCCTCGCTTCCGTCGACGACGACGACCGACGCGCTTGTGGACTGGATCAGAGATCGGAAGGAGCGCCGCGAGATGCGGTCTCCCTCGAAGCTCGATGCCTCCAGTTCCTCGAGGGCGTCCAGGTCCTCGACGCGGGCTTGCCTGATGACGGCCGGCTGGGTCACTCCGACGGTGCCCTTTCAGAATACGAGGCCTCGCCCGTCCGGTACCCGATGCCCGGCTCCGTGAGGATGAGGGCGGGACTCGCCGGGTCCGCCTCGAGCTTGGCCCGCAACTGTCCAATGTACACCCGCAGGTACGGCGTGTCGTTCTCGTGCGGCGCGCCCCAGACCTCATGCAGGATGTGGCGATGGGTCACGACCTTGCCGGAATGGCGCACCAGCATCGACAGGAGGTCGAACTCCTTCGGCGTCAGCTTCACCTCGACGCCCGACCGCATGACGCGATGCCGCGGAATGTCGATCTCGATCTCGCCGAGGCGCAGCACCGGGGTCTCGCCCTTCGACTGCATCTGGTTGCGGATGGCGGCGCGGATACGGGCCATCAGCTCGCCGACGCCAAACGGTTTGCTGACGAAGTCGTCGGCGCCGAGATCGAGGGCTTCGATCTTCGAGCCCTCACGGTCACGCGCGGACAGGACGATGATCGGCACATCCGTCCACACCCTGAGGCGCTTGATCACCTCGGAGCCGTCAAGGTCCGGCAGGCCAAGATCGAGCACCACGACGGTCGGCTTGTGGCTGGCCACCATGGCGAGTCCCTCCTTCGCGTTGTCGGCGCGCAGCGGCACAAAACCGTTCGCGCTGAGGGCGGGCGTCAGGAAGCGATGAATGGCGGGTTCGTCGTCGACGACGAGAATGGTGGCACCGATCATGATGGCGATCCTTCGGGAATGGGCAGGCGTATGATGAACGACGCGCCGCGCTTGCGGCCCGGTGGCGGGCTGGCAGCGACGACGGTGCCGCCGTGCGCCTCGACGATGCCCTTGGTAATGGCGAGCCCGAGCCCCGATCCCTCGCCGCCGTCGGCAGCGCTCGAGGCGGCCCGGACGAACTTTTCGAACACGTGCGGCAACACCTCGGGCGGTATGCCGGGGCCGTCGTCGTCGATCCTTACCTCGACCGCATCCTCGTTGCGTCGGACAGACAGGTCGACGATGGCCTCGCGTCCGGCATAGCGGACGGCATTGCCGATGACGTTCGCCAGCACCTGATCGAAGAGGCTTTGGTCGGCGAAGATCAGCGGCAAGTCGGAAGCGATGGACACGGTGAAGCTTTGGGGAGCGCCGCGCTTCTTCGCCAAGGCAACAGCCCGGTGAACGGCCTCCTCGACGTCTAGCCAGTCTCGGCGCATGTCGAGGCCGCCGGCCTCCAACCGGGTCATCGACAGAAGGTTGCGGACCATGCCGTCGAGGTGCTCCGCCTCCTCGCGCATCTGGACAAGGAGATCGCGTTTTCCGGCCTCCGAGATCTGGCCGCCGTACTCGATGAGGCTGGTCGCGGCCCCCAGCACCGACGCCAGCGGCGTGCGGAAGTCGTGGCTGATCGAGGCGAGGAGGATGTTGCGCACCCGCTCGGTCTCGGCCGCAGTGCGGGCGGTGGCCACCTCCGTCGAGAGCGCCGTGCGGGCAAGCGCCGCGGCGGTCTGCTCGGCCAGGGTCTCGATCAGCACCATGGCCTCGCTGTCCAACGCGTCGTCCGCGGCGCCGCGCTCGACGCCGAGGACACCGACGCGGCGTCCCGGCACACGAAGGGGCACGAACAGCCAAGGTGCGTTCGGCAGGGTCCCGGTGTTGGCGCCGGCGTTCTCCCCATGCAGCAGAGCCCAATGGGCGGCCGTCATAGAGGCCGTGTCCAGCCTGTCCTCAGGCGGCCATGCGGCAGCTATGCTCAGGTCGTCCACCGCAGAAACGCTATCCTCGACGACCTTGCTCCGTTCGCCTTCAGCCTGTTTCGGTGGGACAAGCAGGATCACCGTGGAGCGGTTCACGGCGGCGTGGACCTCGGCGACCGCCGTGTCTGCCACGGCCTGTTCCCCCGGGAGAGCGGACAGGCGCCTGGTGAACTCGTAAAGCCGCCGTGTCGCCCGCGTGCGACGTACCGCAGCCTTCGCCTGCTCGCGCGTCTGCCCGGCGATCGCCGACATCGCGGCGGCGATGCCCAGAAAGATGAAGAGCGTCACCACCTCGTGCGGCCGGGCGACGGTGAACGAGAAGGTCGGGGCGATGAAGAAGAAGTTGTAGGCGAAGAAGGCGAGTCCGGAGGCGAAGACCGCAGGCCAGACGCCGAACCGGAACGCTGGAACGATCACCGCGATCAGGTAGAACATCGACATGTTCGGCAGGGCGATGACGCGGGACAGCCCCTGCCCGATGATCGTGGCAAGCGCGACGCAGGCAAAGGCCACCAAGTATCCCCGAAGCTCGCCGACCGGAGGAAGGGTGAACCGTGTCGCCTGCGTGCAGTCTGCCTCTTCGGCGGTGACGATGTGAATGGCGATGCCGCGCGCCTGACGGGTCAGGGCGTCGGCAAGGTTGCGCCGGAACCACTGGCCGATGCCGAAGCCGCGCGCCTGACCGATGACGATCTGGGTGACGTTCTCGAAGCGTGAGGTCCGCAGGAGCTCCGACGGCAGGTCGTCGGCGACGAGGGAGCGGGTCTCGGCACCGAGGCTCTCCGCAAGCTGCATGCCCGCATCGAGCAAGCGCCGCGCTTCTGCCGAGACGGTGACACCCGGGCGCTCGATCGTGACCGCCATGAAGGGGGCATCAAGGAGATCGGCAAGGCGCTTGGCCTGCCGCACCACCCGCTCGGCCATCTTGTTCGGCCCCACGCAGACGAGGATCTTCTCGCCCGCCGCCCAGGGTCCCTGGATCGCTCCACCCTGCATGCGCTCGAGCAGGTCTGTGTCGACATGCGCGGCGACACGGCGCAGGGCCAGCTCGCGCAGGGCGCGCAGGTTGCCCGGCTTGAAAAAGCTCTGTATGGCGCGCTGCGCCGTGTCCTCGACGTAGATCTTGCCGTCGGCCAAGCGCTTCAGGAGCTCGTCCGAGGGCAGGTCGACAAGAATGATCTCATCGGCCTTCTCCAGTGCCGTGTCCGGCACAGTCTCGCGAACCCGCACGCCAGTGATCCGCTGGACCACGTCGTTGAGGCTCTCGACGTGTTGAATGTTCAGTGTGGTCCAGACGTTGATCCCTGCGGCCAGTAGATCGCGAACGTCCTGCCATCGCTTCGGGTGACGGCTCCCGGGGACGTTGGAGTGCGCGTACTCGTCGACGAGGAGCAGAGCAGGACGACGGGCCAGTGCGGCATCGACATCGAACTCCTGAACGAGGCGTCCGCGGTAAGGCACCCCCTTCTTGGGGATGACCTCGAGGCCTGCGACCATCGCCTCGGTCTCGGCCCGGCCATGCGTCTCGACAAGGCCGGCGACGACGTTCACGCCGTCGGCCTTGGCCGCCTTCGCCGCCTGGAGCATGGCGTAGGTCTTGCCGACGCCCGGCGCGGCGCCGAGGAAGATGCGCAAGGATCCCCTGCCCTCGCGCTCGGCAGCGGCGATCAGTGCGTCGGGCGAGGCCCGTTGGGGTTGGTCGGCACCCATCGGCTCGCCTTACGGCTTCGGCACTTCTTGGTCGAGCGCCATGTTCAGCTCAAGAACGTTCACCCGGGGTTCGCCGAGGATGCCGATCGTGCGCCCCTTTGTATGGGCAGCGACGAGTTCGGAGACCTTCGCCGGGGTCATGCCACGAGCCGTCGCAACGCCAGCGACCTGCATCTCGGCATAGGCTGGCGAGATGTCGGGATCGAGGCCGCTGCCGGACGTGGTGATGGCATCGGCCGGGATCGGGCCGGTGATGCCAGCGGCGCGCAGGGCATCGGCGTCCGTCTTGAGGCGTTCGGCGAGCTTGGCGCTGGTCGGGCCAAGGTTGGTGCCCGACGAGGCGCTGGCGTCGTAGCCAGTCCCGGCGGCAGAGGGACGCGGCTTGAAGTATTCCGGACGGGTGAAGGACTGCCCGATCAGGCTGGAGCCGACGATCTTGCCGTCGCGCATCACCAGGCTGCCGTTGGCGGCATCCGGGAAGACCACCCCGGCGACACCTGTCATGGCGATGGGATAGGCGAGGCCCGTCAGGGCGACGAGGATGACGAGCATACTGAGGGCGGGACGAAGCTGGGTGAGCATGGGAGTTCCTTTGGAACGAAGATGTGGAGCCTGACAGGCGGCCCCTCCCCGCATCGGGAAGGGGCTGGGCTTGCCGTCAGACGAGGCCGAGGCCGGCGATGACCATGTCGATCAGCTTGATGCCGACGAAGGGCACGAGGATGCCGCCGAGGCCGTAGATCAGCAGGTTGCGGCGCAGGATCGAGCCGGCGTCGCCAGGCGTGTACTTCACCCCCTTCAGGGCCAGCGGGATCAGCGCGACGATGACCAGCGCATTGAAGATCACCGCCGAGAGGATCGCGCTTTCCGGCGAGGCGAGGCCCATGACGTTGAGGAGGCCGAGCTCCGGGATCGCCGCGATGAACAGCGCCGGGATGATCGCGAAGTACTTGGCCACGTCGTTGGCGATCGAGAACGTCGTCAGCGCGCCGCGGGTCATCAGCAACTGCTTGCCGATGCCGACCACCTCGATGAGCTTGGTCGGATCGCTGTCGAGGTCGACCATGTTGCCGGCTTCGCGGGCGGCCTGGGTGCCGGTCTGCATTGCGACGCCGACATCGGCCTGCGCCAGCGCCGGGGCGTCGTTGGTGCCGTCGCCGCACATCGCCACTAGCCGGCCCTGCCGCTGCTCGTTGCGGATGTAGTTCAGCTTGTCCTGCGGCGTCGCCTCGGCGATGAAATCGTCGACGCCAGCCTCCGAGGCGATTGCCGCGGCGGTCACCGGGTTATCACCGGTCACCATGACGGTGCGGATACCCATGCGGCGAAGCTCGGCGAAGCGCTCCTTGATGCCGGGCTTGACGACGTCCTTGAGGTGGATGACGCCGAGCAGGCGCGATCCCTCGCAAAGGCCGAGCGGCGTGCCGCCGGAGCGGGCGATGCGCTCGACGGCCTGGGTGAAGGCGGCCGGCTCGGCGCCCCTGTTCCCGGCATCCGCCACGAACTTGCGGATCGCGTCGATCGAGCCCTTGCGAAGCTGCCGCCCGCCGACATCGACGCCGGACAGGCGCGTCGCGGCGGAGAACTCGATGAACGTCGCTCCGGTCTCAGCGGTGGCAGGGACGTTCACGCCGTACTTCTCGCGGGCGAGCGTCAGGATCGAGCGACCCTCGGCGGTCTCGTCGGCAAGGCTGGCCTGAACAGCGGCAGATGCAGCGTCAGCGTCGGTGACACCCGGGACCGCGACGATCTCGGACGCCATGCGGTTGCCGAAGGTGATCGTTCCCGTCTTGTCGAGGAGCAACGTGTCGACGTCACCGGCCGCCTCTACCGCGCGGCCGGACATCGCGAGCACGTTGTGCCGCATCAGGCGGTCCATGCCGGCGATGCCGATGGCCGAGAGCAGGCCGCCGATGGTGGTCGGGATGAGCGTGACGAGGAGCGCCACGAGGATCGGCACCGGCACGATGGCGCCGGCATAACGGCCGAGGCCG